>NZ_JBJNRH010000002.1:505084-549738 GCF_045809185.1 Nocardiopsis yanglingensis | reverse complement strand
GTGTTGTCGTCCGCCGGCGGGCTGGTGGGTTGAGTTGGTAGTGCCGGCCGCTGGCCGGCACCCCCCCTCAATCCTGAGGTTGCCGGCCAGCGGCCGGCACTACCCGCAGCACTTGCGCTAAGCTCGGCCTGTCATCGACCTGCAATACGCGGCGCGCGCCGGGGAAGGCGCGTGCCGTCCGGGGATGGCACACAGGGGAGCGTGCCCGTCAGGGCGCGCCGGCATTGCGCATCGAGGGAGGGGGAGGCAATGGCATTGCTGCACGCCAAGACGGCTGCTGGCCGTCAGGAAATCGAAGACCGTGGCCGGCGCCTGCCGGCGGCACTGCGTTCGATCCTGCTGATGGTCGACGGCCATCGCGATGACACTGAACTGCGCGGCCTGTTCGAAGGCCTGCGCGCACCACCGGACGCACTGGAGCAGTTGTCAGCACAGGGCCTGATTGAAGTGGTCGGCGGAAGTGCCGAAGCCGCACCGACGCGCAGCATCAGCGCCGGCCGCGAACAGGACCCGGCGCTGTACCAGCAGCTGTACGACGCGATGAGTGAGGCCGTGCGTCGGCATCTGGGCCTGAAGGGCTACTTCATTCAGTTGAAGATCGAACGCTGCACCGATGCGCTGGCGCTGGAACGCCTGTGCCCGGAACTGCTGGCGGCGGTGGGCAAGGCGCGCAGTCCGGCGCTGGCGCAGCGCTGGTGGCAGGAAACCCAGGCGGCCGTGGTGAATGGTGGCGATGAGGTCGTGCAGGCCTGAGCCACCGCGTAAAGTGATCGGTTCACTTCCCCACAAGGAGTCCCGTGTGCAGGACGACCACGACGTCACCGATACCCCCGGCTGGGACGCGATCAATGCGGCGCTGGCGCCGCTGTATGCCGGGCAGGAGCCGCGCCACTACGGCACCGCGCTGCCGTATACGCTCGGTGGGCAGGATCCGCTCGATGGCATCAGTGTCTACTGGGCGGAGGCGCCGCTGCCGCATTGGCACTACATCACCTATGGCTTCTCCGAGCTGTATGCCAAGGAGAGCAGTGATGCCACCGCCAGTGGCTATGGTTTCGAGCTGACCTTCCGCCTCGCTGCCGACGCCGGTGAGAACGCTGGCAGCGCACCGCCGGTGTGGCCGATGAACCTGCTGCAGAACCTGGCGCGCTATGTGTTCGGCAGTGGCAACGTGTTCGAGGATGGTCACCACCTCAATGCCAATGGCCCGATCGCGCTGGAGACCGACACGCGGTTGTGCCACCTCGCCTTCATCGCCGACCCGCAGCTTCCCGCGCGTGATACCGCCAACGGTCATCTGCAGTTCCTGCAGCTGGTCGGGTTGACTGATGAAGAAATGGAGGCGGTCAAACGCTGGTCGACGCGCGGCGTGCTGCAGGCGCTGCAGCCGGCGATGCCGCTGTGGATCAGCGACCTGCATCGCGGCAACCTGCTGGAGGATCCGGTACTGGCCGCACAGGTGCAGGCCGGCAGCGAGCGCGAGGGCTCCAGTACCGGCATGTTGTTCATCGAGACACTGGATTGGCGGCAGGAGGCGGGCGTCACCACCCTGGTGCTGGGGGGCGGCCAGGTCGCCAGCGTGTGCGAGCTGCTGCCGCTGCGCCTGCGCCATGGCAAATCGCTGGAACTGGTCAGCCGCGAGCGGCAGTGGGAGTTCATCCCGGCCGGGCACGGTGAAGTGGGCGACGTCTCCGCCGACAACGCGCGCTGGGCACTGGATGAGGCGGGACTGCAGGCCCTGGCGGGCGTGCGTGCCGAGCGCGGTATCTACCCGGTGGCGGCGGCGCTGCGCATCGAAGTGGTGCCGACCTACCTGCGCGATGCCAAGGGCGAAGTGATCCGCCAGATCGGCTGATCACGCTGTTGGAACCGAGGGGGTCAGAGCCGCCTGCTGCGCAGACGGATCCGACCCCGGGTCACGCTCAGGCCAGGCCTTCCGCCTTCAGCGCGGCCTGCACGCCGGCGTCGGCATCCATGCGCGCCTTGTAGGCGGCCAGGTTGTCCAGGCCGGACAGGTCGACCTTGGTGCCGGCGGCCCAGCGCAGGGTGATGTAGAAGTACGGGTCGGCGAAGCTGCGGAAACCGGCCAGCCAGGGCTTGTCAGCCAGCTGCTTGTCAGCGGTTTCGAACAGGCCACGCAGGCGCTTGTGCGCGGCGGCGCGGATCGCATCGAACTGGCTCTCGTCGGCGATGAACTTGCCCGGCGCGAACAGCGGCGAGAAGGCCGGATGCACGTCCGAATTGACGAAGGCCAGCCAGCGGGTGGCTTCGGCGCGCTGGCGCGGGCTACCGTCGCCGCCGAGGCCGGCCTGCGGGAAGCTGTCGGCGATGTAGCCCATGATCGCGGCGTTCTGCAGCAGCACGAAGTCGCCGTCGACCAGTGCGGGGACGGCGCCGGCCGGATTGATCTTGAGGAATTCCGGACCCTTCAGGGTGTCCTTGTTCAGCAGTTCAACCTCGAACGGCTGGCCGGTCCACTGCAGGGCGATGTGGTCGGCGGTGGAACAGGCACCGGGCTTGCTGTACAGCTTCATGGGAACTCCAGGTGATGCGGGCGGGAAGCGCCCACTATCCCAGAGCCTGGCGGCGGGCGGCAACGCTGCCGCCAGCACGGATCGTTACGACTGCCGTGGCTTGAGGTTCTGCACCTTATAGAAGGTGTGATCGCCGATGGTGGCCACCTGGTACGCGTTGCGCCAGTTCGGGCTGGCGATGGACAGCGCGGCGAAGTGGCTGGCACCGGGCACGATCTCGCGGCGTTCGCCGGCCGGCAGCGCCCAGTTGCGCTCGGCGTCGAAGGCCACGTTCATCGCCTCGCTCCAGGCCGCGTCATTGCCCAGCTGGGTGCCGGGGGAGACGATGGTCGGCGCGAACTGCTTGCGTGCGGTGACCACCTGGCACATCGAGTCGCCCCACAGGCCACTGTCGAGGCGGCGCAGGGCGACCTCGGCGACGGCCTGCTGGCCACGCAGGGTCTGGTCGCGGGCTTCCAGGTAAACGGTGGTGCTCAAACACAATGAATCAGCGGCCGGCTGCGGCAACAACTGCGACAGCCAGAGAATCCAGGCCAGTTTCATATAACTCCTTGCTCCGTGTGGGCCGCACCCTCGGGTTCCGGCCGCGGGGGCGACAGGAGGCGGGGTACGACTTGGCGTCATGGGGAGGCGGCCATCGGGGCCGCCCCGTGGGCAGCCCCAAAAGAAACGATCAGTACCGATCGAGGGGCTGCGCCGGCTCACCGGAAACTGGCTGGTGAGCGGAAAGATGGCGCAAGGTAGGGGGGCATAGCCGAACGCATCGTGAACCGTCCGGCTTGACATTCAGGTTCGGCAGGGCTGACGGAAATCACATTCCGCCCCCCATTCAGGCGCTCATCAGAGCGCGGCGGCGACCCGGCTGCCCTGGTCGATGGCCCGCTTGGCGTCCAGTTCGGCCGCTACATCGGCACCGCCGATCAGCTGCGCGTTGATGCCGGCGGCCTGCAGTTCGGCCTGCAATGCACGGTTTGGTTCCTGCCCGGCGCAGATCACCACATGGTCGACCGGCAGCAGCTGTTCGCTGCCTTCCACGCGGATGCGCAGGCCTTCGTCGTCCACGCCCAGGTACTCGACGCCACCGAGCATGCGCACGCCCTTGGCCTTCAGCGTGGCGCGGTGGATCCAGCCGGTGGTCTTGCCCAGTCGCGCGCCGGGCTTGCCCGGGCTGCGCTGCAGCAGCCACAGCCGACGCGGTGACGCCTCGACCTCGGGCCGGCCCAGTGAGCCGCGGGCCTCGAAGCTGGCATCCACGCCCCATTCGGCCATCCAGCGCTGCGGGTCCAGCGAGGGTGACTCACCGGCATGGCTGAGGAACTCGCCGACATCGAAGCCGATGCCGCCGGCGCCGATGATCGCCGCATTGGTGCCCACTTCAACCCGGCCCAGCAGCACGTCCAGGTAGCTGACCACCTTGGCGTGGTCAGCGCCGGGGAAGTCGACCTTGCGCGGGGTGATGCCGGTGGCCAGCACCACCTCGTCGAAGCCGGCCAGGGTGGCGGCATCGGCGCGGGTGCCGAGGCGCAGCTGCACGCCGGTTTCGGCCAGCGTGTGGCGGAAGTAGCGCAGGGTCTCGTAGAACTCTTCCTTGCCGGGGATGCGCTTGGCCACGTTGAACTGGCCGCCGATCTCCTCGTTGGCATCGAACAGGGTGACCTGGTGGCCGCGCTGGGCAGCGACCGTGGCACAGGCCAGGCCGGCGGGGCCTGCGCCGACCACGGCGATCTTCTTCGGCGCGGCAGTGGGGTGGTAGACCAGCTCGGTCTCGTGCGCGGCGCGCGGGTTGACCAGGCAGCTGGCCAGCTTGTTCTCGAACACATGGTCCAGGCAGGCCTGGTTGCAGGCGATGCAGGTGTTGATCGCCTCGGCACGGCCGGCGCGGGCCTTGTTCGGCCACTGCGGGTCGGCCAGCAGCGGGCGTGCCAGCGACACCATGTCGGCGCCGCCATCGGCGAGGATGCGCTCGGCGACGTCGGGCATGTTGATGCGGTTGGTCGCCACCAGCGGCACCTTCACATGCGGCTTGAGCTTGGCGGTGACCCCGGCGAAGGCAGCCCGCGGCACCGAGGTGGCGATGGTCGGAATGCGCGCTTCGTGCCAGCCGATGCCGGAATTGATGATCGTCGCGCCGGCCGCCTCGATCGCCTGCGCCTGCTGCACGATCTCTTCCCAGTTGCTGCCGTCATCGACCAGATCCACCAGCGACAGGCGGTAGATGATGATGAAGTCCGGGCCGCAGGCCTCGCGGATGCGGCGCACGATCTCGACCGCGAAGCGCATGCGCTGGCTGGCGTCACCGCCCCAACGGTCGGTGCGCTTGTTGGTGCGCGGGGCGATGAATTCGTTGATGAGGTAGCCCTCCGAACCCATCACTTCGACGCCGTCGTAGCCGGCCTCGCGGGCCAGCTTCGCGCTGCGTGCGTAGTCGGCGATATGCCGCTCGACGCCGCTGGCCGACAACGCACGCGGGGTGAACGGGTTGATCGGTGCCTTCAGCTTCGACGGCGCCACCGACAGCGGGTGGTAGGCGTAACGGCCAGCGTGCAGCAGCTGCAGGCAGATCTTCGCGCCGTGCTGGTGCGCGGCGGCGGTCAGCTGGCGGTGCGGCCGCACTTCCCAGGGCCAGGACAGCTTGCCGCCGAATGGCTTCAGCCAGCCGACCACGTTCGGGGCGAAGCCACCGGTCACGATCAGGCCGACACCGCCCTCGGCGCGCTCGGCGAAGTAGGCGGCCAGCCGCGGGAAGTCGCGGGCGCGATCTTCCAGGCCGGTGTGCATCGAGCCCATCAATACGCGGTTGCGCAGCTGGGTGAAGCCCAGGTCCAGCGGGGCGAACAGGTGGGGATAGGCGCTTTCGTTGGCTGGCGACATGGTCGATACGCTTGCGTACGGAAGCGCGAAGCGTGCCGCGAAACGGCGGCCGGGGCAAGGGCCGCTCTTGGGGTAGTGCCGGCCGCTGGCCGGGTACGCTCGGCACATGCGTGCTGTCGCTCCCGCAATTCGCTGCGCGAACCGCGGGCCCCACTTACCGGCCTCCAACCCCCGCGCCTGCGGCGCTGCCCCCGAACTCCGGGGGGTAGTGCCGGCCGCTGGCCGGGTACGCTCGGCACATGCGTGCTGTCGCTCCCGCAATTCGCTGCGCGAACCGCGGGCCCCACTTACCGACCTCCAACCCCCGCGCCTGCGGCGCTGCCCCCGAACTCCGGGGGTAGTGCCGGCCGCTGGCCGGGTACGCTCGGCACATGCGTGCTGTCGCTCCCGCAATTCGCTGCGCGAACCGCGGGCCCCACTTACCGGCCTCCAACCCCCGCGCCTGCGGCGCTGCCCCCGAACTCCGGGGGTAGTGCCGGCCGCTGGCCGGCATCCCGTTCAGCTCAGGGGGGACTGCGGTTGCCGGCCAGCGGCAGGCACTACCGGGGGACGACCAATCCCGAACCAGCCCAGCGTCACCCCGCACAGCGGGCCGATCAGCAGGGCGAAGGCGAGGGTGCCGAGGCCGACATTGCCGCCCAGCCACCAGCCCAGCAGCAATACGCTGCCCTCGATCAGGCTGCGCACCTTCCAGATCGGCCAGCCGGTGCGGGCGTGCAGGCCGGTCATCAGGCCATCGCGCGGGCCGGGGCCCAGCTTGGCGCCGATGTACAGGCCGGTGGCCAGCGCAACCAGCAGCATGCCGGCACAGAACATCGCCAGCTGCCAGCCCAGGCCGACCGCCGGCGGCAGCAACCACAGGCCAAATTGTGCGGACGGGCCGATCAGCATCACGTTGAGAACGGTGCCGACACCAGGTTTCTGTCGCAACGGCCACCAAAGCAGCAGCACCAGCGCGCCGATCACATTGGTGGCCAGGCCGAACGACAGCGGCGTCTGCGCGGCGATGCCCTGCGACAGCACGTCCCAGGGAGCAACGCCGATCGCGGCACGGATCATCAGCGAGGCACCGAAGCCGTACAGGAACAGGCCGACGGTCAGTTGCAGCAGGCGCAGCGGAAGGGCAGTGGGCATGGGGCACTCGGGGGGAGGAGGATCTGTTCCCACCGTAAATCCGATTCAGTCGCTTCCATAGATACAGATGCCGGCCAATCCGCTGTTACAGGCAGCCTTGATCCTGCATGTGGGGCTGTTCTGCGGAGCCGAGCATGGGCTCGGCTCTGCATCGGCGTTCCAGCCTGGCTAATCGTCCCAGCCCGCCAGTGCCAGCTTGCCAAGCGTGCGCCCGCTGGCCAGGCGCTGATGCGCGATGTCCAGGTTGGCCGCATTGATCGTGCCCAGTGTCTCGCTGAGGGTGCCGCGCAGCTGGCCGGCGTCGATCATGCTGGCCGCGCGGCTGAGGATGCGGTGCTGTTCGATGCGGTCGGCGGTGGCGAAGCGCGCGCGCGCGAACATGAATTCCCAGTGGATACCGATGCACTTGGCCTTGTACGGATCTCCGATGCGCAGCGCGCCGCGCGGTTCGACGATCAGGCCGACATGGCCCTGCGGCGCCAGCAGCTGGCCCAGTTCATCCCAGTAGTGGTCGGTGTCGGCCAGATTGAGTGCGACATGTACCGCATCGATGCCCAGCGCCTGCAACTGCGCCAGCAGCGGTCGGCTGTGGTCGATCACATGCTGCGCACCCATCTGCCGGCACCAGTCGGCCGAGGACGCGCGGGAGGCGGTGGCGATCACCTCGAAGCCGGCATGGCGGGCCAGCTGGATCGCCATCGATCCGACGCCGCCCGCACCGCCGATCACCAGCAGGTACTGGCCGGCATGACGGCAGTCATCCAGCTGCAACGGCATGCGCTGGAACAGCAGTTCCCATGCGGTGAGCGTGGTCAGCGGCAGGGCGGCCGCTTCAGCGAAATCCAGCGTGGTCGGCTTGCGTGCGACCAGGCGTTCATCCACCCATTGGTACTGCGCATTGCAGCCCGGGCGGGTGACATCGCCGGCGTAATAGACCTCGTCGCCGGAGGCGAACAGGCTGGCCTCTTCGCCGATGGCCTCGACCACGCCGGACGCGTCCCAGCCGAGCACGCGGGGCGCCTCGAGCGTGGCCGGATCAGTGGCCGCGCGCTGCTTGCCATCGACGGGATTGACCGAGACTGCTTCGACCCGGATCAGCAGATCACGACCGCGCGGAGGCAGGGGTGGGGGCAGCTGGACATCGCCCAGCGCGGGGGCGGATTCACGACTCAGGGCGACGGCTTTCATCTCGGCTCCGGCTGGGTTCGTGGCCCCATCATAAGGTTCCTCACGTTTCCGCAAGCGCGCTGAACCGTGTGAAGCAATCCGTTGCGGAATATGTCGCTTCCGCCGCCTAAACACCGTCAAACCCTTGCAGCGCGAAGGTCTTGCGGATTTTCATCATCCTGTATAGGGTTTCAACGTCGGACCGGTGGAGGGTCGGGCACAACACTTCACATGTTACGGGACTGTTAACATGACCTTCACCCGCCTGAGCATAATGTTCGCGGCGGTGGCGTGCTGAATCGGCTGTCGAACATCGACGCAGTAGTGCTGGCCCATGCCTCTACCGGTTTCATACCCCCGAAATAGGAGCTGTACTCAATGAACAAGAAGATCCTTACTGCCGCGCTGCTGGGTGGTCTGGCTTTCGCCCAGGCTGCCTCCGCGCAGGAGTTCGATGACCGCTGGTACCTGACCGGTTCGGCCGGCTTCAACTTCCAGGACAGCGACCGTCTGACCAATGACGCTCCGTTCGTGACCCTGGGCCTGGGCAAGTTCATCAGCCCGAACTGGTCGCTGGACGGTGAGCTGAACTATCAGAACCCGAACTTCGATTCGAACAAGGACCTGAACTGGTCGCAGTACGGCGTCTCGCTGGACCTGCGTCGCCACTTCATCAAGGAAGGCCGCGGCTGGAACCCGTACATCCTGGGTGGCCTGGGCTACCAGAAGTCGGAAGAGTCCTACCCGTTCGATGCCACCGGTCCGCGCAAGCGTAAGGACGGCAACGTTGCCGCCAAGCTCGGCGTCGGCCTGCAGACCACCTTCGAGAAGCGCGTTGCTGTCCGCGCCGAAGTTGCCTACCGCGCTGACTTCGACGACCAGAGCGTTGCCGCCAAGAAGGAAGACTGGTTCGGTGACGTGCTGGCTTCGGTCGGTGTCGTGATCCCGCTGGGCCCGGCTCCGGTCGCGGCTGCTCCGGCTCCGGCTCCGGTTGCCCCGAGCTGCGCCGACCTGGATGACGACGGTGACGGCGTCAACAACTGCGACGACAAGTGCCCGAACTCGCAGCCGGGTCAGACCATCGGTCCGGACGGTTGCCCGGTGCCGGTCTCCATCGACCTGAAGGGCGTCAACTTCGACTTCGACAAGTCGAACCTGCGTCCGGACGCCGTGGCGATCCTGAGCGAAGCCACCGAGATCCTGAAGCGTTACCCGGATCTGCGCGTTGAAGTTGCCGGTCACACCGACTCGAAGGGTACCGACGCTTACAACCAGAAGCTGTCGGAGCGTCGTGCTACCGCCGTGTACAACTACCTGACCAAGAACGGCGTTGACGCCGGTCGCCTGGTCGGCCCGATCGGCTACGGCGAGAGCCGTCCGATTGCTCCGAACACCAACCCGGATGGTTCGGACAACCCGGAAGGTCGCGCCAAGAACCGTCGTACCGAGCTGAACGTCCAGAACTAAGTTCTGACGCTCTGCCAGTAAGACACAGCAGGACCCGGCTTCGGCCGGGTCTTGTTGTTTCTGCGGCCGGGAATCTGGAATTTCATGCGTCAGGGCAACCGTTCGTCGGGATTTTTTCCACAAAACCAATGAGTTGCCGTATTCATTGAAAGTGGCGCTTGAAAGCTGGCGCGGCATTGCTAAACTCGCCGCGTCACTTCCTTCCGTGGATGTCCCTCATGCTGCGCTCTGCATCGGCCGCCGTTCTGGCGCTGGCCCTGGTTCCCGCCGCCCACGCCGCGGTCGATTGCTCGGTCAACACCAGCGCATCGCCGCTGCCGTTGCCGGCCACGACCATCGCGCCGGTGGCCGACGAGCTGTACATCCGTGGCAATCAGCTGGGCATGCCGGCCGGCGTGCTGAGCGGCAATTACGATCCGTCGCAGTCGCTGGACCAGGTGCTGCAGCGCCTGCGCATCGATGGCTGCCAGAACATCGCCAAGGCCATCCCGAGCGCGCCGGCAGTGAAGCCGAACGATCCGGCGGCCTACAAGCCGCAGACCGAGTTCGACAATACGCCGTGGCGCTTCGACATGAGCCAGAACGGCAAGCGCATGACCGCCGAAGAATTCGACGCCTGGATGAAGGCGCGTGGCGTGCGTGTGGTCAAGGCGCGTCCTGCTCCGGCCGCCACTCCGGCCCCGGCCGAAGCACCGGCTGAGACCAAGCCGGTCGACAAGAAGTAAGCGCCGCGGGGAGCAGAGGCTTGCGCACGCGCCGCCCACCTGCCGCCCCCGCCGCCCGCTCCCACGCATTGCGTGGGCGTGCGACTCCGAATGTCTCCAGTGGCGTGCGCCATGGCCTGGCGCGCGTGCTGTCCAAGGCCGGCGTGTGCTCGCGCAGCGAGGCCGCGCGCTGGATCGCCGAAGGGCGCGTACGTGTCTCCGGCCGCATCGTGCGTGATCCCGAGTTCCCGATTGGCCAGCCGGCGCCACCCATCGAGGTCGATGGCCAGCCGATGGGCGCGCCGCAGCGCCTGTACCTGATGCTCAACAAGCCGCGCGGGGTGGTGACCACCGCGCAGGACGAGCGTGGTCGCGACACCGTGTACCGTTGCTTTGATGGTGCTGGCCTGCCGTGGATCGCGCCGGTCGGGCGCCTGGACAAGGCCAGCGAAGGGCTGTTGCTGTTCAGCAACGATCCGCAATGGGCGGCGCGCCTGACCGACCCGCAGACCGGGCCGGACAAGACCTACCACGTGCAGGTTGATGGCCTGCCCGATGACGCCACCCTGGCGGCACTGCAGGCCGGCGTGGAGGACGAGGGCGAGTTCCTCGTTGCCCAGGCCGTGCGCGTGCTGCGCAGTGGCGACAAGACCGCATGGCTGGAGGTGGTCCTCGACGAGGGCCGCAACCGTCATATCCGCCGCCTGTTGGCGGCCTTCGACCTGCAGGTGCTGCGCCTGGTCCGGGTCGCGATTGGTGGGCTGGTGCTCGGCGATCTCGGCAAGGGCCAGTGGCGGATGCTGGAGGTCAGTGACCAGCAGCGGCTGGGGGCCGCTGCACCGGGCTGATCATCGCCCGCGGCCGGCAGTTGCCGGCCACCGTTCCAGGCGTAGGGGGCGCCTGGTTGTTGAATTTCCCGAACGGAGCCTGCCATGTACCACCCGACCCTCAACCAAACCCTGCGCTGCGCAGGCCTGCTGCTGCCGATGATGCTGCTGACCGCCTGTGGTGGCCACAAAAAGGTGGCCAAGGCGGAAACGCCGGCCGAAACCCCGGTGGTGGAAGTGAAGACCCCGGAGCTGGATGGTCGCGGCAGCTACCGCTTCCTGATGAGCAACGGCGACAAGAAGATGACCGCCGACGAGTTCGATGCCTGGATGAAGGCCAATGGCATCCGCGTTGCCAAGGGCAACGGCCAGGACGCTGCCGCCAAGCCGGTGGTGGTGGCCAGCAAGGACGAACCGAAGGGCAAGAAGAAAAAGAAATGACGCCTGTGGGTGTCGGCCCGGGTCGGCACACCATCAAGCTCCGGTAGGTGCCGACCTTGGCCGGCACGCCTTGCCTGGTGGGGTCAGAACCCTTTCCGCAGGAAAGGGATCCGGCCCCGGCCATGATCAGCCCTTGATCACGCCCAGCTCGACGCCGATGCGGGTGAACGCATCGATCGCGCGGTCGAGATGCTCGCGGCTGTGCGCGGCGCTGATCTGGGTGCGGATGCGGGCCTGGCCCTTGGGTACCACCGGGAAGAAGAAGCCGATCGCGTAGATGCCTTCTTCGAGCAGGCGCTCGGCGAACTTCTGCGCCAGCGGTGCGTCGTACAGCATCACCGGGCTGATCGGGTGCACGCCCGGCTTCACGTCGAAACCGGCTGCGACCATCTTTTCGCGGAAATAGCGGGTGTTCTCCACCAGGGTGCCGCGCAGATCGTCAGCGGCGGCCAGCATCTCGAACGCTTTGATGCCGGCGGCAACCACATGCGGCGGCAGCGAGTTGGAGAACAGGTACGGCCGCGAACGCTGGCGCAGCAACTCGATCACCTCGGCGCTGGCGCAGGTGAAGCCGCCCAGTGCGCCGCCCATGGCTTTGCCCAGGGTGCCGGTGATGATGTCGATCTTCTCCAGCACACCTTTCACTTCGGCCGAGCCGCGGCCGGTGGCACCCAGGAAGCCGGTGGCATGGCATTCGTCGATGTGCACCAGCGCGTTGTACTTCTTTGCCAGCGCGGTGATTTCGTCCAGCGGGGCGATGAAGCCGTCCATCGAGAACACGCCGTCGGTGGTGATCAGCTTGGTCTTGCAACCGGCGGCATCGGCGGCCTGCAGCTGGGCTTCCAGGTCGGCCATGTCGCAGTTGGCGTAGCGGAAGCGCTTGGCCTTGCACAGGCGCACGCCGTCGATGATCGAAGCATGGTTCAGTGCATCGGAAATGATCGCGTCGTTCTCGCCGAGCAGCGGTTCGAACAGGCCGCCGTTGGCGTCGAAGCAGGCCGCGTACAGGATGGTGTCCTGCTTGCCGAAGAAGTCGGCGATCTGCTTCTCCAGCTGCTTGTGCAGGTCCTGGGTACCGCAGATGAAGCGCACCGAGGCCATGCCGAAGCCGTGGGTATCCAGCGCATCCTTGGCGGCCTGGATCAGGTCTGGATGGTCGGCCAGGCCCAGGTAGTTGTTGGCACAGAAGTTCAGCACCTTGCGGCCGTCCTCGAGGGTGATCTCGGCCGACTGCGGGCTGGTGATGATCCGCTCGGACTTGAACAGGCCCTGGGCGCGGATGGCGTCCAGTTCCTCGGCGTAGTGGCGGGTCAGGGCGGAGGAGGCGTCGGTCATGGCGTGGGCACGGCTCTGAACGGGGAAACCGCTGATTCTACCGGGCATCGCCGCTTGCCGGCCGGCCTGGCCGGGGCATCGCCACGGCCGGCACATGTTGCATCGCAATAGCAAACTGGTTAAGAATTCGTGAACCGGAGCTGTCGCAGCTCCGGCTGCTCCCGCCTTCCACGCCACGCCACCGCCCCCACCGGAGACGCTCATGAAGCACGCCCGTGCCTGCCTCGCCATTGCCGCTGCCCTGACCCTGGCCGCCCCGTTCGCCGCCAGCGCCCAGGAAAGCGAATCGCCGTACAGCTGGAACGTCACCGCTGTTTCCGATTACCTGTTCCGTGGTGTGTCGCAGACCGATGAGGATCCGACCCTGCAGGCTGGCTTCACCTACACCAGCCCGGTCGGCCTGTATGCCGGCGTCTGGGGCTCGGGCGTGGACTTCGGTGCAGGTGATCCGAAGACCGAGGTCGACTACCTGATCGGCTACGGCGTGGACGTCACCGAGCGCGTCAACTTCGACGTGCTGCTGAACCGCTACACCTACCTGAAGTCCAGCCACCAGAACTACAACGAGCTGATCACCACCACCACGCTGGATGACACCTACAAGCTGACGGTGGCCTACACCAACGATGTATGGAACAGCAGCACCGATGGCTGGTACTTCGGCCTGGGCGGCAGCTGGGGCCTGCCGAAGGACTTCACCCTGAATGCCAATGTCGGTCGCAGCACGTTTGAAGACGGCATCGCCAAGGATTACACCGACTGGAATGTCGGCGTTGAGCGCCAGTTCGGGATGGCCAAGGTCGGCCTGGGCTACTACGGCACCGACGGCAACGGCCGCGACAACTCCGGCAAGCTGGCCCACAGCCGCGTGATGCTGAGCGTGGCCATCGGCAAATAACCCTTGCGTCGGTAGGTGCCAGGCTTGCCTGGCACGCTTTACGAAAAAGGCGCCCATCGGTGCCTTTTTCAGCTTCAAGGTGTGCCGAGCAAGCTCGGCACCCACCCATCGCGCGCGGCGAAGGGTCAATTCCAGCTCAATACCACCTTGCCGGCCTTGCCTTCTTCCATCAGGTCGAAGCCCTTCTGGAAGTCGTCGATCGGCAGCTGGTGGGTCATCACCTTGCCGAGCGGGAAGCCGGACAGCACCAGCTGGGTCATCTTGTACCAGGTCTCGTACATCTTGCGGCCGTAGATGCCCTGCACGGTCAGGCCCTTGAAGATGATCTTGTCCCAGTCGCAGCCGGCGCCCTTGGGCATGATGCCGAGCATGGCGATCTTGCCGCCGTGGTACATGCAGTCGAGCATGTCGTTGAACGCACGCGGGTTGCCGCTCATTTCCAGGCCCACGTCGAAGCCCTCCATGTGCAGTTCCTTCATCACGTCCTTCAGCGACTGGTTGGCCACGTTGACCACGCGCGTGGCGCCCATGTCGGCGGCCAGCTTCAGGCGGAAATCATTGACGTCGGTCACCACCACGTTGCGCGCACCGATGTGCTTGCAGATGCCGGCGGCGATGATGCCGATCGGGCCGGCGCCGGTGATCAGCACGTCCTCGCCGATCACGTTGAACTCCAGCGCGCAGTGCGCGGCGTTGCCGTAGGGATCGAAGAACGCGGCCAGCTCGGACGGAATCTGGTCCGGGATCGGCCACAGGTTGCTGGCCGGCATCACCATGTATTCGGCGAACGCGCCGTTGACGTTGACGCCGATGCCGACGGTGTTCGGGCACAGGTGCGGACGGCCGCCACGGCAGTTGCGGCAGTGGCCGCAGACGATGTGGCCTTCGGCAGAGACGCGCTGGCCGATCTCATAGCCGGTCACGGCCGAGCCGAGTGCGGCGACGCGACCGACGAATTCGTGGCCGATGGTCAGACCCGGCTTGATCGTGCGCTGGCTCCACTCGTCCCACAGGTAGATGTGCAGGTCGGTACCGCAGATCGCGGTCTTCTCGAGCTTGATCAGGACCTCGTTCGGGCCCGGGGTCGGCACCGGAACTTCTTCCAGCCAGATGCCCTTGGCCGCTTCGCGCTTGACCAGGGCCTTCATCGTTTGCTGCGCCATCGGGGTGGAACTCATCAGGGGGAAAACGCGGATTATAGGCCTCCCCGGCGATTTCCCATGTTGCGCTGCGGGTGCAGTGGCGGAACGAAAGGCGTGCGCCGGCGGGCGTTTCGAACGTACTGCGAACAGCGGCGTCGCTTCGCTCGCCGGGCATGGCTCGGCGCTACCGTCCGGGGCCAGGGGACTGTGGGGAGGCGAGAGGCCAGGCCGATGCAGGACCGTGAGTGCCATGGATGGCGCGACCGAGCCCCCATGGATGGGTTTACGGCGTGTCCTGCATCGGCCTGGCCTCTCGTCTCTGACCGATCGCAATGGAGACGCTGAACGGTGGAAGCACCTGATTGCATGACTTCCGGGGTTCGGGGCGGGGCAGGGCGGCGGGCTACAATCGAAGGTTCCACTACCAGGGGCCGCTCCATGCGCTCGAACCTGCTTGCATTCTCCATCGTCGCCAGCCTCGGGCTGGCCCAGGTCGCCCATGCCGCTGAAGGCATGTGGGTGCCGCAGCAGCTGCCGGAAATCGCCGGTCCGCTGCAGAAGGCCGGCCTGAAGCTGTCCCCGGAACAGCTGTCCAACCTGACCGGCGACCCGATGGGCGCGGTCGTCGCCCTCGGCGGCTGCACCGCCAGCTTCGTCTCGCCGCAGGGCCTGGTGGTCACCAACCACCACTGCGCGTATGGCGCCATCCAGCTGAATTCGACCGCGCAGAAGAACCTGATCAAGGACGGCTTCAACGCGCCGACCCTGAAGGACGAACTGAGCGCGGGCCCCAACGCCCGCGTGTTCGTGCTCGACCAGATCACCGACGTCACCACCCAGGCCAAGGCTGCCATCGCTGCCGCCGGCAACGACCCGCTGGCCCGCAGCCGCGCGCTGGACGCCTTCGACAAGGCCCAGGTGGCCGCCTGTGAAGCCGACGCCGGCTTCCGCTGCCGCCTGTACAGCTTCTCCGGCGGCAACACCTACCGCCTGTTCCGCAACATGGAAATCAAGGACGTGCGCCTGGTCTACGCGCCCCCGGGCAGCGTCGGCAAGTTCGGCGGTGACGTCGACAACTGGATGTGGCCGCGCCACACCGGCGATTTCTCGTTCTACCGCGCCTATGTGGGCAAGGACGGCAAGCCGGCCGCCTTCGCCGCTGACAACGTGCCGTACCAGCCCAAGCACTTCCTGAAGTTCGCCGACCAGCCGCTGGGCGCCGACGACTTCGTGATGGTGGCCGGCTACCCGGGCCGCACCAACCGCTATGCACTGGCCGGTGAGTTCAACGAAACCGCCAGCTTCACCTACCCGACCATCGCCAAGCACTACAACGCGGTGCTGAAGATGATCGCCGACGCCGGCAAGGCCGACGCCGACGTCAAGGTGAAGTACGCCGCCACCGCCGCCAGCATGAACAACGTGGCCAAGAACTACCTGGGCCAGCTGGAAGGCTTCAAGCGTATCGACGCCGCCGGCCAGAAGCAGGCTGAAGAAGCCGCCGTGCTGGCCTGGCTGAAGAAGCAGGGCGCTGCCGGCAAGCCGGCCCTGGCTGCACACGCGCAGCTGCTCAAGCATCTGGATACCAGCAAGTCCACGCGCGAACGTGACCTGTTCGTCGGCCAGTTCAACAACACCTCGGCCGTTGGCGCAGCGATCACCCTGTACCGCCTGTCGATCGAGCGCAGCAAGCCGGATGCCGAGCGCGAAGCCGGTTACCAGGAACGCGACCTGACCACCATCGAAGGCGGCCTGAAGCAGATGGATCGCCGCTACGTGGCGAAGATGGACCAGCAGCTGCAGACCTACTGGCTGGACCAGTACGTGGCCCTGCCGGCCGCGCAGCGCGACAACGAAGTGCTGAACAAGTGGCTGGCCGGCAGCGATGCCGCTGCGGTCAAGTCGCTGGTGAACAAGCTGGGCGGCACCGAGCTGGGCAGCCTGGACACCCGCCTGAAGTGGTTCAAGGCCGACCGTGCTGCGTTCGAAGCCAGCAGTGATCCGGCCATCCAGTACGCGGTGGCCGTCATGCCGGCGCTGCTGAAGCAGGAAGAGCAGAAGAAGATCCGCGAAGGCGAATCGCTGACCGCACGTCCGCTGTACCTGCAGGCCGTGGCTGACTACAAGAAGAGCCAGGGCGAGTTCGTCTACCCGGACGCAAACCTGTCGCTGCGCATCACCTTCGGCAACGTCATGGGCTATGGCAAGGACGGCGTGAAGTACACCCCGTTCACCACCCTGGAAGGCGTGGCAGCGAAGGAAACCGGTGAAGATCCGTTCGATTCGCCGAAGGCGCTGCTCGATGCGGTCAAGGCCAAGCGTTACGGCGGCCTGGAAGACAAGCGCATTGGTTCGGTGCCGGTGAACTTCCTGTCCAACCTGGATATCACCGGCGGCAACTCCGGCTCGCCGGTGCTGGATGCCAACGGCAAGCTGGTGGGCCTGGCCTTCGATGGCAACTGGGAATCGGTCAGCTCCAACTGGGTGTTCGACCCGGTGATGACCCGCATGATCGCCGTCGACAGCCGCTACATGCAGTGGATCATGCAGGAAGTGGCGCCGGCGCCGCAGCTGCTGAAGGAACTGAACCTGGTCAAATAAGGTTCGCGGTTCCGGGCGGTCCATCCACGCATGGCGTGGATCTACTGCCTGTACCGATGGTAGTGCCGGCCGTTGGCCGGCACCCTCGACTCAATGGCCGGAAGTTTCGAAACCCCGCGACCCATGTCGCGGGGTTTTTTCATGCCCGGCCCGGCCGGGTGCGCCGAACAGGTATCATCCCTGTTCCGCGTACTTCACAGGATGTGAACGAAACGCGGAAACCTCCTCCCCCCAGGACCCCTTGCACGCATGCGCATCCTGCTTGCCCGCCACGGCGAAACGCCGTGGAACGCCGAAGGCCGCTACCAGGGCCAGATCGATATTCCGCTTTCGCCGATCGGTGAAGCCCAGGCCCAGGCACTGGGTGCCCGCCTGGCTTCGGTCGACATCACCCGTGCGGTGGCCTCGCCGCTGTCGCGCGCCCAGCGCACCGCGCAGCTGGCGCTTGGCGCCGCGCGTGCCGACATGCTGCTGACCGAGCCGGAGCTGCAGGAAATCGCCCACGGTGAGTGGGAAGGCCTGCTCGCCAGCGAGATCAACGAGAAGGACCCGTCGCGCCTGCAGGCCTGGCGCGAGGAACCCGATACCGTGCTGATGCCCGGCGGCGAATCGCTGCGGCTGGTGCTGGAGCGCAGCTGGCGTGGCCTGGCCCGTGCCACCGAAGGTCTCGGCGAGCACGACACGCTGCTGGTGGTTGCCCATGACGCGGTCAACCGCGTGATCCTGTGCAAGGTGCTGGGCCTGCCGATTTCCCGCCTGTGGACCTTCCGCCAGGCGCCGACCACGCTCAACCTGCTCGAAGGCGCCGACCTGGACAGCCTGGAAGTGGTGCGCCTGAACGACTGCGCCCACCACACGCCGTTCTTCGGCGAAGCCAAGCACCGCGCACTCTGACCTGCCACACCGAACCACCTGTACCTGTTGGAAGCACTGCCGTGACGAACACCCCGACCACCCTGGCCGATTGGCTGGATTACATTGAACGCCAGCACCCGGCGACCATCGACATGGGCCTGGAACGCGTGCGCACCGTGGCCACGGCGATGGGTCTTGGCGCGCCGGCTGGGCGCACCATCGTGGTCGGTGGCACCAACGGCAAGGGCTCCACTGTGGCCTTCATCGAGGCCATCGGCCGTGCTGCCGGCTGGAAGGTCGGCGCGTATACGTCGCCGCACCTGCTGCGCTACAACGAACGTGTGCGCATCGATGGCCAGGATGTCGACGATGCGGCGCTGGTTGCTGCGTTCAATGCCGTCGAAGCGGCACGCGGCGACACCACGCTGACCTATTTCGAGTACGGCACGCTCGCTGCTTTGCAGCTGTTCGCCGACGCCGGTCTGGACCTGGCGGTACTGGAAGTGGGCCTGGGCGGGCGTCTCGATGCGGTCAACATCGTCGACGCCGACGTGGCGGTGATCACCACCGTGGACATCGACCACGCCGAGTGGCTGGGCGAGGACCGCGAAGCGATCGGCGCCGAGAAGGCCGGCATCATCCGCGGCTGGAAGCCGGTGATCCTGGGCGAGACCGATCCGCCGTCCAGCGTGCTGGCGCGTGCCTACCTGGTGGGTGCCAACGCGATCCGCGGCGGCAGCGATTATTTCTACGAGCCGATCGACGCCCAGCGCTGGCGCTGGCGCGACGTCGGCCTGCGCATGGAGCTGCCGACCCCGGCGCTGGCCGGCCCGATCCAGCTGGCCAATGCCGGTGCCGCCATCGCCGCCCTGCGCGCGCTGGACAAGCCGGTGCCGCGTGCGGCGTGGGCCGCCGGGATCGCGGCAGCGCGCATTTCTGGGCGCATGCAGGCATTCGAGCGGGATGGCGTGCAGATCCGTGTGGACGTGGGCCACAACCCGCAGGCGGCGGGCCAGCTGGCGCGTGCGCTGAAGGCCGAGGTCTCGGCCGGGCGTACCCTGGCAGTGTACGCCGCGCTGCAGGACAAGGATGCGGTGGGCGTGGTGCAGGCGCTGCAGGATGTGGTGGGCGAGTGGACCCTGGCCGGGCTGGATGGCCTGCGTGGGCAGAGTGCCGCCCAACTGCAGTCGCGCCTGGCCGGCACGGCGGCGGCCAAGGCGCCGCTGGCCGATAGCGTCGAACAGGCACTGGCGCAGGTGCTGGCCCAGGCCGGGCGCGGCGACCGTGTGCTGGTATTCGGCTCCTTCCATACCGCCGCGGCGGCCCTGCAGATGCTGCAGGGCGATGCCTGATCCGCGTTCAGCCAACGCCGACGCCGTCCGGTCCGGCACCCGTATAATCGACCGCAACCCCCGGACAGTTGCCTGCCTCACGTGGATACGCCTCTGAAACAGCGTCTGATTGGTGCCATCGTGCTGGTGGCACTGGCCGTGATTTTCCTGCCGATGCTGGTCAAGGGACCCGCACCCGACAGCGGTGTCGCCAATGTGCCGATCGCCGCACCGGATGCGCCGGCCGATGGCCAGTTCGAAACCCGTGAGCTGCCGCTGGTCGCCCCGGCCGGTGGTGCCACCGGCCTGCAGACCGGGCAGGCCAAGCCGCTGCAGGACGCCGCCCCGCCGGCCACGCCGCCGACCGTGGATACGTCGCCGGCGGTCGCCGCCGGCAACTATGCGGTCACCTTCGGTGCCTACGGCAGCAAGGCCGATGCCGATGCCGTGATCGCCTACCTGAAGCGTTCGCAGCTGCCGGGCTTCACTGAGACCGCCACCATCAGTGGCCGTCAGGCATGGCGTGTGCGGGTCGGACCGTATGCCGACCGTGCCCAGGCCGAAGCGGCCCGCCTGCAGGCGGTGAAGATCCGTGCGGATGTGAAGGCCGAAGTGATCACCCTGGACGCGGCGGCCGGCAGCAGCGCCCCGGTTGCGGCCACCCCGGCACCGGCTGCGCCGAGCGCCAGCACCCCGTCCGCAGCCACTGCGCCCTCGGCCAGCAGCAATCCGGTCCGCAGCGAAAGCCTGCCGCCGAGTACGCCGGCCGCCAAGCCGGAACCGCCGAAGCCGGCGCCGAAGCCCGAGCCGAAGCCCGAGGCCACCGCCAGCAAGCCGGCGACGGCGCCAGCCACACCGGCGGCACCGGCTGCCAGCGGCGTCGGCTTTGCCGTGCAGCTGGGCGCGTTCGGTCAGGCCAACGATGCCAATGCCCTGCGCGACAAGGTCCGCGCCGCCGGCTTCAGCGCTTTCGTCGAACAGGTCCGCACCGAAAAGGGCACCCTGCATCGCGTCCGCGTCGGGCCGGTGGCCAACCGCGCCGATGCCGAGCAGCTGAAGGCGCAGGTCGCCGCCAAGGTCGGCGTGGCCGGCATGGTGCGACCGCACCCATGACCCACGCGCAGCCCCGTTGCCAGCGCCGCCGAAGGAGCGGGGCGCCATGATCGACGTGGTGCTGCTGATCGTGATCGCCGCCTCCACCCTGCTGGGGATGCTGCGCGGCTTCGTGGGAATCGTCATCGGCACCCTGTCGTGGCTGCTGGCCGCGTGGGCGGCCTTCGCCTTCGGCAATGATGCCGCTCATTGGTGGGCCGCCCCGGCGGCCCCTGGTGGCGAACACTTCGTCGGTGGCTACCTGGGGGTCGGCATCGGCGTGATGATCGTGGTCGCGGTGATCGGCATGGTCATCAAGGCCCTGGTCCATCGCAGCATGCTGACCAGCCTGGACCGCCTGCTGGGCGGGGTGCTGGGCGCCGTGCGGGGCGGCCTGATCGCCGCGATCCTGCTGCTGCTGGGCAGCTTCACCCCGTTGACTGCCGAGCCGTCCTGGCAGCGCTCTGCGGTGCGCCCGCTGCTGAACCCCACGGTGGCCTGGATGAACAGCAAGCTGCCGCACTGGGAGGTTCCTGGCGCCGATCTGCTGCCCAAGGGCTTGCCGACCGACGCCCTGTCCCCATCTGCATTGATGGAGTTGGGCAAGAACGCTGGCGCCGGGTTGGGAAAGCCGGGCGCGGCAGGCGATAATGGCATCCTCAACCAGGTAGTGGCAGGCAGCGGATGGCTGCGGCCTGCGAAAGCGGAACAGGGCGATTCCTACGATCCGGCCGAAGTGCGCCCGGACGCTCCTGCACTGCCGGACAGTATCGAGCCGGGCGATCCGGCCAACGTCGACCGCGCGCGCGGCGACCACCGCGGCCAGGTACGGCCACCTTCCTTGTAACTGGGCACAGCCCAGCGGAGACCTCGCACCATGTGTGGCATCGTCGGAATCGTCGGCAACCAGAACGTCGCCGGGCAGTTGTATGACGGCTTGACCGTCCTCCAGCATCGCGGCCAGGATGCGGCGGGCATTGCCACCGTCAATGGCAGCCGCCTGCGGGTGCAGAAGGCCACCGGCCTGGTCCGCGATGTGTTTGATGCCCGCACCATGTCCACCCTGGAAGGCAGCGTCGGCATCGCCCATGTGCGCTACCCGACCGCCGGTTCGGAAGGCATGGACGAGGCGCAGCCGTTCTACGTCAATTCGCCGTACGGCATCGCGCTGGCCCACAACGGCAACCTGATCAATACCGAAGCCCTGCGCCAGCAGGTGTTCGAGCAGGACCGCCGCAACGTCAACACCGATTCGGACAGCGAAGTGCTGCTGAATGTGTTCGCCTATGAACTGGAACAGCAGCGCCAGCTGAGCCCGGAAGCTGCGATTCGCGCGGTGGCCGGCGTGCACCGCCGCTGCAAGGGTGGCTACGCGGTGGTCAGCGTGGTGCTGGGCCTGGGCCTGGTGGCCTTCCGCGACCCGCATGGCATCCGTCCGCTGGTGCTGGGCAAGCGCAGCCATGCCGAGGGCGACGAGTACATCGTCGCTTCCGAGTCGGCCGCACTGGATGTGCTGGGCTTCCAGCGCGTGCGTGACGTGCAGCCGGGCGAAGCGCTGGTGATCACTGCGCGTGGCGAGCTGTTCTCGGAGATCTGTGCCGAGCCAGCCGAGCACACCCCGTGCATCTTCGAATACGTGTACTTCGCGCGCCCGGATTCGATGATCGACAACGTCTCGGTGCACAAGGCGCGCATGCGCATGGGCATCAAGCTGGGCGAGAAGATCCTGCGGCTGCGCCCGGACCACGATATCGACACCATCATCCCGATCCCGGATACCTCGCGCGATGCCGCGCTGGAGATCTCCAACGTGCTCGGGGTGAAGTACCGCGAAGGCTTCATCAAGAACCGCTACATCGGCCGCACCTTCATCATGCCGGGGCAGGGTGAACGCGTGAAGTCGGTGCGCCGCAAGCTCAACCCGATCCATCTGGAATTCCGCAACCGCGTGGTGCTGCTGGTGGACGACTCGATCGTGCGTGGCACCACCAGCCAGCAGATCGTGCAGATGGCCCGTGATGCGGGCGCGCGCAAGGTCTACCTGGCCAGCGCGGCACCGCCGGTGCGTTACCCGAACATCTACGGCATCGACATGCCGGCGGCCGAAGAGCTGGTCGCGCACAACCGCACCGTGGAAGAGATCGAGGCCCACCTGGGCTGCGACTGGCTGATCTACCAGGACCTGGAAGACATGGAAGCGGCGGTGAGCGAGGGCAACCCGGCGCTGCGCAACTTCGATTCGTCCTGCTTCAACGGCCATTACCCGACCGGCATCGAGCCGGGCTACTTCGAGCGCATCCAGCAGCTGCGTTCGGACGACGCCAAGCACAAGCGCCGCGCCTGAGGTCCAGGCGTGGTTGACGTGCCCGACGTTGGTGGCGACCTGCTGCGCGCCGCGCAGCAGTGCCTGGCCGAAGCTGACCCGCTGCGCAAGGTCGCGCTGACCCAGGCGTATGCGGCCGCGTTCCGTGCCGGCCGCCTGAAGGTGGCGGCCGATGCGCCGCCGCCCGAGCCGATCCGCATGCCGGGCCGGCCGCCGCAGCTGGTACTGGTGCATCCGCGCGAAGTGCCGCGGCGCGGACTGGGCGGGGTGGAAGGGCGTGCCGCGTTCATCCACGCCATCGCCCACATCGAACTCAATGCGATCGACCTGGCCTGGGATGCGGTGTATCGCTTCCGTGGCCTGCCGCCAGCGTTCCATGCCGACTGGGTCAGCTGTGCCGACGACGAATCGCGGCACTTCATGCTGCTGCGCGAGCGCCTGCAGGTGCACGGCCACGACTACGCTGATTTCCCCGCGCACAACGGCCTATGGGAAATGTGCGAAAAGACCGCGCACGATGGCCTGGCACGCATGGCGCTGGTGCCACGCGTGCTGGAAGCGCGCGGCCTGGACGTGACGCCCGGCATGATCGAGAAGCTGCGCAATGTCGGCGATGGCGAGACCGCCGACGTACTGGAAGTGATCCTGCGCGAGGAAGTGGCGCATGTCGCTGCCGGTTCGCGCTGGTACCGCTGGTACTGCGATCGCGCCGGCGTCGAGCCGCGCGCACGTTTCAAGGAACTGCTGGTGGAGTACGCCGGCGGCTACCTGCATGGGCCGTTCAACATCGAAGCGCGCCTGCTGGCCGGATTCGATGCGGATGAGCTCGCCAACCTGGTTGAACAGGCCGGTTGAAGAAAAGGGGACGGAGGGGATCAAGTCGTTTGTGCCACAAACGACTTGATCCCCTCCGTCCCTTTTTTCAGGCGTTCGGCAACACCACGCGCCTGCCATCCACTGTGGGCCGGTTGATGTAGAACAGGCCGGGACCGGGCCGGTACGGCAGTTCGCTGACACCGGCATCGGCGGCGTAGGTCAGTGCGGTGTCGCCCAGTGCATCGAAGTTCCAGTGCGCCGACTGCATCAGGTAGCGCCGCCGCAGCAGCGCCTCCTGTGTCTGCGTCAGCGGCTGTCCCGCCACCAGGCGCCGTGCGATCGGCTGCAGGGCGGACGGCAGCTCCCAGCCGGGAACTCCAGCGGCATTGGCGGTCCATTGCACGCCAGCGTCGATGGCCTGCTGCTGCATCACCTGCAGTGCGATCAGCTGGTAACGCCAGTCGATGCGCCGACGCAGCACCACCGCTGCGGTCACATACAGCACCGGTGACAACAGCACGCTGCGGCTGCCGGCGCGACGCTGCTGCTGCCACTGGTGCCAGACATCCACCCAGACCTCCTTTTCACCCACGCCCAGCTGCTGCCGCCAGCGTTCGGCGTCGGCCTGCGTTTCGGCGTAGGCCGTGGTGGCCTGCAGCAACGCCAGTGGAGGGACCTGGTAGTCGGAAACCGCTGGGCGGCGCAGCTGCTGCCGGCGCGGACGGCTGAGCAGCTTGGGCCCTTCTTCCAGCTGGTTGTAGCCACCGCCGATGTTGGCGTGCACGCCGGGCAGGGCGATCTCGGTGAACGTTGGCGCGACGCTCGTCAGCGGGTAGTGCTGGCGATGTTCATCACGCGCGGTGAGCTGTACCACGTGTGCGGCGATGCCACTGCGCAGCGCCAGTTGTGGCTGTTCATCGGCGCGGCCGCCATTGACCGCGACCACGGTGTCGAACAGGCCGATGAAGCGCAGCACCGGCATGGCAGGTGCGAAGTCGGTTGCACAGGCAAGGCCTGAGGCCTGCAGCAGCTGGCGCCAGCGCGCGCTGTCCCAGCCCTGCAGCTGGTTGGCGATATCACGCGCCGCGGCAGCGCCTCGTGAAAACCCGAACAGATCCAGCTGCACGCGACGCAGCGGCTGCCGCCAGCGCGTGGACAGCTCGGCAAGCGCGGCCGGCAGCAGCACCTGCAGCGCGCGCTGCACTTTCGCCCGCACGCCGCTGGCACCGATACCGAAGGCCAGGCCGATCAGATCATCATCGGCATCATCGCGGGTGCCCACGCCTTCCACGTAGATCGACAGCGAAGGCGTGGCCATCGCATCGTGGCGGCTGTCCGGATACAGCTGCTGCAGGCGCGCGATGTTGGTCGGGCCGTTGTCGTAGCTGCTGGTCAGCCGGCTCTGATAGGTCGAATCGTCATCCGCACGCAGCTGCACCGGGCGTGGCTGTGGCAGCTGCGGACGACCGCGCGCCAGGTTGTGGGCGTTGTTGCGGGTGCCATCGAAGAACAGGCCGATCCGCAGCAAGCCGACATCTTCGTCCGTGTCCTGCGATGGTGCCATGTGCATGTCCCGTCGTGACTCCGTCACGGTAGCGCGAAAGCGGTGTATTGGCGAAGTGTAGTGACGCTTTTGACCTTACTTAACGCAGATGCGGTCGATCACAGTTCCTGATTTTCATTCCCATCTTCTATTGAATTCACACGACCCGCGCAGGCCATATGGCCAAACCCGGCAAACCCGGGCGTGCTGCATCAACGCTGTTCACATCATTCAAGGAGCGACGCAATGTTGTCCAGATCGATTGGCAAAGCGGCAGGTGGCCTGGTGTTGGGTTTGTCGGTGGCAGCGGCCGCGCATGCGGCACCGTTGTTCGAGCCGGTGACGGTCATCAGCCGGGCATCGGCAAACAGTGAGCCCGCGCTGGGCAAGCTGCTGGCCACCCCGTCCACGGCGACGGTACAGGAAGTGCGAGTCGATGCTGCTGCCACCGCGCAGCCGCAGCTGGAGTTCGAACTGCTTGGCCAGCACGTGCAGGCGGTGCGCAGCAAGGTTGAAGCACTGCCTGATGGCGGCAGCATCTGGTACGGCCAGTTCCGCTCACCCTCGGACAAGCTGACCGCCGCCACGTCCAATGGCCAGGACGATCCGGGCAATTCGCTGATCCTGGTGCGTTCGGGCAATACCATCACCGGTTCGATCCGCAAGGACGGCAAGCTGTATCGCCTGCGCCCGCTGGGCAACCGCCATGTGCTGGTGGAAGTGGATGAATCGCGGATGCCGGCCGATCATCCGGCCGACTACAACCAGCTGCCGAAAATCCCGATGGGCAACAACGATCGCATCGGCATCGCGCAGGCCTCGTCCGGTAGTCCGGCCACCATCCGCGTGCTGGTGGTGGCGACCAATGCAGCGGTAACGGCCTATGGCGGCAACATGCAGTCGCTGGTGCAGCTGGCGGTGGCCGAGTCCAACCAGGGCTACGTCAACAGCAACGTCGGCATCACCCTGCAGCTGGCCGGCTACGAGACCACCAGCTACACCGAGTCGGGCAGCTTCGACACCGACCTGGCGCGTTTCCGTGGCACCAGCGACGGCTACATGGACAGCATCCACACCAGCCGCAACAGCACCGCAGCCGACGTCGGCGTACTGCTGATCAACAACACGGCGTATTGCGGCCTGGCGTCGGGCATCGGCTCGACGGCGTCGACGGCGTTCGCGGCGGTGTACTGGGATTGCGCGACCGGCTACTACTCGTTCGCGCACGAGATCGGCCATCTGCAGAGTGCACGGCACGATATCGCCAGTGATCCCAGCACGTCGCCCTATGCATACGGGCACGGCTATCGCTACGAGCCTTCCTCCGGTTCGCGCTGGCGCACGATCATGGCCTATGACTGCTCGGCCGGCTGCCCGCGCCTGAACTACTGGTCCAACCCGAACATCAGCTACAACGGCATCCCGATGGGCAATGCCAGTACCGCCGACAACCAGCGCGTGCTGGTCAATACCAAGGCCACCATCGCGGCCTTCCGCTGAGGCCAATCGCCGACCGGGGTCGGCGTCTACCCGGGTGCGTGCACCTGCCCTGGTAGATGCCAACCTTGGTTGGCACCCCGCGTCCATCATTCGCGGGCGAGGGTATCCAGCGACCAGCCGTTGGCGTCCACGCGCAGCACCGAGCCCTGTTCGTACCAGTCCCCCAGCACGATGCGGGTGCAGGCACGGCCACCGGCCTGCAGGCTGTGCACCGCCGGGCGGTGGGTGTGGCCATGGATCATGGTGTCCACGCCATGGCGCACGAAGGTGGCATCGACTTCGGCCGGCGCCACATCGGTGACGGACTCGAACTGCGCACGATCATCCTGCTTCATTTCCGACTGGCGGGCCTGGCTCGCTTCGCGCGCTTTCTGTGCGAAGGCGATGCGCGCGGCCAGCGGCTGCGACAGGAACTGCGCCTGGAACACCGGGTCGCGCGTCTGTGCGCGGAACTGCTGGTAGGGAATGTCGTCGGTGCACAGCAGGTCACCGTGCTGCAGCAGCACCGGGCGGCCGTACAGCTCGATCATGCACGGGTCGGGCAGGATGCGCAGGCCGGCACGGCGCGCGTAGTCCTCGCCGAGCAGGAAATCGCGGTTGCCGCGGATGAAGTACACCGGCACGCCGCTGTCGGACAGTACCTTCAGCGCATCGGCCACCGCATCGGCGGCGGGCGAGGGCGTGTCGTCGCCGATCCAGGCTTCGAACAGGTCGCCGAGGATGTACAGCGCATCGGCGCCGGGCGCCTGCTCGCGCAGGAAGCGCAGGAACAGGTCGGTGATCTCCGGACGGCTGGGGTCCAGGTGCAGGTCGGAAATGAACAACGTGGTCATGCGGCCATTCTAGGACATCAACGATGGCGGTAGCGCCGTCGGCATCGTGGGGGTCCATCGTGGGGGCAGATCCCTCTCCGAAGGAAAAGGGATCTGACCCCGGGGGCTACACCGGCAGCGGCAACCAGGCCAGGCTGGCCGACGCCAGCAGCACCGCGATGCCCGTCGCGGCCAATACATCGCTGGGATAATGCAGGCCCAGCACCACCCTCGACAGCGCGACGCCGGCGGTGAACGGCACCAGCAGCGGAGCCAGCCACGGGTAGTAGGCCAGTGCCACGATGGTGAACGACACCGCGTGCAGGGTGTGCCCGGAGGGGAAGCTGAACTCGTCCAGCGGTGCCACCCACGCGCGGATGCGCAGGTCGGCCGCATACGGGCGCGGGCGCCGGGTCCAGCGCTTGAGGCCCTTGTACAGCAGCAACGCGGCCAGACCGGTGGCGGCCATGTGCACGGACGCGCGCAGGCCGTCGAAGCCATCGAGCAGCACCAGCGCGCCCATCAGCACGTACCAGAACACGCCATCACCGAGCCGGCTGATGACCGCGAACAGGCGGCGCACGCGGCGGCGGCGGCAGTAGTGGTTGGCCCGCCGGCACAGGCGTGCTTCGCGGTCGGCCAGCAGTTCAAGCCGCGTGGTGCGCATGGCCGCTCCTCCGCGACTGCGCCAGTTCGGCCAGCAGGGCATCGAATTCCGCCACTACCTGCTGCGGATGCAGGCGCTTCATCGCGCGTGCGGCGTTGCTGCCCAGCGTCTGGCGCTGCGTGTCATCGGCGGCCAGCTGCACGGTCGCTTCGATGAACTGCTCATCGTTGTCCACTGCCGCGCCATTTTCGCCATTGCGCAGGTACTCGCGGGCAGCGCCATAGTCGAAGGCCACGGTCGCCACGCCGCTGGCCATGCTTTCGAGGGTCACGTTGCCAAATGTCTCGCTGCGGCTGGGGAACAGGAACAGGTCGCCGCTGGCGAAATGCCGGGCAAGCGCGTCACCACGCTGGATGCCGCAGAAGATGAAGTCGGGGTTTTCATGCGCCAGTTTTTCGCGGGCAGGGCCATCACCCACCCACACGAAGCGGGCCTTGGGACGGATCTGCTGCAGGCGGCGGAATGCTTTCACCGCCAGACCAAGGTTCTTTTCCGCGGCGATGCGGCCGACGTAGATCGCCACCAGGCCGTTGCCGTCCACACCCCATTCCTCGCGCAGCGCAGGGTCACGGCGGCTCGGATCGAACTGCTGGCTGTCGACCGCGCGCGCCAGCAGGCGTACGCGTTCGAAACCCTGTTCGCCGAGGAACTGCTGCAGTTCGCGGGTGGGTACCAGCGTCGCATCGGCCTGGTTGTGGAAGCGACGCATCCAGCGCATCGCGGCCGCCTGCAGCCAGGCCACACCGTAGTCGGGCAGGTATTCGTCGAAACGGGTGTGGAAGCCACTGGCCACCGGGATGCCGAGGCGCCGTGCAGTGCGCACGGCCGACCAGCCCAGCGGGCCTTCGGTGGCGACATACACGGCATCCGGGCGTTGCTGCTGCCAATGGCGGCCGAGCCTTATCGGGGCCGGCAGGCCAAAGCGCAGACCGGGGTAACGCGGCAGGGCGGCGCCAGGAACCAACAGGGTGCCCGCTGCGGAGTCCAGCGCTTCACTGGCCTGTCGCGGGCGGATCAGGTCGATCTCGTGGCCGGAGTTGCGCAGTCCCTGTTCCAGCCCCTGCACGGTCAGGGCAACGCCGTTCACTTCCGGCGGGTAGGTCTCGGTGACGATGGCATAGCGCATGGCGGGCCTCCGGGTTTCCGGCATGCTCGGTGCTGGCGATGTAGCCGATATGACCGCTTTACGACCACCAGATGACGCGGGTCGGGCCCCCGTGCCACTACGGCCCCGAAGGGCCGTAGTGGGTAACGCGTGCGGTGCCTGGATCAGAAGCGCTGCTGGTATTTCATGTAGATGAAACGGCCGATGTCGAAGCCGCCGTAGTAAGAGAAGTTGGCGCTCGGCTGGCTGTACATGATCGGTCCCTGGCGACCGAATACGTTGTTGGCGCCGATCGAGACGGTCGCATCCCACGGCAGGCTGTAACGCGCCTGCACGTCGTGGAAGGTGACCGACCCGCGACGGTTGTAGTCGCGCGTGCCGCTGAACCACGGTGCGCGCTGGTCGGGGTGCGAACACTCGTTCGGATACTCATCAACGCCCAGGCAGCGCTCCTTGACCGCAGAGAAGTAGCGCAGGCCCCAGGTGAGGCCGAGATTGCCGCGCTCCCAGCCCAGCGAAGCGTTGGAGCGCACGCGGAAGCCGATGCCGCCGTCGGTGGCGATGCCATTGCTGGGAATCGGCGGCACATCCGCCTCATTGGTGGTGCGCTCCACCGCGGCAACGACATAGGTGGTTTTCCAGTCGGCGCTCAGCGTGCCCCAGGACGTTTCGATCTTGTGGCCGACCTCCAGGTCATAGCCTTCGGCCTGGCGGAAGCCGCTGTTGCGGCTGCCATAGTTGAGCTTGTCGACGATGCCCAGCTCCGGGTCGCGGGTGAAGCTGCCGCAGCGCTCGGCAATGCCCAGCTCATAGCAGTCACGGAGGATGTCGTTGGGGTGATCGGGGACGATGGTGTTGTCGATGCGGATCTTCCACCAGTCCAGTGCGATGTGCAGCCCTTCAGCGAACGTCGGGCTCCAGACCAGGCCCAGGGTGCGGCTGGTGGAGGTTTCCGGCTGCAGATCCGGATTGGAGCCACTGGTGAAGGGCAGGGGGGACTGCCCGCTGCTGCCGGTGATCGGCTGGTTGCCCTGGCCGAGCTGGCGGTAGCTGTCCGCGTTGGCGATGTCGGCGGCGCAGCGCGCACGCACCTCCGGGCTGCTGGCGGCGGCGCCATAGACCGTATCGCAGGGATCACGGAAACCGGTGGTGAAGGTCTGCGAGCCGCCGCCGTAGAGGTTGGAGATGGTCGGTGCACGGAAGCCCTGCGCCCAGGTGCCACGGACCAGCAGCTGATCGATCGGCTTCCAGCTGAAGCCGAACTTGCTGTTGAGGGTTCCGCCGAAGGTGGAGTAGTCCGAGTAGCGCGTCGCTGCATTGAGCGTCAGCTCGCGCGCACCGGGGAGGTCGCGCAGCACCGGCACGCTCAGCTCCAGATAGGCCTCGTCGACGCGGTAGCCACCGCCGGTAGGGCCTGCGGCGAGGTTGGTGGTGGCCCCGGTCTGCGCCAGCGCGTCGGGAATGAAGCGACCGTCCTCGCGGCGGCTCTCGGCGCCCAAGGCAAAGCCCAGTTCGCCCGCGGGCAGTGTGGCGAGGCTTCCACTGAGGCTGGCGAACAGGTTGCGGGTGGTGGTGCGGCCACGAGTGAGTTCTTCGGGGAACAACCAGTCCTGCAGTTCCTTGTTGCCGGTCAGGCCATAGGCATCATCCTGGCCATACGGCACCAGAGGATTCCATGGTCTGCAACCGGCAATCGGTGCCCCCGGGGTGCCGCATTCAACCTTGCCGGTTTCCGGGTTGAAGAACGAAGGGCCGGTGGCATCGGCCACGCGCTGCTTGTGCAGGTTGCCGGTGGCACGCTGGGTCAGTTCGCTGCGGTTGTACTGGTAGCCGGCTTCCCAGTCGAAATCCCGGCCGCCGAATTCGAAGCTGCCTTCAAAGGCGGCAACGCCCTGCCAGGTGGTCAGTTCGCTGGTGCTGACCCGCGGAACCTCCCACGTACGGCGGTTCCAGTGCACATCGCTGGGCGTTTCGTAACCGTGGTGGCTGCCGAACGGGTTGAACCAGCTGTCGGCGGACATCGGCGTGATGCCGCCTGCGCCGGACTGGAACGGATAGCCGGCAATCTGGCGGGTGGTGGTGCGCCGGTTGTAGGACAGCTGGGTATTGAAGCGGACCTGCTCGTTCAGATCCACGCGCGCGTCGACGAAGATCGAATCGCGCTTGATCGGCGTCTGCAGGTGCATCTGCTCGTTGCTGTTGCTGACATCACCGGTGAACGGCGTGTTGTCACTGAGGTGGAAGCTGTCCGGCCCGCCCGGCTGGCTGCCGCGATCCAGCGAATAGCTGCAGCCACGGCTGTTGCTGCAGCCTGGGCCATTGAAGCCGACGATGCGTCCCCACTGTCCGACCGTGGTCCAGCCATCGTCCGGATGGCGGTCGGTATAGGTGTAGGCACTGAAGCCGCGATCCTTGGCCCACACCCCCTTCTCTTCGACATGCTCGGCCGCGACGCTGATCGAGGCGCGGTCATTCGACCAGCCGGCAACCACGTCGTACTGGGTACGGGCGCCATCGCCCTCGCTGTACTGGCCGTGGTAGACGCTGGCGGTGACGCCTTCAACGTTGCGGCGGGTGATGATGTTGACCACGCCGGCCATCGCGTCGGCGCCGTAGATGGCCGAGGCGCCGTCCTTGAGCACTTCCATGCGCTCGACGGCGGCTGCGGGAATGCTGGAAATGTCCTGGTAACCGCTGGTGGTCATGCCCAGGCGCTTGCCGTTGACCAGCACCAGGGTGCGCTGTGCACCGAGGCCGCGCATGTCCACGTAGCTGCCGCCCGCGGCCTCGCCCGCACTGAGCGGGCTGGCACGGCTCAAGGCCGGGCTGCCGGTTGCGGTCAGGTTCTGAAGGATGTCGGCAACGGAGTTGAAGCCCTGCCGCTCGATGTCGGCGCGGCTGATGGTCAGTACCGGTTGTGCGGTTTCCAGATCGACCTGGCGGATGCGCGAACCGGTGATCTCGATGCGGTCCAGCGTGGTGGCTTCCGGTGCCTGCTGTGCGAGTGCCGGGGTGGCCAGTGCTGCGGTTGCCGTCATCGTCAGTGCACGACGGATCGCCAACCCCAGTTCGGGAATACGGATGGTCATGGATCTCTCTCTCTTCTAGGTCTTCGGTGCGCTGCCAAGCGGACGGCGCAAATGCCACCGCAGGCGGTGGAGATTCGACGCTAGTGAAGGTCGGATGAGAGAGGTATGGGGAGGGTAGTAATGTGGACTCAAAGAGGCTGACGCATCTGCACAAAGCCGATGCGAATCAAACAGCTGCGAGGCTTAGGAGGCTTCATCGCCGTTCCAGCATTACTGCACCCACGAAGCGGCGAAGGGGGCCAGGCCTGCCAAATGCGTCAGCCTGCGCGGAAGCAAAAAAAACCACGGCCCCGAAGGGCCGTGGTCGTCGAGCTTCAACTGCGCGGATGGATCAGAAGCGCTGCTGGTACTTCATGTACATGAAACGACCGATGTCGTAGCCACCATAGTAAGAGAACGACGAGTTCGGCTTGCTGTACATCACCGGAGCTTCCTTGCCGAACACATTGTTCGCGCCCACCGAAACGGTGGCATCCCACGGCAGGTTGTAGCGGAACTGCACGTCGTGGAAGGTCACCGCACCACGCTCGTTGTAAGCAGTCGGCGACTTCAGCCACGGAGCCAGGAAGGTCGGATCGGAGCATTCGTCCGCATACCGCGAGGCGTTGAGGCAGCGCTCCTTCACACCGGAGTAGTAGCGTGCCGTCCAGCTGACGCCGAAGTCACCCACATCCCAGCCCAGCACCAGGTTCGAGCGCACGCGGAACGCAAGGCTGGTAGCGGTGCCGATGGTGTTGGCAACGCCGTTGATCGGCGTGATCGCTTCGCGGACATCGTTGGTGGAACGGTAGACGTTCTTGCTGACGTAGGTGCTGGTCCAGCCCGCGCTCAGCTTGCCGTAGCTGGTGTCGACGCGGTAGCTGACATCCAGGTCGTAACCTTCGGTCTCGGCGAAGCCGGCGTTGCGGTTGCCGAACTTCAGGCCGGTGACGATGCCGTTGGACGGGTCGCGGGTGAAGCGGCTGCAGCGCGATTCGATGCCCTGCTCGTAGCAGTCCCTCAGGATCTGGTTCGGGCTGTCACCGACGATGGTGTTGTCGATGCGGATCTTCCACCAGTCCAGCGCCACGTTGAAGTTGCTGATGAAGGTCGGGCTCCACACCAGGCCCAGCGTCTTGCTGGTCGAGGTTTCCGGAACCAGCAGCGGGTTGGAACCGGACACGAACGGCGTCGGGGTCGCATCCTGCGCCGTGGTTACCGGCGTGTTGCCCTGCTTCAGCTGGCGGAAGTTGGCGGCATCGGCGATGTCACGTGCGCAGCGCGAGCGGACTTCAGCACTGCCCTTGGCCGAGCCGAACACGGTGTCGCACGGGTCGCTGAACTGCGCGAAGGTTTCCGAACCGCCACCGTACAGATCGTTGATGGTCGGTGCGCGGAAGCCTTCGGCCCAGGTACCACGGACCAGCAGCTGGTCGATCGGCTTCCACTTGAATCCGAACTTGCTGTTGAGCGTGTTGCCGAAGGTGTTGTACTTGGAATAGCGGGTGGCGGCACTGAAGCTCAGCTCGCGCGCGCCGGGCAGGTCGGCCAGCACCGGCACGCTGAGCTCCAGGTAGGCTTCCTTCACGTTGTAGCTGCCACCGGTCGGGCCTGCGGCCAGGTTGGTGGTGGCGCCGGTCTGGGCCAGGGCATCGGGGGTGTAGCGGCCATCTTCCTTGCGGCTTTCCACGCCGAAAGCGAAGCCCAGGTCGCCGGCCGGCAGGGTCATGATGCTGCCGGACAGGTTGGCGAACGCGTTCTTGGTGGTGGTCCGGCCGGTGGTCTTCTCCGCCGGGAACAGCCAGGCCATCAGTTCTTCATTGCCGGTCAGTCCGTTCGGATCGTTCTTGCCGTAGGGCACCAGCGGGTTCCACGGCGTGCAGCCGCTGATCACCGCGCCCGGACGGCCACACATCACCTTGCCGGTGGCCGGATCCAGGAACGACGGACCCACGGCGTCACGCACGCGCTGCTTGTGCAGGTTGCCGGTGGCGGTAGCGGTCAGCTCGTTGCGGTTGTACTGGTAGCCCACATCCCAGTCGAAGTAGCGCTGACCGATCTCGAAGGTGCCATCCAGCGACACTACCGCACGGTAGGTCTTCAGTTCGCTGGTGCTTACACGCGGGATTTCCCAGGTACGGCGGTTCCAGGCCACGTCGGTTGGCTTGGCATAACCGTGCTGGTTGCCGAACGGATTGAAATAGCTGTCCTTGGACATCAGGCCGGTGGCGGTCGGGTCACCCGAGATCGACACCGAGCTGGACTGCAGCGGGTAGCCTGCAATCTGGCGCTCGGCCGAACGCTTGTTGTAGCCGAATTCGGTGCGCAGGTTGACCTGATCGGTGATCTTGAAACGGCCGTCGAAGTACACCGAATCACGCTTGAGCGGATACATGACGTGCATCTGCTCGTTGGCGTTGCTGACGTCGCCTGTAAACGGGGTCGCGTCGGTCAGGTGGTAGTTGGCCGGGTTGGTCGGGTCAGCGCCACGGTTGAGCGAGTAGCCGCAGCCGTCCTTGGTGTTGGTACAGCCCGGGCCACCCTTCAGGCCGGTGACCTGGCCCCACTGGCTCAGCGTGGTCCAGTTGGAGGCGTCGTTCGGGTGGCGGTCGCTCACGCCGTACTTGCTGAACCAGCGGTCCTTGGCCCAGACGCTCTTTTCTTCGGAATGCTCCAGTGCCAGCGTCAGCGACACGCGGTCGTTGCTCCAGCCGCCGACCACGTCGAAGCGGTCACGGGCGCCGTCGCCTTCGCTGTACTGGCCGTGGTAGACGTTGGCGGTCACGCCGTTGACGTTGGAACGGGTGATGATGTTGACCACACCGGCCATCGCATCGGAACCGTAGATGGCCGAAGCGCCATCCTTCAGCACTTCGATGCGCTCCACCGCCGACACCGGCAGCGAGGACACGTCCTGCAGGCCCGAGGTGCTGATGCCCAGACGCTTGCCGTTGACCAGCACCAGGGTGCGCTGCGCCCCCAGGTTGCGCATGTCGATGTAGGTGCCGCCGGTGTTTTCGCCCGAGCTCAGTGCGTTGGCACGGCTGATCGCCGGGCTGCCCATGGCGGTCACGTTCTGCAGGATGTCGGCGACCGAACTGAAGCCCTGGCGCTCGATGTCCACGCGGGTCATTGCCAGCACCGGCTGGGCGGTCTCCACATCGACCTGGCGGATGCGCGAGCCGGTGATTTCAATGCGATCCAGATTGGTCGGCGAAGCGCTGCCGCTGTCCTGGGCGAAGGCCGGCAGCGCGGCCAGGGCGGTGGTCGTCACCAGGACGTGGGCAATGGCCTTGCCCAGCACGGTACGTGAAGTCATTACGTTCTCTCTCTCAAAGACGTAGGGAGATGCCCAAAAAAGCACCCAATTGCCCAGCGGAAGTGCGCCGGTGCCCCAATACTAGTCTCGGTAGTTAAGAGTTTGTAAATAGCCCATGTCGAAATAATTCATCACGTGTCATGCCGGTGATGAAAATGTGAAGGAAATCGCGGGCTTGCAGATGACATGCGTCTATAGCGACGGCGGGTTGATGCTGCGGCGCAGCGCGAATTGCGCGCAGGCCGGACGTCATCCTGGTCCGGATCAGGCCACGAACGGCCGGAACTGGATGCCCAGCCCGGCGATGCCGTCGGTCTCGCCGATCAGGTCCGCGCGCAGCAGCGGGCGGGCGTCGATGAAGGCCTGCGGCACGATCAGCGACAGGCGGTTGTCGTCGGCGGTCAGTTCCAACGCAGGCAGTGGATCGTCCTCATGGGCACGATTGAGCAATACCGCCAGACGCAGCAGGGCGGCCAGCCGGCGAGCGGTCAGCAGCAGGCGCTCGGGCAGGGCGTCGAAGGCGGTCTTGGTCACGCTGCGGCGATGGCTGCGCACCAGGGCGGCCAGCATCTGCTGTTCCTGCCGCGAGAAGCCAGCGATATCCGAGTGTTCCAGCACGTAGCTGCCATGCACGTGGTAGCCGCTGTGCGCGATCATCAGGCCCAGCTCGTGCAGGCGCGCGGCCCAGCCGAGCATCCGCGCGTCGTCGGCATCGAGCCGCCAGCGCTCCTGTACCTGTTCCAGCAGTGACAGCGCGGTGTCCTGCACACGGTCGGCCTGCACGGTATCGATGCCGTAGCGCTGGCTGAGCGCGGACACCGATTCATCGCGCAGGTCGTTCTCGCCAGCGCGGCCGACGATGTCGTACAGGATGCCTTCGCGCATCGCCGCTTTGCTGACCAGCAGCTTCTGCAGGCCCAGCGCCTGGAAGGCGGCCTCCAGCACCAGGATGCCGCCGGCGATGATCGGACGACGGTCGCTGGACAGGCCCGGCAACTGGATGTCGTCGATCTTCTTGGCCTTCAGCAGTTCATCGCGCAGCTGCGGCAGGGCCTCGGCGGTGATCGCGCCCTTGCTCAGCTTCATCGTCGCGCAGATCTCGCTGATCGCCTTGTGCGTGCCGGACGAGCCCAGGGCTTCCTGCCAGCCCAGCGCGCGGTACTTGCTGGCGAAGGGCTGGAACTCGCGGCCGATCTCGGCCAGCGCGTCCTTCCAGCGCTTCTTGCTCAGCTTGCCGCCGGGGAAGAAGCGCCGGGTGCTGGCGATGCAGCCGGCCTGCAGGCTTTCGCGCTCCAGGGTCTGCATGCCCATGCCGATGATGAATTCGGTGGAGCCACCGCCGATGTCGATCACCAGCCGGCGCTGGCCGGGCTTGGGCGGTTGCGCGTGGGCCACGCCCAGATAGATCAGGCGCGCTTCTTCGCGGCCGCTGACCACTTCGATGGCATGCCCCAGTGCGGTTTCGGCCGGAACCAGGAACGACTGCGGCGAGCGCAGCTGGCGCACGGTGTTGGTGGCCAGCGCACGTACCCGGTGCGGCGGCACGTTGCGGATGCGCTGGCCGAAGCGGGCCAGGCATTCCAGTGCGCGCTGCCGCGCAGCGGAGGAGAGCCCACCTTTGCCGTCCAGGCCATCGGCCATGCGCACGGTCTCGCGCAGGCGGTCGATCACCCGCAGCTGGCCGAGCGTGTAGCGCGCGATGACCATGTGGAAGCTATTGGAGCCAAGGTCGATGGCGGCCAGCAGGTCGCCATCCTGCAATGCGGGCGGAGTCGTGGTGGTGTGCGGCATGGACGAATGTTAGCCGAAGGGGCGGTGTGCTCGTCACCGCGCGGCCTTCACATTTTGGAAGAGGGGAGTGCGGCAGGGCTGCGCCCTGCACCTGCCGAATCAACGGCAACGGCAACGGCAACGGCAACAGCAACAGCAACAGCAACAGCAACAGCGGGCTATCCGTGGGATGGCGGGGTGGGTCCGGTTGAGGGGGACGCTGCAAGTACGTCCATGTAAGCTCGGTCGCGCTTGCTCGTGTGCGCTGTCCTGCGCACACGGCAAGACCGGGGTTGGGCGTCCTGCCCAACCCGCCCGAGGCATGCCTCGGGCCCATGGCGCTCACGCCCCCTCAACCGGACCCACCCCGCCTTCGACAGTTCTCTGCGACCTGATGGTGGGTGCCTACCGCTCCTGGTAGGTGTCGACCTTGGTCGACACACCGGGTTACAGCCCCTGCATCAACGCCATCTGTGCCGAATGCGGGGCTTCGTCGTGCGCCGGGGCACGCTTGTGGTAGATGCCGTCGGCGTCCAGTTCCCAGGCGTTGAGGTTGTCGTCCAGGTAGTTCTGCAGGACCTCGCGGTAGACCCGCTTGGCCAGCTCCGGGTCGAGGATCGGGAAGCAGGTCTCGACCCGGCGCAGCAGGTTGCGCTCCAGCCAGTCGGCGCTGGCGCAGTACATTTCCGGTGCGCCGTTGTTGCCGAACCAGTAGACGCGGCTGTGTTCCAGGAAGCGGCCGACGATCGAGCGCACGCGGATGTTGTCCGACACGCCCGGCACGCCCGGGCGCAGGGTGCAGGCGCCACGGATGATCAGGTCGATCTGCACGCCGGCCTGCGAGGCGGCGTACAGCGCGCGCACCACCTGCGGTTCGTTCAGGGCGTTCATCTTGGCGATGATCCGCGCCGGGCGGCCGGCGGCGGCGATGCGCGTTTCGCGCTCGATGCGGCCGAGGATGCCGGTGTGCAGGGTGAAGGGCGACTGCAGCAGGCGCTTGAGCTTCATCTTCGAGGCCAGCCCGGACAGCTGCTGGAACAGCAGGTGCACGTCGTTGCCGATGTCCGCATCGGCGGTGATCAGGCTGATGTCGGTGTACGCGCGGGCGGTGCCGCTGTGATAGTTGCCGGTGCCCAGGTGCACGTAGCGGCGCAGCTTGCGGCCCTCGCGGCGCACGATCAGCAGCATCTTGGCGTGGGTCTTGTAGCCGACCACGCCGTACACCACCTGCACGCCGGCCTCCTGCAGGCGATCGGCCAGGCCCAGGTTGGCCTCTTCGTCGAAACGTGCGCGCAGTTCGACCACCACGGTCACGTCCTTGCCGTTGCGCGCGGCCTGGATCAGTGCGTCGACGATCAGCGAATCCTTGCCGGTGCGGTACAGGGTCTGCTTGATCGCCAGCACGTTGGGGTCGATCGCCGCCTGCCGGATCAGGTCCAGCACCGCGGTGAAGGCATCGAACGGGTGGTGCAGCAGCAGGTCCTGGCGCGCCGTGGTCTCGAAGATGCCGTCGCTGTCGCGCAACGTGCGCGGCGTCATCGGCGGGTATTTCAGGTCCGGCTGTGCGATCAGGTCGTACAGCTGGATGATGCGGTTGAGGTTGACCGGGCCGTCGATGCGGTACACCGCGTTCTCGGTCAGGCCGAAGTTCTGCAGCAGGGTGCGCACGATGTCGCGCGGCATGTCCTGCGCGATTTCCAGGCGCACCGCCGGCCGGTAGCCGCGGTCGACCAGTTCGTCGCGCAGTGCCAGCGCCAGGTTCTCCACTTCCTCCTCGTCGACCACCAGCTCGGAGTTGCGGGTGACGCGGAACTGGTAGGCACCCTGGACTTCCATGCCCGGGAACAGTTCATCGACGAACGTGGACAACACCGAGGACAGGAACACGAAGTTCTGCGGACCGCCGAGCTTCTCCGGCAGCTGGATGATGCGCGGCAGCGAGCGCGGCGCACGCACGATGGCCAGGTGGCCGGCGCGGCCGAACGCGTCGGTGCCCTTCAGCACCACCACGATGTTCAGCGACTTGTTGAGGATCTTCGGGAACGGATGCACCGGGTCCAGGCCCAGCGGCGACAGCACCGGCATGATCTCGTTGCGGAAGTAGGCGCGCAGCCAGCGCTTCTGGCGGTCGGTCCAGGAATGGCGGCCGAGCACGCCGATGCCGGCCTCCATCAGCGCCGGCCGCAGCGTCTCGTTCCAGCAGCGGTACTGCTGGTCCACCAGTTCGGCGGCGCGGTCATGGATGGCGGTGAGGATGGTCTGCGGGCTCATCCCGTCCGGTGCCGGTGGCAGGCCGAACTCCTGCGCGTGGCGTACGGCGGCGGCGCGGATCTCGAAGAACTCGTCGAGGTTGGTGCAGGAGATGCACATGAAGCGCAGGCGCTCCAGCAGCGGCACCTGCGGGTCCATCGCCTGCGCCAGCACGCGGAAGTTGAAATCCAGCTGTGACAGTTCGCGGTTGATGTAGAGCGCCGGGTCGCGCAACGGATCGTTGTCCGGGCTCACGGGGAGGGGGAGGGATCCGAGGCTGCTCATGGCGTCATTCTTCGATGGAAGTCAGGGGGGCGGACTCGCGCGGGCGCACGTGGTCGGCATCGAAATGGCAGGAAAACACCGAGCCCTTGCCGACCTCGCTTTCAATCTCCAGCCGCGCGTGGTGCAGGCCGAGGATGTGCTTGACGATGGACAGGCCCAGGCCGGTCCCGCCGCTTTCGCGGGAACGGCTGCTGGAGACACGGTAGAAGCGTTCGGTCAGGCGTGGCAGGTGGGTGGCCGGGATGCCGTAGCCGGAATCGCGCACTGCCAGCACCGCGCCGTCGCCTTCGCGGCGGAACTCCACCGCGATGCGGCCACCGGCGGGGGTGTAGCGCACGGCGTTGGTGACCAGGTTGGAGAACGCGCTGTGCAGCTCCTTGGTCGAGCCCTGCAGGTCAACGCCGGCGAGGTCGTCGATGCTGATCTGGTGGCGGCCCTGGCTGTGCGCTTCGGCTTCGCGGCGCAGGGTGGCCAGCATCGGCTGCATGGCCACGGTCTCATCCTCGCTGTGCTCCTGCGATTCGAGGCGCGACAGGGTCAGCAGGTCTTCCACCAGCTGGGCCATGCGTTGGCTCTGCTTGCGCATCTCTTCCAGCATCGGACCGGTGCCCGGGAAATCTTCCGGGTCCATCATGTCCAGGTAGCCGTGGACCACGGTGAGCGGCGTGCGCAGTTCGTGTGAAACGTTGGCCACGAAGTCGCGACGCACCTGTTCCAGGCGCAGCAGTTTGCTGACGTCGCGGGCGATCAGCAGCCAGTAGTCCGACGAATACGGAATCAGGCGCAGGTTCAGGCGGATCGCAGGATCGACCGGCGAGGGCACGTCCAGGATCGGCTCGGCATTGCGGCCACCGGCCAGCCAATGCGCCAGCGGCATCGGCTGCAGGCGCTCGACCAGGGCTTCGCCGAGGTCGCCGGGATGGTGCAGGCCGAGCAGGGCGGTAGCGGCCTCATTGAACCACTGCACGCGCTGGCTGTTGCGGTCCAGTACCACCACGGCATCGGGTAGTGCGGCGGCGGCAGCGCGGTAGCTGCGCAGCATGTCGAGCAGGCGGCGCTTGCGAACGCGCATTTCCACCTGGTTGCGGTACAGCAGGCGGTCCAGTTCGTTCCAGACGCCGGTGCCCTCCTCGGCGGTGTCCCAGCGCTGGCGTGCGGTCAGCCGGCGCAGCACGCTGCGCAGGCGCCAGTAATGCCAGGCCAGCGTGGCCAGTGCGCCAAGCGCGATGCACAACCACAGATGGCCCGTGAACCACCCCACCAGTCCGGCGAACAGCAGTACCGCGGCAACGGTGGCCAGGGTCTTCAACCAGGCAGAGCGGATGTGGCGGGGCATTGCGATCTCGTCGTTGAGGTGCGGCGGTTCACTGGGGTGAACCGAGGGTTATAGCAGAGTTGCCGGCGCCGGCACCCGCGGGTGCGTGGCGCCGGCACGACGAGACTCAGGTGGCAGTGGAGAAGCGGTAGCCGGCGCCGCGCACGGTCTGCACCATGTTTTCGGCGTTGAACGGTTCCAGCGTTTTGCGCAGGCGGCGGATGTGCACGTCGATGGTGCGTTCCTCCACGTACACACTGCCGCCCCACACATGGTCCAGCAGCTGGGCGCGGGTGTAGACGCGCTCCGGGTGGGTCATGAAGAAGTGCAGCAGGCGATATTCGGTCGGGCCGATCGGTACCGGCTGGTCGTTGGCGAACACGCGGTGGGCAGCACCGTCGATGCGGATCGAGCCGACTGCCACGCTGCCGTCCTCGTCGTCCTCGCGGGCACGGCGCATGACCGCACGGATGCGGGCCAGCAGTTCGCGCGCCGAGAACGGCTTGACCACGTAGTCGTCGACGCCGGCTTCAAGGCCACCGACGCGGTCATTCTCTTCGCCGCGGGCGGTGAGCATGATGATCGGCACTTCGCGGGTCAGGGTTTCCTTGCGCCAGCGGCGGGCCAGGTCCAGGCCGCTGGTGCCGGGCAGCATCCAGTCCAGCAGGATCAGGTCGGGGACGCGATCGGCGATGGCGGTCTGGGCCTCACGGGCGTCGCCGGCGTGGACCGGTTCGTAATCGCCCTTGCGAAGGGCGAAGGCGACCATTTCACGGATCGCGGGCTCGTCATCGACGATCAGGATGCGTTTCTGCACGAGGACACCGTAGGGCTCGGTTACTGGAGTGGTGCCAGTAGACTACGGTTTGATGACATGTTTGTGACTACCAGGCCGGAACCGGCCTGGATTGCCATCGACCGGTCATGCAGCGCTCAGCGGCGGTCCAGGTCCGGGTCCTGCACGCCCTGGCGGCGCAGTTCCAGCACGGTGGGAGTGATCGCTTCGATGCGCGCGTCCACCCGGGCCCGGCCGACATAGTCCAGTGCCGGGTTGCGCTTGAGCGCCTGCAGCTGCATCAGCGACTGTTCCGGGCGGCCGCTGAGGAAGGCCGCCTCGGCATAGGCCTCGCTGGCGCGCACGCTGTCGCCGGCCAACTCGCTGGCGCGGGCGTACCGCTGCTGGAAGACCGGATCGTTACCGCTTTGCGACAGCAGGGGCCGCAGCATGGCCTGCGCGCGCTGGCCCGCCTCGCGGCTGCCCTGTTCGTTCAGGATCTCGGCATAGGTCAGTGCCACCGGACGGCTGTTGGGGTGCTCGCGCAGCAACTGCTCGAAGCGGTTGTTGGCCTGGGTGGCCTGGCCGGCGCGGGATTCGGCCTCGCCCAGGCCCAGCGCCAGCCACAGGTTGTCCGGCCGGCTCTGCAGCAGGCCCGCCAGGGTCTGCCGGGCCTGGGTGGCGCCGGCACGACCGCCGCGCATCACGGCCAATGCCTGGCCATAGCGCTGGGCGTCGTTCAGGCCATCCTTCTGGCGCTTGGCCAGATCGGCATACTCGCGTTCCAGTTCGGGGGTGGAGTCCGCGCTGAGCACGCGCAGGCGCTCGCGCGCCCAGTCGAAGTCGCCGCTGGCGCCGCGGGTGAGCTGGCCCATTGGAATGCGCAGCACGCTGCTGGGCAGCAGCGGGTTGTTTCCGCGCAGCATCGGCTCGGCCAGACTCGGGTCGGCCGGATCGACCCGCTCCCTGCGCTCGCCGCTGGGGGTGGTGGTGGTCAGCAGCACCGTGTCCTTCTTCATCTGCTCGGCGCGGGCCTTGGCCTCGCTGATGCGGGTGATGTTGACCGGATGGGTGCGCAGGAACTCGGGCACGCTGTAGCCGCCGTCGTTGCCGCGCATCGCCGATGCCATCCGCTCGAAGAAGCCGGCCATGGCATCCACGTCGTAGCCACTGCGCGACAGGGTGCGGATGCCGAGGCGGTCGGCCTCGGACTCGTTGGAGCGGGTGTAGTTGATCTGGCGCTGCTGCATCAGGCCCATGCCCGAGCTGATCGCAGCCATGGTCGCGTTGCCCGAGGAGGTGCTGTTGCTGGCCTGGGCGGCCACCACCGCCGCCAGCATGCCGAGCAGGATCGGGATCTGGTCGCGCTGGGCGCGCTCGACCCCGCGCAGTACGTGCTGCTGGGTGACGTGGGCGATTTCGTGCGACAGCACTGCGGCCACCTCGTCCTCGCGCTCGGCGGTCAGCACCAGGCCGGCATTGACCCCGATGTAGCCGCCCAGCGTGGCGAAAGCGTTGATCTGGCGGTCCTTCATCACGAAGAAGGTGTACGGCTGCCGCGGCTGGTCACTGTTGGAGCCGAGCCGGGTGCCCATGGTCTGCAGCCAGTCGTTGACCAGCGGATCGTCCAGCAGGTAGCCGTAGTTGCGCAGTTCGCGCAGCATCATCGCGCCGTATTCGGCCTGCCGCGCCGGGGTCAGCAGCTCGCCGGCCGACGAGCCGATGTCGGGCAGCTTCTCCTGGGCCTGGGCCAGCGGCATGGCCAGGGCCAGGGTGACGGCGGTAGTCAGCAGCAGGGCTCGCAAGCAGGAGGTCCTCGGGCGGGGCGCGCCAAGCGTGGCAGGGCAGGGGGCAACCATTCGTTAATCCACAGTGTTGCGGCCGTGGCGTGGAAATTCCAGCGCACCGGTACCATATGTAGACCGTCGATCCATCGTGGAGTTTCCCGTGACAGCCCAGACCGCCGGCGGTGCCCCCGCCATCACCATCTATTCCACCGCCGTCTGCCCGTACTGCGTGGCCGCCAAGAACTTCCTGAAGAGCAAGGGCCAGCAGTGGACCGAGGTCCGCATCGACCTGGACCCGGCCGAGCGCGAGAAGATGATGGCGCTGACCCGCCGCACCAGCGTGCCGCAGATCTTCGTCGGCGACGTCCATGTCGGCGGGTACGACGACATGATGGCCCTGCACCGTGAAGGCAAGCTCGAGCCGCTGCTGGCCGGGCAGGGCCAGGCATGAGCGCGGCCGACGACGGCAGCAAGGACCGCATCGCCGAGTTCACCGAGTTCCGCAAGCGCATGAACGAGCGCATCCTGGGTGAACCGAACCAGGTGGTGCGCCGCTTCTTCGCGCTGGATACGCAGACCTACCAGGCCGGCGCGCTGGACGTGAAGACCAAGGAGCTGCTGGGCCTGGTGGCCTCGATGGTGCTGCGCTGCGACGACTGCATCAGCTACCACGTGGCCCAGTGCAAGGACGCCGGGGTGACCCGCGAGGAGTTCTTCGAGACCTTCTCGGTCGGCCTGGTGGTCGGCGGCTCCATCGTGATCCCGCATCTGCGCCGCGCGGTCGACTTCCTCGACCAGCTTGAAGGCGGCGCCGCCGCCCCGGAAGCGCACGAGCATTGAGGGTAGTGCCGGGGGGCGGGGGGCGGCCCCCCGAACCCCCCAAGCCCGGGGTGGCGGGCCCGCGGCGGCCCCAACCCAAC
>NZ_JBJNRH010000002.1:210184-505074 GCF_045809185.1 Nocardiopsis yanglingensis | reverse complement strand
GATTTGTGGGGGTGGGGGCGCCCGGGGGCCGCCCCCCCCTCACCCCTCGGGGGGGGGGGGGGCCGCCCCGCGGCCGGCACTACCGAACGTGCGAGAGGCTTTCCCCGCAATCCAACAGCCCAGGAGCCCCTTCTTGTTGAAGGGGCGCGCCGACAGGCGGGGGTAGAGGAAGAATGCGCGGGCAATTATGCCTTTGCCGGGGTCAGGACCATGGTCTACTTGGGTAGCCGGCCCCGGCTAAGGCATAATTGCGGGTGAAACTTCCTTTGCGCCGGCGTTTCCGGGCACGTCCGGACGGCGTTTTTCCCCCTGTTCGGAACATCGATCAATGACGCAGAAAATTACGGTCATCCGCGGCGACGGCATTGGCCCGGAAATCATGGACGCCACCCTGTTCGTGCTCGACCAGCTCAAGACTGGCCTGGAGTACGAAGACGCCGACGCCGGCCTGGTGGCCCTGGAAAAGCACGGCGACCTGATGCCGGCGGTGACTCTGGAATCGATCGCGCGCAACAAGGTTGCGCTGAAGAGCCCGCTGACCACCCCGGTCGGTGGTGGCTTCACCTCGATCAACGTCAGCCTGCGCCGCCACTTCGACCTGTACGCCAACGTGCGTCCGGCCCACACCTTCCCGAACACCAAGTCGCGTTTCGACAACGTCGACCTGATCACCGTTCGTGAGAACACCGAAGGTGCCTACCTGGCCGAAGGCCAGGAAGTGTCGGCCGATGGCGAGACCGCCTTCTCCGGCACCCGCATCACCCGCAAGGGCTCCGAGCGCATCGTGCGCTACGCCTTCGAGCTGGCCAAGAGCACCGGCCGCAAGAAGGTCACCGCCGTGCACAAGGCCAACATCATCAAGTCGACCTCGGGTCTGTTCCTGAATGTCGCCCGTGAAGTGGCCGCGCAGTACCCGGAAATCGAATTCCAGGAAATGATCGTCGACAACTGCTGCATGCAGCTGGTGATGCGTCCGGAACAGTTCGACGTGATCGTCACCACCAACCTGTTCGGCGACATCATCTCCGACCTGTGCGCCGGCCTCGTCGGTGGCCTGGGCCTGGCCCCGGGTGCCAACATCGGCAAGGACGCGGCGATCTTCGAAGCTGTGCACGGCACCGCGCCGGACATCGCCGGGCAGGGCAAGGCCAATCCGTGCGCGCTGCTGCTGGCAGCCGCGCAGATGCTGGACCATGTCGGCCAGCCGGAAAACGCCGAGCGCCTGCGCAAGGCCATCGTGGCGACCATGGAAGCCAAGGATTCGCTGACCGGCGACCTGGGCGGTACCGGCACCACCATGAGCTTTGCCCAGGCCATCGCCAGCCGCCTGTAAGCGGCCGGCGTTCCGGCTGGAGATCGTCTCGGCGATGTCCAGTCCGGGCCTGCAAGCGTTGAAGACGGGCCGTCCTTGTACGGCCCGTCTGCGTTTTCAACTGCGGCTTTTCACCGACAGGATTTTTTCAGATGCCTGAGGCGGCCGTGTGGGTCGTGGCGGCCGTTGCCGTCTATGTTTTCGGCGTGGCCATCTACGCCATCTTCTACTGGCCGTGGTCCCGCGCCCAGCGCGCGCTGCGCCGCCTGCGCACGCAGGGGGCACCCCTCCGCAGCATGCGGGAGAGCGAGGCGCGTATCCTGAGGTTGGTCGAATTTCCGGCAGGATTGCCCGTGTATCTGCTCGAAGGCAGCTGTGCCGAGTTCGTGATCAGGAGCAGGATCTCTCCGGCCCAGCATGTGCAGACGCTGGCTGGCGTCCCGGTGAAGTATCCGGCGGGCCTTGCACGTGCCATGCGTGCGGGCAGCAATACCGCCGAAGTGGTGCTGGGTCGTGACCACGCGATGATCGTGCGACTCAATGGGGTCAAGCTGGCCTAGTAGAGCCGAGCCATGCTCGGCTGCTCCTGCGTAGTCGAGCATGGCTCGACTCTACAAAAGCTATCTGTGCACCAGTCGCACAGATCATGTGCTTGTGAGTGGCTGGTTCGTGCGCCGTCCGCTCCGCATCCTGTGCCCACTTTACATTGCACAGGAGTTGCCCCATGAATCTCACCGCCTTCGGCCTGGCCAGCCTGATCGGGATGGCCGCCACTACGCCGGTTGCTGCTGCCGAGCCGGTCCATCCCACCATCCGCCATATGGCGGGCGCGCCGGTCGCGGCCTCGCTGGATGCGGCGAAGACCGCCGTGCTGGTGATCGACTTCCAGAACGAGTACTTCGATGCCAAGGCCGCGCCGGGCTTTGCCGGTGGCCGCATGGTCATTCCCGATGGCGTGGCCGCACTGCGCCAGGCCAAGCGGGTGGTCGAGTTCGCCGATGCTCACGGCATCCGCGTGATCCATGTGCAGCACGTATTGCCGGCCGGCGCGCCGCTGTTCGCGCAGGGCAGCGTCAATGCTGCCTTCCATCGCGACCTGCAGCCGCGCCAGGGCGAGACCGTGGTGCAGAAGGACAACGTCAGCGTGTTCGCTGGCAACTCGGCCGCGGTGCTCGACACGGTGCTGAAGGATGCCGGTATCGACACGCTGATCGTCACCGGCCTGCAGACCCATGCTTGTGTGGCCGGTGCTGCGCGCGACGCGGCGGCGGCTCCGCGCGGCTACCGGGTGATCGTATCGTCCGATGCCAGCGCAAGCCGCGACCTGGACCTGGCCGGTGGCCAGCGCATCGATCATCGCGCACTGCACGACGCCTCGCTGGCGCAGATCGAAGACGCCTTCGGTGATGTCATGAGCACCGACGCGATCCTGGCGCTGCCGGTGCGCAAGGCAGGCGACGGCGCTTGATAAGCTGGTGGGGCCCACATGCCGTGGGGCCCCGCCACGTGGAGCCACTTGCCGATGGATCACTTCGCCGCCCTGCGTGCGCTGCGCGCCATCGTTGACGCAGGCAGCTTCACCGCTGCTGCCGAGCGCCTGGGTACCACCCACTCGGCGATGTCACGGCAGCTGCGGCAGCTGGAAGAGCATCTGCAGGTGCGACTGCTCGATCGCAACAGCCGCCGGCTGTCACTGACCGAAGCCGGTCGCGACTACTACCGCGAGGCGGCAGCGCTGCTGGATCGCCTGCAGGAAGCAGATGATCGCGTGCGTGCCGGGCAGGCGCAGCCCAGTGGCATCGTACGCATCAGCGTGCCGCAGGTCGTGGCCAGCCAGGAGTTGCCGCATTGGCTGCCGTCGTTCCTGCAGCGCTACCCGCAGGTCGCGCTTGACCTGTCGGCCGATGACCAACTGGTTGATGTCGTCGGTGGCGGCTTCGACCTGGCCCTGCGCATCGCGCCTTCCTTGCCGGACAGCCAGCTGGTCGCACGCGAGCTGGCCAGCTGCCCGCGCATCCTGGTCGCTGCGCCGGCCTATCTGGCACAGCACGGTCTGCCCCGGCAGGCTTCGGACCTCGCGCAGCACACGCTGCTGGGGTTCAGCCCCACGCCGTCAGTGGCGCCCTGGCAGCTGCAGGGGCCGCGCGGTGCCCGCGCGAGCGTGGAGGCCGGTCAACGCCTGCGGGTGGATGCGACGCCAGCGTTGTATGCCGCCGCCCTAGCTGGCATGGGCATCAGTCTCTTTACTGCGCTGACCGTGCAGGAGGACCTGCGTGCCGGCCGCCTGATCCGCGTGTTGCCAGCGTGGCATGCAGGCCAGCGGCGCTACTTCGCGCTGTATCCGCATGCGCGGGGGCTGGCGCCGAAGGTGCGTGCGCTGGTCGAGCACCTCGCGGCGCACTACGCTGCGCAGGTGGGCGCGGCAGGGTAGTCGCGCGACAGCAACCGAGGTGGTGATGGAGTCGGTGTATCTGCTGGTCGCGCTGGGCGCGATCGTCGCCGGATTCGTGCAGGGCCTGTCCGGCTTCGCCTTTGGCATGGTGGCGATGTCGTTCTGGGCGTGGGGACTGGAGCCACGGCTGGCGGCGACGCTGTCGGTGTTTGGTGCGCTGGTCGGGCAGCTGGTCGCGGTGTTCACCGTGCGCCGCGGATTCAATCTGCGCCTGCTGCTGCCGTTCGTGCTGGGCGGGCTGGCCGGCATTCCGCTGGGCGTGATGGTGTTGCCGCAGCTGGACATGGACTGGTTCAAGGCGCTGCTGGGCGGCTTCCTGGCGCTGTGGTGCCCGGTGATGCTGATGGCGCGCTCGTTGCCTCCGGTCCGCGTCGGCGGCCGTATCGGTGATGCGATCGCCGGCATGGCCGGTGGCGTGCTCAGTGGCATCGGCGGCTTTGCCGGGCCGGTGCCGACGTTGTGGAGCACCCTGCGAGGCTTCGGCAAGGACGAGCAGCGTGCGGTCATCCAGAATTTCAACCTGGCGATGCTGGCGGTGACCATGGCCACCTATGTCGGCAGCGGCCTGATAAGCCGGCAGATGTTGCCGTACTTCGCCATCGTGGCACCGGCCATGCTGGTGCCGACCCTGCTGGGCGCGCGGGTCTACATCGGCATCAGCGAGGCACGCTTCCGGCAGGTCGTGCTGGGCCTGCTGACCGTGTCAGGCATCGCGTTGCTGGCGTCGTCGCTGCCGGTGCTGCTGGCGCGCTGAGGGAGGAACGAAGAAGGGCGCCACGAGAGGTGCCCTTTGTCGTCTATGGCATGTTGCGGCTCAGCGCTGCTGGATCTTCGACAGCAGGCGCAGGAATTCAACGTACAGCCAGACCAGGGTCACCATCAGGCCGAATGCGCCATACCACTCCATGTACTTCGGTGCACGCTGGGCGACACCGGTCTCGATGAAGTCGAAGTCCAGCACCAGATTCAGCGCGGCCACGACCACCACGAACAGGCTGAAGGCGATGCCCAGCCAGCCGGAGTCATGGATCACCGGCACGTCGATGTTGAAGAAGCCCAGCACGAACGAGGCGAGGTAGAGCAGGGCGATGCCGCCAGTCGCGGCGACCACGCCCATCTTGAAGTTCTCGGTGGCCTTGATCAGGCCACTGCGGTACGCGAACAGCAGCGCGAACAGGGTGCCGAAGGTCAGCAGCACGGCCGGGAACACGATGCCCGGGAACTTGGCGTTGAACACCGCCGAGATGGCGCCGAGGAACAGGCCTTCCACCAGCGCGTACATCGGCGCGGTGACCGGCGACCATTCCTTCTTGAAGACGGTGATCAGCGCCAGCACCAGGCCGCCGATGGCGCCGCCCATGGCATACAGCTTGGCGCCGGCCATGACCTGGCCGTAGTCATCGATGGTCTGGTTCCAGGCGAAAGCGGCCGTCAGCACGGTCAACAGCAGCAGGAAGCCGGTCTTGTTGACGGTACCGTTGAGGGTCATTGCCTGGTCGGGGCTGGTCACCACCGAGCCGCTGGCGAGGTCGAGGAAGGTCGACTCGGAAAGAGCCGGATTGCCGCTGCGCATGCGTGTTCTCCGTGCGAATGAGGGTCGGGACGGCCATCCGGCCGATGGGCGTGAGCATAGCCGATGACTGCTTTCGGCGTTGTGGCAGGGGCCGGATCTGCGTGTCCTGCGTTGACAGTTCCCAATGCGCTTGGCCACAATGAACGACTCCCCGGGCCTGACCCGAGGGGATTGCAAGACCGGGGTATAGCGCAGTCTGGTAGCGCGCCTGCTTTGGGAGCAGGATGTCGGGGGTTCGAATCCCTCTACCCCGACCAATCCCACGCCACGTCGGATTGGACACCGTTCCGGTTCGGGCGCCCGTAGCTCAACTGGATAGAGCACCGGCCTTCTAAGCCGGCGGTTACAGGTTCGATTCCTGTCGGGCGCGCCATCGGCGAGCACCGGGATCGCATCGGCGGATGTGAAGAAGTGCTTGCAAAAGGGTAAAGACTCCACCAGAATATCGGACTCGCTTCGGCGGACCGGAACTTCGGTGACAGTCCCCCAGGCAAAGGTTTGAAGTTCCAGTGCCGGTGGTCTTGGCGGTGGAGCGAAAGTTTCAGTGGTGGCTGTAGCTCAGTTGGTTAGAGTACCGGATTGTGATTCCGGTGGTCGGGGGTTCGAATCCCCTCAGCCACCCCACTGATTCAACCGCATCGGCGCAGCCGAAACGGTATTGCAATAAACAGAAAGCACGCTACAATGTGCGTCTGAGTTTCACGGGCCGTTAGCTCAGTTGGTAGAGCAGTTGACTCTTAATCAATAGGTCCAAGGTTCGAATCCTTGACGGCCCACCAAGACAGAAGCCACCTGGTACGCCAGGTGGCTTTTTTCTTATAAGTGTGACCCTTTGGTTTCAATGGATCACGCGCTGCAGAAATCTCGCCTGGCGTGGGTCTCTGCAGTGGCAGCGGGATCGCAGTACTGGTTTCAACGACGTTGAAAAAAGTGCTTGCACCCTCCGAGCGGATCGGGTCATAATTCGCGCCCCGATTTCGGGCTGTTAGCTCAGTTGGTAGAGCAGTTGACTCTTAATCAATAGGTCCAAGGTTCGAATCCTTGACAGCCCACCAGACGAAAGCCACTTGGTCATCCATGTGGCTTTTTTCTTGCCTGTACGCCGGGTTGAGCGTGCGGATGTCTGCACGCCCGGCCGCACGTCATCCACGCATGGCGTGGATCTACTGAAGCGATGCTGAAATCAGGGGTATACGCGTCATCAGTGTTTTCAATGCTGTGCGCTGCTTCTCACCGCATTGCGTCCTGTATCGCACCCAATGGATCTTCCGCGCCGATGGCGCATGCACGAAGGAAGATGTTGATGGCTGATATCAATCGATTGCACCGCACGCTGTGGGTTCCCTTTGCGTTGATGGCGCTGGCTGCCTGCACGCCGGCCAATGATCCGGCGCAGACCGTCGAACGCGATGCTGGCACGGACAGCACTCCGGCGCGCCCGGTCGGTGAGGCCATGCAGATGCAGCCGGCTCAGCCTGCGGAAGGGGAGGTCCTGCCCGACGCGGTGGACGTGCAGCGCACTGCGGATGGTTCGGTGGATGTGCGCAAGGCCACGCCGGAGTCGGTGGCCCTGCGGCGCACCGACGACGGGGGCGTGGAGATCCGCAAGGTGGATGCTGCGGCCGAGCAGGGTGCCGATACGGCGCCGGCCAAGGCCGGGTCGCAGCACTGAACGCCGCCGCCCCGGATGAGCAGGCGCTCGCCGGGGCGGTCAGGAGGCGCGGGCTGTACGCAAATCTCCATGTTCAGTTTTGTGCAGGCCTTCCGCTTCCCGCCACCGCCTGCGACAATGAGCACCTGAGCCGGCCACGCGAAAGTGGCGGAATTGGTAGACGCCCTGGATTTAGGTTCCAGTGCCGCAAGGCGTGGGGGTTCGAGTCCCCCCTTTCGCACCAGTGCCGGCCTGTCCCCGCCCTGATCGGGCCATCTGCGCCCACTTGACCGGCACGCGCTGGCAGTGCAGGCCGAATTGGGCGAAACTAAAGGGCTGCGGCAAGCAGGCGCGTCCCAGACGTCGTGTCCTTACAACCGTTTCATCCCAATCATCGAGCCGGGGGCGTGCGCCACCGGTGGCAGGAGTCAACATGCAAGCTTCGATCGAATCCACCGGCAACCTGGAACGCCGCCTGAGCTTCTCGCTGCCGGAAGAGCGTCTGCAGAGCCACATCGTCGGCCGCCTGGGCGAAATCGCCCGTACCACCCGCATCAAGGGTTTCCGTCCGGGCAAGGTGCCGGCCAAGGTGATCGAGCAGCGCTTCGGCGCGCAGGTCCGTGGTGAGGCGCTGGACGGCCTGCTGCGCGAAACCTTCGATGCCGCCGTGCGCGAGCACGACCTGCGCATCGTCGGCAGCCCGCGCATCGACAAGGGCGACGAGGGTGAGTTCTCCTTCGTGGCCACCGTGGAAGTGGTGCCGGACTTCGGCGATATCGACGTCAGCAAGCTGACCGTCGTGCGCCACAGCGCCGAGATCACCGACGCCGACATCGACCAGATGATCGAGAACCTGCAGAACCAGCGTCGTACCTGGGCCCCGGTCAGCCGAGGCGCACAGGACGGTGACCTGGTCGCGGTGGAAACCTGGTCGCAGGCCGGCGAAGAGCGCCTGCCGGCCGAAGGCACCGAGAAGGGTTCGATCGTGCTCGGCCAGGGCATGATGTTCGAAACCATCGAAAAGGGCCTGGTCGGCCTGGCCAAGGGCGAAGAGAAGACCCTGGACGTCGAGTTCCCGGCTGACTGGCGCGTGCCGGTGCTGGCCGGCAAGACCGTGCAGGTCACCGTCAAGGTTGCCGAAGTGTCCGAGCCGGTCGTGCCGGCGGTCGACGAAGCCTTCATCAAGAGCTTCGGCGTGAAGGGCGGCGACGTCGAGCAGTTCCGCAGCGACATCCGCGCCAACCTGGAGCGCGAGCTGAAGGGCGCCCTGATGAACCGCCTGCGCCGCGAAGTGGGCGAGCAGCTGATTGCCGCCTACGCGTCGGTGGAAATGCCGCCGCGCCTGGTCGAGAACGAAGCCCGCGCCATGCTGGCCCAGCAGGTCGAGCAGATCCGCCGCAACGGCCAGAACGTCGGCGAGATCCCGGCCGATGCCCATGAAGGCTTCAAGGACGCCGCCGCCAAGCGCGTGCTGGTCGGCCTGCTGGTCGGTGAAGTGGCCCGCATCAACGACCTGCGCCTGGAAGCCAAGCGCCTGAACGAAACGATGCGCCTGATCGCTTCGACCTACGAAGAGCCGGAGCAGGTCATTGAGATGTACCGCAACGACCCCCAGCTGATGTCTGGCCTGCAGAACCGTGTGATGGAAGAGCAGGTGATCGACTGGATCGCCGAGCGTGCCCAGCACACCGAAGAGAAGCTGTCGTTCCAGGACGCGATCCGCCAGTAAGCCCGGGCGGATCACCGGATGCCCCGCGCCTTTGCCGGCGCGGGGTTGTTGCCCCCCCAAGATAGGTACCTCACGTAATGGACAACCGAACCAAAGCCCTGAACCTGGTTCCGATGGTGGTCGAGCAGACCAGCCGCGGCGAGCGTGCCTACGACATCTATTCGCGCCTGTTGAAGGAGCGCCTGATCTTCCTCGTGGGCCCGATCGACGATCACATGGCCAACGTGGTGGTGGCGCAGTTGCTGTTCCTGGAATCGGAAAACCCGGAAAAGGACATCAACATCTACATCAACTCGCCGGGTGGCGTGGTCACCGCCGGCATGGCGATCTACGACACCATGCAGTACATCAAGCCGAATGTGAGCACCACCTGCATCGGCCAGGCCGCCTCGATGGGCGCCCTGCTGCTGGCCGCGGGCGAAGCCGGCAAGCGCTATGCGCTGCCGAACTCGCGCGTGATGATCCACCAGCCGCTGGGTGGCTACCAGGGCCAGGCCACCGACATCGACATCCACGCGCGTGAGATCCTGACCCTGCGTTCGCGCCTGAACGAGGTGCTGGCCAAGCACACCGGCCAGTCGCTGGAGACGATCGCCCGCGACACCGAGCGCGACAACTTCAAGAGTGCCTTCGAGGCGCAGGCCTACGGTCTGGTCGACCAGGTCCTGGAGCGTCGTCCGGATGAGTCGATCCAGGCCGGCTGACCGGCCTTCACGGGGCCATGGAGGCCCCGTTCCTGCAGGGTCGGGCGGGACTGGTGTCCCCTCGGCCCTGTGCTATTCTCGAATCGAACCCCCGTTCAGCGGGTGGGGTAACTGGGTAAGCGAAGCATGAGCGAAGACCGCCAAGGTCGTTCCACGGACACCGGCAAGATCCTCTACTGCTCTTTCTGCGGCAAGAGCCAGCATGAAGTGCGCAAGCTGATTGCGGGTCCGAGCGTGTTCATCTGCGATGAATGCGTGGAGCTGTGCAACGACATCATCCGTGAGGAACTTGAGGAAAAGGCGCAGTCGGCGCGCAGTTCGCTGCCCAAGCCGCGCGAGATCCTCGAGGTCCTCGACCAGTACGTGATCGGACAGAACCGCGCCAAGCGCACCCTGGCCGTGGCCGTGTACAACCACTACAAGCGCATCGAGAGCCGGCAGAAGAACGACGACGTCGAACTGGCGAAGTCGAACATCCTGCTGGTCGGCCCGACCGGTTCGGGCAAGACGCTGCTGGCCGAGACCCTGGCCCGCCTGCTCAACGTGCCGTTCACCATGGCCGACGCCACCACGCTGACCGAAGCCGGTTACGTGGGCGAGGACGTGGAAAACATCATCCAGAAGCTGCTGCAGAAGTGCGACTACGACGTCGAGAAGGCACAGCAGGGCATCGTCTACATCGATGAAATCGACAAGATCTCGCGCAAGAGCGAGAACCCGTCGATCACCCGCGATGTGTCCGGCGAAGGCGTGCAGCAGGCCCTGCTGAAGCTGATCGAAGGCACCGTGGCCAGCGTTCCGCCGCAGGGCGGCCGCAAGCACCCGCAGCAGGAATTCCTGCAGGTGGACACCAAGAACATCCTGTTCATCTGCGGCGGCGCGTTCGCCGGGCTGGACAAGGTGATCCAGGCCCGTTCCACCGACGTCGGCAGCATCGGCTTCGGCGCCAAGGTGAAGAGCAGCGAGCGCAAGCAGGAAGTGGGCAAGGTGCTGGCCGAAGTCGAGCCGGAAGACCTGATCAAGTTCGGCCTGATTCCCGAGTTCGTCGGCCGCCTGCCGGTGGTGGCGACCCTGGAGGAGCTGGACGAGCCGGCCCTGATCAGGATCCTGACCGAGCCGAAGAACGCCATCACCAAGCAGTTCAAGAAGCTGTTCGAGATGGAGAACGTCGAGCTGGAGTTCCGTCCGGACGCGTTGTCGGCCATCGCCAGGAAGGCGCTCAAGCGCAAGACCGGCGCCCGTGGCCTGCGCACCATCGTCGAATCGGTCCTGCTGGACACCATGTACGACCTGCCGTCGCAGGAAAACGTCAGCAAGGTGGTGGTGGACGAGTCGGTGATCGAGCACAAGTCCGAGCCGTACCTGATCTACCAGACCCCGGCGGCCCCTGAACAGAAGGCCGCAGGCGCCGAGTGATCCTTCCAGGTTGTTGATTGGAAAGGATTTTCAAGGAATGCCTTGCATCTGAAAGCCGATGGCCCCATAACGGGGCCATCGGCTTTTTTTGTCTCCGGAAGATGCCCTCCCGGAGGCGGTTTTCCCCTTCCCTGGAGCCCCCATGGCCCGTTCCCCAAGTGAAACCCTCGACCTGCCGGTCCTGCCGCTGCGCGACGTAGTGGTGTTCCCGCACATGGTCATCCCGCTGTTCGTCGGCCGTGACAAGTCCATGCACGCGCTCGAACAGGCAATGGAATCGGACAAGCGCATCCTGCTGCTGGCGCAGAAGTCGGCCGAGACCGATGACCCGCATGCGGCCGACCTCTACCAGGTCGGTACGCTGGCGCAGGTGCTGCAGCTGCTGAAGCTGCCCGACGGCACCATCAAGGTGCTGGTCGAAGGCCTGTCGCGCGTGCAGGTCACCCACGTCGACGAGCGCAACGGCTCGCTGCATGGCCAGGCCGTGGAGATCGACGCCACCGACGAGCGCGAAGCCCGTGAGGTGGAGGCGATCGCCCGCTCGCTGATGTCGCTGTTCGAGCAGTACGTGAAGACCAACCGCAAGCTGCCGCCGGAGCTGCTGCAGACGCTGTCGGGCATCGATGAGCCGGCCCGCCTGGCCGACACCATTGCCGCGCACATCAGCGTGCGCCTGGCCGACAAGCAGCGCCTGCTGGAAACCCTGGCCGTGGGCGACCGCCTGGAGATGCTGGTCGGCCTCGTCGACGGCGAGATCGACGTGCAGCAGATGGAAAAGCGCATCCGCGGCCGCGTGAAGTCGCAGATGGAGAAGAGCCAGCGCGAGTACTACCTCAACGAACAGATGAAGGCCATCCAGAAGGAACTGGGTGACCTGGACGATGCACCGGGCGAGCTGGAAGAGCTGGCCCGCAAGATCGCCGAAGCCGGCATGCCGAAGGCCGTTGAAGCCAAGGCGCGCAACGAACTGAACAAGCTCAAGCAGATGTCGCCGATGTCGGCCGAAGCGGCGGTCGTGCGCAACTACCTGGAGTGGCTGCTGGGCGTGCCGTGGAAGAAGCGCAGCAAGGTGCGCAAGGACCTGAAGGCCGCACAGGACACCCTCGACGCCGACCACTACGGCCTGGAGAAGGTCAAGGAGCGCATCCTTGAATACCTGGCGGTGCAGTCGCGCGTGAAGCAGATGAAGGGCCCGATTCTGTGCCTGGTCGGACCGCCGGGCGTGGGCAAGACCTCGCTGGGCCAGTCCATCGCCAAGGCCACCAACCGCAAGTTCGTGCGCATGTCGCTGGGCGGCGTGCGCGACGAGGCCGAGATCCGTGGCCATCGCCGTACCTACGTCGGTTCGATGCCGGGCCGCATCGTGCAGAACCTCAACAAGGTCGGCAGCAAGAATCCGCTGTTCGTGCTCGACGAGATCGACAAGATGTCGATGGACTTCCGTGGCGATCCGTCTTCGGCGCTGCTGGAAGTGCTCGATCCGGAGCAGAACAACGCGTTCAACGACCACTACCTGGAAGTGGACCTGGACCTGTCCGAAGTGATGTTCGTGGCCACCTCGAACTCGCTCAACATTCCGGGCCCGCTGCTGGACCGCATGGAAGTGATCCGCATCCCTGGTTACACCGAGGATGAGAAGCTCAACATCGCCACCCGCTACCTGGTGCCGAAGCAGATCAAGGCCAACGGCCTGCAGCCGGAAGAGCTGGAGATCGGCAGTGATGCGATCCAGGACATCGTGCGCTACTACACGCGCGAATCGGGCGTGCGCAACCTGGAACGCGAGATCGCCAAGATCTGCCGTAAGGTGGTGAAGGAGATCGCGCTGGCCGGGCCGCAGCCGGTGAAGGCGAAGAAGGGCGCGAAGAAGTCCAAGGCGCTGGTGAGCGTGTCCAGCAAGAACCTGGACAAGTACCTGGGCGTGCGTCGCTTCGACTTCGGCCGTGCCGAGGAAGAGAACGAGATCGGCCTGGTTACCGGCCTGGCCTGGACCGAAGTCGGTGGCGATCTGCTGCAGATCGAATCGACGCTGGTGCCGGGCAAGGGTCAGCTGATCCTGACCGGACAGCTCGGCAACGTGATGAAGGAATCGGCCTCGGCGGCGCTGTCGGTGGTGCGTTCGCGCGCGGTCGGCTTCGGCATCGACAGCGACTTCCTGCAGAAGCACGACGTGCACCTGCACGTGCCCGATGGTGCTACCCCGAAGGATGGCCCGAGTGCCGGTGCGGCGATGGTCACCTCGCTGGTGTCGATGCTGACCAAGGTGCCGGTGCGTGCCGATGTGGCCATGACCGGCGAAATCACCCTGCGTGGTCGTGTCACCGCCATCGGTGGCTTGAAGGAGAAGCTTCTGGCCGCACTGCGCGGCGGCATCCGCACGGTCATCATCCCGGAAGAGAACCGCAAGGATCTGGCCGACATTCCGGCCAACGTCACCCGCGATCTGAAGATCGTGCCGGTGAAGTACATCGAAGAAGTCCTGGACCTGGCGCTGGAGCGTCCGCTGGCACCGAAGAAGGCGCGCAAGAGTGCGCAACGTGTCACGGTGCGCAGCAAGGCCAAACCGAGTGGAAGCGCGCGCGTCAAGCATTGACGCGCGCTGTCCAATGGCCCGAAACCCGCGTCGTTGCTGGCTTTTCACCTTGCGTGGGGGTAGGGCCGCTGGTATAAAAGCAGCACTCGCGAATGAGTGATCGCTGTCGGCGATGACTGAATCGGCGAACCGTTTCCACATGGCGGCCGCATGCAGAAGGCGTGCGGTTGCTTCCCTGTCGAATAAGCGGAACCCACCGCCAAAGGAGTTGTAAAGAATGAACAAGACCGAATTGATCGATGCCGTTGCTGAAGCTGCAGACCTGACCAAGGCCGAGTCCAGCCGCGCTGTCGATGCCGTCGTTGCTGCCGTCACCAAGGCGCTGAAGGACGGCGATGCGGTCACCCTGGTTGGCTTCGGTACCTTCCAGGTCCGCGACCGTGCTGCCCGCACCGGCCGCAACCCGAAGACCGGCGACACCATCAAGATCGCTGCTTCGAAGAATCCGTCGTTCAAGGCTGGTAAGGCCCTGAAGGATGCTGTAAACTAAGCGGCTCGCTGGGGTGCTTAGCTCAGCGGTAGAGCGTCTCCTTTACACGGAGAGGGTCGGGGGTTCGAAACCCTCAGCACCCACCACAGCACCGCGGTAAACGTTTGAGTGTGGAGCGGTAGTTCAGCTGGTTAGAATGCTGGCCTGTCACGCCGGAGGTCGCGGGTTCGAGTCCCGTCCGCTCCGCCATTCAACGAGGCCTCCGGCCAAAAGCTGGAGGCTTTGTTTTCTCCCCGGTCCAGGCCGGCTGAAAGCAAAAAAGTAACAACGCGGAGCGGTAGTTCAGCTGGTTAGAATGCTGGCCTGTCACGCCGGAGGTCGCGGGTTCGAGTCCCGTCCGCTCCGCCATTACATCGAGGCCCCCGGCCTAAAGCTGGGGGCCTTGTCTTCTCACCGACAGGTTCGGGAAGAAGACGAAAAGGTTTTTGCAAGAACGGAGCGGTAGTTCAGCTGGTTAGAATGCTGGCCTGTCACGCCGGAGGTCGCGGGTTCGAGTCCCGTCCGCTCCGCCATTGCAGAATTCTTAAGTCCCTGTGAAAAAACTTTGAAAAAAGTGTTCATCGGGCTGGGTTTCCAGGGAGTCTTCGGATATACTGGGCGCCTGCAAAGTTTCAGCGCGGAGCGGTAGTTCAGCTGGTTAGAATGCTGGCCTGTCACGCCGGAGGTCGCGGGTTCGAGTCCCGTCCGCTCCGCCAACTTTAAAAGCCCTCGGCGCAAGCCGGGGGCTTTTTCTTTGGGCCGTGCTGCAGGCCTGCCGATGTGCTGATGGCGCAGGTCCGCGAAGATCGGCGCAGGCCGCGCCGGTGCTGCTTTTGGTCCCTGCGGCGAAGCGGGTTACACTGCCGGGCTCGCCAATCAGGCCTTGTGATTCTCACCATGCTGCAGAAACTCCGCGACAAGACCTCAGGCTGGATCGTCACCGTGATCCTGGGGCTGCTGATGATTCCGTTCCTGTTCGTGATCGACAACAGCTACCTCGGTGGCGTTGGTGCACAGAACGTGGCCAAGGTTTCCGCGCCGCCGACCTGGTGGCGTTCGGCGCCGTCGTGGTGGCCGGTGCGCATGCTGTGGCAGCACCACGAGATCAGCTCGCAGGATTTCCGCACGCGTTTCGAGCAGGAGCGCATGCGTGAGCGCCAGCAGCAGGGTGAGAACTTCGACCCGCGCGCGTTCGAAAGCACTGAAAACAAGATGGCCGTGCTCGACCAGCTGATCGACGAGCAGGTCGTGCGCCTGGTCGGCGAGCAGGCCGGTGTCGTGGTCGGCGATGGCGCGGTGCGTGAGTACATCGCTACCATCCCGGCCTTCCTCGATGCGAATGGCAAGTTCAACGAGAACAACTACCGCCTGGCCCTGGCCGGTGGTAATCCGCCGCGCACCCCGACCCAGTTCCAGGAGCTGGTGCGCGAGAGCCTGCAGCAGTCGGTGATCCCGTCGGGCCTGCAGAACTCCGGCTTCGTCACCCAGGCCGAGACCGAGCGCCTGCTGAAGCTGCTGGGCGAAACCCGTGACGTCGAGCTGGCCGCGCTGCCGGAAGTGCCGGCCGATACCGCGCCGGTCACCGACGCGCAGATCAAGCAGTGGTACGACAGCCATGGCAAGGATTTCCGTCAGGCCGAAAGCGTGTCGCTGGAATACGTCGAGATCAACGGCGCCAACCTGCCGGCACCGACCGCGGCTGATGAAGCGACCCTGCGCAAGCGCTATGAAGACGAGAAGGCGAAGTTCACCTCGCCGGAACAGCGCCAGGCTGCCCATATCCTGATCACCGGTGACGGCGCCGAAGCCAAGGCGAACAAGATCGCTGCCGAAGCCAAGGCGGCGGGTGCCGACTTCGCGGCGCTGGCCAAGGCCAACTCGGAAGACCCGGGTTCGAAGAACCAGGGTGGTGATCTGGGCTGGGTCGAGCGTGGCGCGATGGTCAAGCCGTTCGAAGACGCTCTGTTCGCCGCCAAGGCGGGTGACGTGATCGGACCGGTGAAGACTGACTTCGGCTACCACATCATCAAGGTTGCCGCGGTGCGTGGCGGCGAAGGTAAGTCGTTCGAGGAAGTGCGTGACACGCTGGCCGCCGAGCAGCTGAAGGCCGACGGCGAGCGTGGCTTCAACGAGCTGGCCGGCCGTCTGGTCGATGCCATCAACAAGAGTCCGAGCGACCTGGCCGCTGCCGCCAAGGAAGTGAACCTGCCGCTGCAGACCCTGGGCCCGATCACCCGTGCCACCGCCAGCGGTATTGCCACTGATCCGGCCGTGCTGCGCGCGGCCTTCTCCGAAGTGCTGGTGCAGGATGGTACCGCCAGCGATCCGATCGCCCTGGGCGGTGCCACCAACCACAGCGTGGTCATCCGCGTGGCCGCGCATACCCCGGAGCAGGCGATGCCGCTGGACAAGGCGCGTGAGCAGGTGATCGCCGCGATCCGTGCCGACCGTCAGCGCCAGGCCAGCGACAAGGCCGCCGACGCCGTGCTGGCCAAGCTGAAGGCGGGCGCCACCCTGCAGTCGCTGGCCGCCAGCGAGAAGTTGCAGGTGAGCCCGATGCCGGGCCTGCCGCGCAGCCAGCCGGTGCCGACCCCGGAAATCAACCGCGCGATCTTCAGCGCGCCGGTGCCGGCCGAGGGCAAGCCGAGCTACGGCAAGGTCGACGTCAACGGCCACGCGCTGCTGTTTGCGGTGAACAAGGTCAACCCGGGCGACATCAAGGAAGTGACCGCTGAGCAGCAGAAGCAGCTGAAGGACCAGCTGAGCCAGATCGACGGCATGGCCGCGGCCAAGGCCTACATCGACGCGATGCGCAAGAAGTTCGTGGTCCAGACCACCGAAGCGAACCTGTAAGCCCACCGGCTGCAGGTACGAAAAGGCCCGGCAATGCCGGGCCTTTTTTTGTTGGACCGCGCTGCTGGGGATCGAACTGTAGAGCCGGGCCCATGCTCGGCTTGCAACGACCCGCGATCCACGACCCGCAACAGGTCGCAGGTTGCTGGCAAGAAAAAGCCGAGCGTGGGCTCGGCTCTACAGGGGGCGCTTGGCTGGCGCGTCAGTCTTCGACGCGCAGTACTGCGCCCGGCTTCAGCACGCTGCTGCCACTCAGGCCGTTCAGCGATAGCAGCGCCTTTACCGGCATGCCGTAGCGACGGGCGATGGTCCAGGCCGACTCGCCATCACGCACGGTGTGGCGGCGGCTGCGCGGGCGATCAGCGATCGCGGCGACGGTCTTGGCCACCTGTGGCGTCGGCGCCGCGGTGGCGACTGGCACAGCGCTGGCGACCAGGGCAGATGCGGTGTCCGCCACCGTCGCATTGGCGGCCGAGACAGGGGCCAGCACGCGGGTGGTGCCGGAGGCGCGGCCACCCGAGGCCAGCGCCGGGTTCAGGCGGGCGATCTTCGCCGGGTCCAGGGCGCGCTGTGCGGCCCACTGCTGGACGCTGGTGCCCGCGGGCAGGGTGTGGTCCTTCAGCACCGGCACGGTGCGGTCCAGCGAGGCCATCACGCCCGGCTGGTCTTCCACGTCTTCCAGCACGCAGGCCAGGGCATGCAGCTTCTCGACGTAGGCATGGGTGACCGGCGACAGGCCCGGCAGGGCTGCCGGCTTGGCGTTCTGCGCGTTCATGCCGGCCTTGCGCATGGACTGCAGCACCCGGTACTCGCCGGCGTTGTAGGCCATGGTGGCCAGGCGCCAGTCGCCGCCGAACATGCCGTGCAGGGTCTTCAGGTAGCGCACCGCCGCCTGGGTGGAATCAACCGCTGACAGGCGGCCGTCGTAGCCGTTGGCCATCGGCACGCGGTGGTTGCGTGCGGTGGTGGCGATGAACTGCCACAGACCGGTCGGGCCACTGCCGTTGCGGGCATTGGGTCGATAGCCACTTTCCACGAACGGAATGAGCGCGAATTCGGTGGGCAGGTTGGCTTTGCGCAGCTCTTCGACCACGTAGCCGAACAGCACCAGCGCGTCGTCATCCTGGTTGGCCAGGCGTGAGGGGGCGTGGGCGAACTGCTTCTGCCAGCGTGGGCTGGTGGCCTCAGCATCGCAGCTGGGCTCGGCCAGGCCGTCGCGGAAGCTGGTGAAGATCTCCTGGCCGTTGCGTACCGAAGCGGCGGGCAGCGCTGAAGCGTCCAGCGGCAGGGCCGCAGCAGCGGTCAGGTTCTGGCTGATGCCGGCGCCCAGCGACTGCGCGCCTGCGGTTCCGGCCAACCCCAGGGCAAGGCCCAGGGCCAGCGGCAGACTTCGGCGCATCATGCGCGGAAGCCGTCTTTCCAGTGCCGGAGACCGGCCATCACGTCGACGTCGTCCACGACGTCACGGCCCAGGTGTGCCGACACCGACGCACGGATCGGTGCAGCGTGCACACGCAGGAAGGGATTGCAGTCGAATTCGTTGGCCAGGGTTACCGGCAGGGTGGAACGGTCATCGCGGCGCATGGCCAAAGCCTCCTCTTGGCGCTGCCACAAGGCAGCGTTGGCGGGGTCGACATGCCGCGCGAAGACGGCATTTGACACGGTGTACTCATGAGCGCAACAAAGCAGCAGTTGCGCGGGCAGGGCACCCAGCTTGCGCATCGATGCCAGCAGCTGGGACGGCGTACCTTCGAACAGGCGTCCACAGCCCAGGCTGAACAACGAATCTCCGCTGAAAAGATGTTCAGCAGTGTGAAACGCGATGTGGCTGCGGGTATGCCCGGGCACGGATAGTACGTGGAACGTCCGGCCCAGTGCCTGAACGCGTTCACCTTCGCCGACCCGCTCGGTTGCCGTGGGAATGCGTTCTTCGACCGGCGCGACAACCCGCACGCCGGGGAAACGTGCCTGCAATGCCGGCACGCCACCGATGTGATCGTCGTGGTGATGGGTAAGCAGGATCGTGTCCACGCGCAGGCCCTGATCGGCCAGTGCGAGCACCGGCGCGGCATCGCCGGGGTCGACGACCACGGCAGCACCCTCGTCGTCGATCAGCGTCCAGATGTAGTTATCCGCAAATGCGGGCAGGGCAGTCAGTCGCATAGAATTGGACCATGCCCGCGCTGCAGAGCACCCGTCAAGCGAGCCAGACCCCGTGGTTCGACAGTGAACCGGCGGAGGCCTTGCGCGTGCTGGAACGGCAATTGCTGCTGCCGCAGCTGTCGGTGCTGCCCGCACAGCCTTGGCTGTGGATCGCACCAAGTGCGGCCTGGCTGGACGATGCACAGCTGGGCGGACGCGGTCTGCGCCTGTTCCGGCAGGGGCAGGGCTATGCCGGCGACACCCGCTGTGCGCTGCCGTTGCCGCTGGCCAATGAAAGCGTCAATGCGATCGTGCTGCAGCATGTCACCGCGGCCGATGCCGACCGGCTGCTCGACGAGTGCGAGCGCGTACTGATGCCGGGCGGCCACCTGTGGCTGAGCAGCCTCAATCCGTTCAGCCCTTATCGCACGCGCTGGCGCCAGCATGGGCTGGTGGTGCGCACGCCGCAGCGGATCCGCCTGCTGCTCGGCCGTCATGGGCTGGAGTGCGACGATATGCGTTACCTGGGCCCGCTCTGGCGCGGGGAGGGCAGTCGCCGCCCTGCAGGCTGGGCGCCGCTGCGCGCGGCCTGCCTGTTCCATGCGGAAAAACGCACGCTGGCCCTGCCTGGGCCGAAACCGCTGCCGGTGCGCTGGCACGGCACCGTAGCTACCTGATTCTGGAGTTGTATTGAAAACCATCGAAATCCACACCGACGGTTCCTGCCTTGGCAATCCCGGCCCCGGCGGCTGGGCTGCGCTGCTGCGCTACAAGGGCCACGAGCGCGAACTGAGCGGTGGCGAGGCGCACACCACCAACAACCGGATGGAGCTGATGGCGGCCATTTCCGGGCTGGAGTCGCTGACCGAGCCGTGCAACATCGTGCTCTATACCGATTCGCAGTATGTGCGGCAGGGCCTGACCCAGTGGATGCCGGGCTGGATCCGCAAGAACTGGAAGACGGCTGGCGGCGATCCGGTGAAGAACCGCGAGCTGTGGGAGCGCCTGCAGGCGGCCACGCTGCGGCATCAGATCGACTGGCGGTGGGTGAAAGGCCACTCCGGCGATCCGGACAATGAGCGGGTGGATACCCTGGCCCGCAACGCGGCGATCCAGATCCGCGACGCCAGCCCGGTAAACTGAGCCCATGCGTCAGATCATCCTCGATACCGAAACCACCGGCCTGGAGTGGAAGAAGGGCAACCGCATCGTCGAAATCGGCTGCGTGGAGCTGTTCAAGCGCCGCCCGACCGGCAACAACTATCACCAGTACATCAAGCCGGACTGCGAGTTCGAACAGGGCGCGCAGGAAGTCACCGGCCTGACCCTGGAGTTCCTCGATGACAAGCCGGACTTCGCGCAGATCGCCGACGAGTTCCTGGCCTTCATCGATGGCGCCGAGCTGATCATCCACAACGCGGCGTTCGACCTCGGCTTCCTTGACAACGAGTTGTCGCTGCTGGGGCCGCAGTACGGGAAGATCACCGACCGCTGTACCGTGATCGATACCCTGGTGATGGCGCGCGAGCGCTTCCCGGGCCAGCGCAATTCGCTGGATGCGCTGTGCAAGCGGCTGGGTGTGGACAACTCGCACCGTGCACTGCATGGCGGCCTGCTCGATGCGCAGATCCTGGGCGATGTCTATATCGCGCTGACCTCGGGCCAGGAAGAAATCGGCTTCGGTCTGGGCGATGACGATGGCGGTGGTGCCGGTGCGGCGCTGCAGGCCTTCGACACCAGCAAGCTGCTGCCGCGCCCGCGCGTAGTGGCCACGCCGTCGGAGCTGGAAGCGCATGCCGCGCGACTGGAGCGGCTGCGCAAGAAGGCTGGCCACGCGCTGTGGGATGGCCCGAAGGTGGAAGAGCCCGCCAGCGCGTAATGCCTGGGATGGGGTAGTGCCGGCCGCTGGCCGGCAGCGCCGCATCCACGCATGGCGTGGATCTACCGGTTAGTGGCAGCGCACCAGGATCACGCTGATGTTGTCGCGGCCGCCGCCATCGAGCGCGGCCGCGACCAGCGTATCCACGCATTCCTGTGCGCTGGCATCCTCGAAGGCGAGGGTGCGGGCGATGCCACGGTCGTCCACTTCCTCGGTGAGGCCGTCACTGCACAGCAGCAGCTGCATGCCCGGGCGCAGCTCACCACTGGTGGTGGCCACGTTCAGATGCGCCGGATCGGTCACGCCCAGCGCCTGGGTGACCACGTTGCGATGCGGATGCGCACGCGCCTGTTCGGCGGTCAGGTTGCCCTGCGCGACCAGTTCCTGCACCACGCTGTGGTCCTGGCTGAGCTGGGCCAGTTGCCCGTCGCGCCACAGGTAGGCGCGGCTGTCGCCGACCCAGGCCACTTCATAGCGGTTGCCCTGTACGCGCGCAGCGACCACGGTGGTGCCCATCGGCAGTGTGTCGTTGCGACGGCGCGAGGCACGGATGATCTCTTCGTCGGCGGTGCGGATGGCCTGCGCCAGTGGTGCGCCGCGGCGGATCTCGCGCACGATGGTCTCGCGCGCCAGTGCGCTGGCCACTTCACCGCAGGCGTGCCCGCCCATGCCATCGGCCACCAGCCACAGGGCCAGCTCGCTGTCACCGTAGTAGGTGTCCTCGTTGAGCTCGCGGCGCATGCCGGGATGGGTGAGGTGTCCGAATTCGATCATGGGGCTGGGGCGGGGTGTTGCTGGGGAGACAGGCATCATCGGGTGGCTGCACGCATCCGGCAAGGCATGCGCTCAGGAAATTTTCACTTCGTTGGCCGGAATGACTTGTCGTCGGCCTCACTTCCTCGTATGATGCGCGTCCCCGGTCCGCCGGGGACCACCCGGAGAGGTGGCAGAGTGGTTGAATGTACCTGACTCGAAATCAGGCAGGCGTTTATAGCGCCTCGGGGGTTCGAATCCCCCCCTCTCCGCCAGATAAAGAAAAAGGGCTGCCGAAAGGCGGCCCTTTTTCTTTATCTGGCGCGGGACGCGCCACGCTCTGCGCGTCGCCCCACACGTTGCCGCGCAACCTGTGGGCCCCTCCCTTTGCCGGCCTCTCCCCGTCCCTGTCGGGGCAGGTGCATCAGTAGATCCACGCCATGCGTGGATGCTGTCCTGCCGAGCTGAACCATCCACGCATGGCGTGGATCTACCCATTCCACCGCGAGCTGCGGGTTAAACTGCCTGCATCACCTGCTGGAGCTTTCCCGATGACCGCTGAAATCCTCGTCCCCGTTTCTTTCGGCGAGCTGCTGGACAAGATCTCGATCCTGCAGATCAAGTCCGAGCGCATCAGCGACGAGGGCAAGCTGGCGAACGTTCGCAAGGAGCTGTCGGCGCTGGAGCAGACCTGGATGGCACACCCGGCGGCGGTGAAGGACGTCGCCAAGCTGCGTGCCGAGCTGAAGGCGGTCAACGAGCAGCTGTGGGACATCGAGGACGACATCCGCCTGAAAGAGAAGGCGCAGACGTTCGACCAGGGGTTCATCGACCTGGCGCGCAGCGTCTACCTGCGCAACGACGAACGCGCGCGCATCAAGAAGGCGATCAACCTGGCGCTGGGTTCGGCATACGTGGAAGAGAAGTCGTACCAGGATTACGCGCAGCGCGCGTAATCCCGGGCAGCCTGCCGCTCACCCCAGGTGGTCGGCGACGTAGCGTTCGAACGCAGCGATACCGTCTTCGACGGTGATCAGTTCCATCACATCATCGAACTCGATCTTGGTGCCCCACTTCAGATCGGCGGCCTGCTTGGCCAGGTACTTGCGCGCAGCGTCGTCGTAGCGGTCCACGCAGTAGCGGCGGTCCGAGTACGGGCCGCTGCGGTTCGGGTTGCTGGCCGCATGCAGGCCCAATACCTTGGCGCCCATCGCGTTGGCGATGTGCATCGGGCCCGAGTCCGGGGTCATCACCAGGTTGGCGCGGGCGAGCAGGGCGGGCAACTGCTTGAGCGTGTCCTTGCCGACCAGGTCCAGCGCCGGTGTGTGCAGCTGTGCCTGGATGGCATCGGCCATGCTGCGCTCCAGTTCGCTGCGGCCTCCGCACAGCACCACCTGCCAACCGCGCTGTGCGGCGTGGTTGGCCACGGCGGCGTAGCGGTCTGCATACCAGTTGCGGCGCACGTGGCTGGAACAGGGCGAGATCATCAGCACCGGGCGGCCATCGTCCTGCCACTGAGCGGCGGCCCACTCATATGCGGATTGCGGCACCGCCAGGTCCCAGCTGACCTCGGTCTGGCGCAGGCCAAGGGGTTCACAGAAACTGCCGATGGCATCCAGCACATGGATGCCGGGGCGGTCGGGGATGCGTTCGTTGATGAAGAGGCCATGCAGGTCCTTGGAGCGGCTGCGGTCGTAGCCGATGCGACGCTCTGCGGGAATGAAGGCCGACAGCAGGTTGGCGCGGAACGCCACCTGCATCTGCAGCAGCGCTTCGAAGCGCCCCGGCGGCAGCTGCCTGCGCAGTTCCTTGACCCCGGCCATGCCGCTCTTCTTGTCGTAGGCATGGAAGGTGACGCCGGGCAGGCCGTCGAGCAGCTTGTGGCCGGCCTTGTCGATGATCCAGTGGATCGGCGTGTCCGGACGCGCAGCCTGCAGGGTGCGCACCAGGGGCACCACGTGGGTGACATCGCCGAGTGCGGACAGGCGCAGGAGGCACAAGGAGGAGGACGCTGATGCCATGTGTTGTTAGACTCAATGAAATGGTCGCATTCGACGCCAATGAAGCGCTGACGCCATGCCGCGAGGGTCGCGGCATCGGGGCCATTCTGTTCGACCGCGAGCGCCTGCGGCAAGCCGAGATCGGCCTGTTCTCGCCCCAGCACTGGGGCAGCAGGGCCCGGCCGGTAGGGGACGGTGGTCGTGGCAGCGCCTGGTTCATCGATGCGCCGTTCGGCGCCAGCGTACTGCGCCACTACCTGCGCGGCGGCATGGCGGCCAGGATCAGCCACGACCAGTACCTCTGGCGCGGCGCGGACCGGACCCGCAGTTTCGCCGAATTCCGGCTGATGCGCGCCCTGCGCGAGAAGAAGTTGCCGGTGCCCCGGCCACTGGCGGCGTTCTACATGCGCGAGGGCCTGCGCTACCGGGCCGCGATCCTGATGGAGCGGATCGAGGGTGTCCGTTCGCTGGCCGACCGCGCGCTGGTCGCCGGCCGGGGTGCACCGTGGGAGGAGACCGGGCGGCTGATCGCCCGCTTTCACCGTGCCGGCCTGGACCATGCTGACCTCAACGCGCACAACATCCTGTTCGACGGCAACGGTCATGGCTGGCTGATCGACTTCGACCGCGGGGTTATCCGCATTCCGGCGACCGCCTGGCGCGAACGCAACCTCAAGCGGCTGCTGCGCTCGTTGATCAAGCTGCGCGGCGAGCGCAGCGTGGAAGACGTGCAGAAGGACTACGCGCGGCTGCGCCGCGCCTATGACATGGCCTGGAACCGGGGCACCTGATGGACTGGTCGTTGCGTTTCCTCGGCGTCGGCAATGCGTCGGCGGTCGAGCTGGGGTCGCCGATGTCGGTGATCGAACGGGACGGGCGACCGTGGCTGACCATCGACTGCGGCGGTGAAGGCCTGACCGCGTTCAAGGCGCACTACGGGCACATGCCGCAGGCGTTGTTCGTCACCCATGTGCACCTGGACCACGTGGCGGGCTTCGAGCGGCTGTTCGTCGATACCTTCTTCAATGCGCACCGACGCGGCAAGGTACGCCTGTACGTGCCCGCCACGGTGGTGCCGCTGCTGCACAAGCGCATCGGTGATTATCCGAATGTGCTGGCCGAGGGCGGTGCCAACTTCTGGGATGCGTTCCAGCTGGTCGTGGTGGGCGAGGCGTTCTGGCACGAGGGCGTGCGCCTGGAAGTGTTCCCGGTGCGCCACCACTGGCCGGAGACGGCCTATGGCCTGCGCCTGCAGGGCGCGCTGACCTGGAGCGGCGATACCCGGCCGGTTCCGGAGATGCTGGCCCGCTTCGCCAATGACAACGAACTGATCGCGCACGACTGCGGCCTGCACGGCAACCCGTCGCATACCGGCGTGGACGACCTGGAGCGCGAGTACAGCGCGGAGCTGCAGGCGCGGATGATGCTCTACCACTATGCAAGCGTGGCCGATGGCCACGCGCTGGCTGCGCGGGGGCACCGCGTGGCGCAGCCGGGGCAGTGCGTGCCGCTGGCCAATCCCACTGCGCCGCACGTGCTGGCCCAGGACCCGCCGTGAGCGGTGCCGGCCAGCCCGCCGACGCGGCGCTTGCTGCCGAACTGGAGGCGCTGGAACGCGCGCTGCATGCGCCGCAGGTGCGGGGTGATCGCGAGTCCCTTGCGGCTCTGCTGGACGAGGATTTCAGCGAGATCGGCAGTTCCGGGCAATGCTACGGCCGTGATGCGGCGTTGCAGGAGATCCCGTTGGAGCGCGCGCAGGTGCTGATCGAATCGGAACAGTACGCGGTGTGGCTGTTGGACAAGGATCTGGCCCAGGTGCGCTACCGCAGCCGCTATCACCTCGATGGCCAGGCGCAACGCTGGGTGCTGCGCAGCTCGCTGTGGCGCCGGCATGGGCAACGGTGGCGCGTGGTGTTCCATCAGGGCACGCCGGAAGCGCGGTAGTGCCGGGCCATGCCTGGTGAAGGGCGCCAACCAAGGTTGGCAGCTACCAGAGCGGGGGCGTGGCCAAAAAGGCGATGGCCCCGCCGGCTGACCTCGGCGCCCGCGTCGATCGATACCGTTGCTGCCTTCCGGCCCTGGCGGGATTTTCGACCTAGCGTCGCGAGGGGCCGACGGGGCCACCATAGAGACGTTGGCCGCCCAGTAGGCGGCCGGTTCACGGATCAGGGGAAGCAGCGCGCGATGCGCCGGAGACCACAGCCGGACTGCACATCGGCTGGCCGATGGCAGACGGCAACTATAGCGCAGGCAGGTACATCGACGCCAGCTTCGTGCACTGAATCGGCTGTAACCCGTTCCCGGCCACGGCGGCCGGGGCGCACCCCCGTTGCTAGAATGCCGGCCTGGAGGAACGGCCTCCCCCGCATCGGGAACCAATGACCAGGACGGCCTGGCCCTACCAAGAGGAGGGCCGTCATGGCCTGGATCTATCTGTTGTTCGCCGGCCTGCTGGAAATCGTCTGGGCCGTGTCCATGAAGCAGTCCGAAGGCTTCACAAGGCTCACCCCCACCGTGGTCACCATCATCGGCATGATCGCCAGCTTCTGGTTGCTGGCGGTGGCCATGCGCAGCCTGCCGCTGGGCACCGCCTACACGATCTGGACCGGCATCGGCGCGGTCGGCGCGTTCGTGGTCGGCATCGTGTTCCTTGGTGAGCAGGTCAGCCCGATGCGGATCGGTGCGGCGGTGCTGATCGTTTCCGGCCTGGTGCTGATGAAACTCTCGAGCAGCTGAATGCATTTAGTTGGGCGGAGAAAGGAATCTCCGTCTGTTGCAGGTATATGCATTTTCGGCAAAACCATTTTGTCCGCCCGTTTTATTTGACGTGCGTCATGAAAATAACGAGCGTGATTCACATGCCGCTGGCGCCATCGGCCGCACAGTGCCGCCATTCGTCAGGCGAAACCGGGGAGTTTTCGCCTTGACGGACACGTTGGCCTGCCTGTTCCAGGTGCGGTCGCGTGAAGATGTGAAGATTTTCAGAAGTTAATGAAGCCAGGCCTTGTTCTCGTTTCGGGAGCCGGGGTGGGCCGCATTGTCTTCAAAAAAAACCTGCCCGCAGTGCCATCCGGTCTTTTCATGGAGATTTACCGATGAACCGCATTTACCGTCTGGTTTTCAATCGCGCCCTCGGCGTAATGCAGGTTGCATCGGAGGTCGCCCAGAATCCCGGCGGAAGCGCGGTTGCCGCGAAGCGGCCACCGCGATTGCGGGCGCATCAACTGGCAGTCGCACTGGCGGCCACCCTGGCCAGCGGTTCGGCCTTCGCAGCGTGCACTGGCACCACGACCGTCAACTGCGACAGCACCACCAACATCACCAACTACGTCAACCCAACCAGCGGCCTGACGTTGAATATCGCCAATGGCGCGGTGATCAGCGTGCCTCTGCTGTTGGGCGGCAATGCGGTGACGTTGAGTGGCAGCAACACCACGGTCAACAACGCCGGCACGATCGATCCGTTCCTGACCGGTGGTCTCAGCCTGGCCGCGGCCGGCCTGGTGGTCGGCAACAACACCGTCGGTGGCAGTGCGATCACGGTCAACAACCAGACCGGCGGCCAGATCAAGGGCATCTTCAACATCGGCACTTTGCTGGGCTTCGGCGGCCAGGCAATAGCCGCGCAGAATGCCGCAGGTGGGACCACCACGCTGGTCAATGATGGTTCGATTGGAATGTCGCTGCTGGGAATAGGGCAGCTTGCGGATGCGACGTCGGTGGTGACCTATGGCGGGGCACAGGCCACCGTGACCAACCGTGGCAGCATCACCGGCCGTGTCGGCCTCGGCGCTTCAGCGGGCAATGCATTCACCAATGCGGGCACGATCACGGGCAGTGTGCATCTGGGCGATTCCACCGGCGGCAATACCTTCGCTGCCGTGGCAGGGTCCAGTGTCGTTACCGGCGGCGGCGGTGCAGCCGCAGGCCTGCTCGCCGGCGTAACCGGGGTCAGGGTCGCGGCCGCAGGCACGGTCGACGCAGGCACCGGCACTGGAGCCGCCAACAACACACTGGTGCTGCAGAACAGTGCTACGGGCCCGGGCTCGGGCACCGGCGGTGCAGTGACCACGCTGGGCTGGAACCAGTACCTCAACTTCCAGAAGCTCACCGTCAACAGTGGCACCTGGAACCTGCAGGGCGCATGGGGCGGAACCGGGTCGACGACGCTCAATGATGGCCTGGTCAATTTCAACAATGCCGGCTCCTTCGGCGCAGGGTTGTTCACCGCCAACGGCGGTGCCATTGCGTCCTCCACCGCAGGTCTGAACCTGGTCAACCCCTTCAGCCTCGGTGGCAATCTGTCCCTGTCCGGCTCCAATGCGTTCGGACTGGGCGGCGTGCTTTCCGGGACCGGCGGGCTCACGGTCAACAACACCGGCATCGTCACCCTTGGCGGAGCAAATCTGTTTTCCGGCGGCGTCAACCTCAATGCAGGCGGTCTGGTGCTTGGCAATGCCAGCGCGCTCGGCAGCGGCAATCTGACCGTCGGCGGCACGGCATCGCTGGATACCTCGGCCAACTTCAATCTTGGCAACAACCTCGTCATCAACGGTGGCGGCACGCTCAACCTGCTGGGCAGCAATGGGCTGGGCCTGAATGGTTCGATCTCCGGCGCAGGCAATCTGATCAAGGCAGGTGCCGGCACATTGACCTTGAATGGTGCCAACACGCTTGCAGGCACGTTCTCCATTACCGGTGGTGCGCTGGCACTGGGCGCTGGTGGCAGCCTGTCGCCGACAAGTGCGATCTCGCTGAGCGCAGGTACCAACCTCGACCTCTCGGTTGCGGCCAGCCAGACCATCGGCTCTCTCGCCGGATCCGGTGCGCTCAACCTCGGCCAGCGCAGCCTCACATTGGGTGGCCTGAACACCAGCACCAGCTTCTCCGGCGTCATCGGTGGTGTCGGCGGCGCGCTGGTCAAGGTCGGTACGGGTACCCAGACCTTGTCTGGTTCCAATACCTTCACCGGTGGCGTCGCGCTCAACGGCGGCGGCCTGCTGCTGGGCAATGCAGGCGCGCTGGGTACTGGAGCACTCAGTGTTGGCGGCAACGTGTCTCTCGATGGCACCGGGGCACTCGCTCTCGCCAACGCGGTCAATCTGGGCGCGGGCAGCATCCTCAATCTGTCCGGGAACCAGGCGTTGACCTTCAATGGCGTGATCGGTGGCACCGGCAGCCTGGTCAAGAACGGCGCGGCCACCCTGACCCTCAACAACGCCAACACGTTTGGTGGAGGGCTGTCGCTCGCGGCTGGAGGCCTGGTGCTCGGCAATGGCGGTGCGCTGGGAACCGGCGCATTGAATGTAGGTGGTGCGGTGACGCTTGATGCCAGCTCGGCACTGACCGTGGGCAACGGCATCAACCTGGGGTTGGGTGGTTCGCTCAACGTGCTGGGCTCCAACGCGCTGACGCTGGGCGGCGTGATCGGTGGCAGCGGCAGCCTGGTCAAGAACGGCGCCTCCACGCTGACGCTGGGTGGGGCCAACGCGTTCACCGGCGGTCTGAACGTGAACGCAGGAAAGGTGGCACTGGCCAGTGGCGGCAGTCTGGCGGCCACCGGGGCGGTGAGCCTGGCGGGGGCTGGCGCCGAACTGGATATCTCGCTCGGTGGCAACCAGACCATCGGTGCGCTGTCCGGTGTGGCGGGCAGCACTCTTTCGTTGGGCAGCAGCATGCTCACCTTCGGTGATGCCACCAACCAGACCTTCGCCGGCGTGATCGGTGGCACCGGTGGCCTGATCAAGCAGGGCGCCGGCGTGCAGACGCTGACTGGCGCCAACACCTTCAGCGGTGGGGTGAATCTTGCGGCAGGTGGCCTGCTGCTGGGCAACGCCGGCGCGCTGGGAAGCGGTGCGCTGACGGTCAGTGGTAATGGTCTGCTGGACACCACCGCAGCCATGAGCCTGGGCAATGCGATCAACCTCGGGGCAGCGCTGACCCTGCCGGGCAGCCAGAACCTCACCCTGGGCGGCAACATCACTGGCACCGGCAGCCTGACCAAGAACGGTGCCTCGCAGCTGACCTTGAACGGCACCAATGCCTTCAGCGGTGGCCTGAGCCTCAACGCCGGCAGCCTGCTGCTGGGCAACAGCGGTGCACTTGGCACCGGCGTATTGAGCGTGGGCGGCAATGCAACACTCGATGGCAGCACGGCATTGAACCTGATCAACAATGTCACTCTGGGCAGTGGGGCTGTGCTGTCGCTGCCGGGTTCGCAGGCGATCACCCTCGGTGGGGTGGTCTCCGGAGCCGGTGGCCTGGTCAAGAACGGTGCCAGCACGCTCACGCTCAACGGCGCCAACAACTTCGCCGGTGGGCTGACGCTCAACGGCGGTGGCCTGATGCTGGGCAACGCCGGAGCGCTGGGCACTGGCCAGTTGGGTGTGGGCGCAAACGCCACCCTCGATAGTTCGGTGGCATTGAATCTGTCTAACGCCATCGACCTGGATGCTGGTGCGCAGCTGAGCCTGACCAGCAACCAGAACGTCGCGCTGGGCGGACTGGTCTCGGGCACGGGCGGCTTGATCAAGACCGGTACCGGCGTGCTGTCGTTGAACAACAGCAACACCTTCAGCGGTGGTCTTGCATTGAATGCCGGCGGCCTGTCGGTGGGCGCCAACGGTGCGCTCGGTACCGGGGCACTGAACATTGGCGGTAGTGTTTCTCTGGATGCGAGTGCGCCGGTTTCGCTGGTCAATGCAGTGAACCTGGGCGCCAATACGCTGACCCTGCCGGGCAGCAACAACCTCACCCTGACCGGTGTGGTGGGAGGAACCGGTGGCCTGGTCAAGAACGGCGCCTCGACGCTGACCCTGTCCGGTGCCAATACCTTCCTGGGCGGTGCCACGGTCAATGCCGGCACGCTGGCGCTCGGCGCGGGTGGCAGTCTTGCCGCCACCGGTGCGGTGGATCTCGCCGGTGCCGGCGCGACGCTGGACATCTCCGCGGCCGGTGCCGGGCAGACCATCGGTGCATTGAACGGCATCGCCGGCAGCCATGTGGCGCTGGGCACGCAGACGCTGACTTTCGGCGGCGCCGGCAACGGCAGCTTTGCCGGTCTCATCGATGGCAGTGGTGGATTGATCAAGGCTGGCGCAGGCGTGCAGACGCTATCCGGTGCCAATACCTTCAGTGGCGGCGTCGCGCTCAATGCCGGCGGCCTGATCCTCGGCAATGCAGGGGCGTTGGGTACGGGGGCGCTGGGTATTGGCGGCAACGTCAGCCTGGACACGACGGCTGCGCTGGATCTGGCCAATGCGGTGAACTTCGGCGCGGGTTCGCAGCTGACGCTGGGCGGCAGCAATGACCTCACCCTGGCTGGCGTGCTGGCCGGCAACGGCAGCCTGGTCAAGAACGGTACGGGCCTGCTGACCCTCAACAACACCAATACCTTCGGTGGTGGCCTGACCTTGAACGGTGGTGGCCTGGTGGTCGGCGCCAATGATGCGCTCGGTACCGGCTCGCTGGCGGTGAATGCCAGTACCACGCTGGATGCGGGGGCTGGAGTGGCACTGGGCAATGCGGTCACGCTGGGCTCGGGTGTCGCACTGACATTGCCGGGCAGCAATGCGCTGACGCTGTCGGGTGTGATCGGTGGCAACGGCAGCCTGATCAAGAACGGTGCCACCACGCTGACGCTGTCCGGTGCCAACACCTATACCGGCGGTACCACCATCAACGCCGGTACGCTGGCACTGGGAACAGGTGGCAGCCTTGCCGCGGCGGGTGATGTCACGCTGGGCGCAGGCGCTGGCTTCGATATCTCCGGTGCCAGTGGCAGCCAGACCATCGGCGCACTCAGTGGCGTGGGCGGAAGCACGCTGACGCTGGGCGGAAATTCACTGACGTTCGGAACCGCCAGCAACGCCGCGTTCGATGGCGTGATCAGTGGTGGCGGCGGCCTGGTGAAAGTGGGCGCGGGCGTGCAGACGTTGTCCGGTGCCAACACGTTTGGTGGCGGCGTGACGCTCAACGCAGGCGGGCTGGTGCTCGGCAATGACGCGGCGCTGGGTACGGGTGCGTTGACCGTCGGCGGTGCCGCCACGCTGGACACCACCGGCCTGGCAACGCTGGCCAACAACATCGCCCTCAATGCCGGGCTGACCGTGCTCGGCAGCAATGCGCTGACACTCAACGGCGTCCTTTCCGGGGCTGGCAGCCTGACCAAGAATGGCGTCGCGACGCTGACCTTGAACGGGATCAACACCTACACCGGTGGCACCAACATCAACGCCGGCACGCTGGCGCTGGGTGCCGGGGCCAGCCTGGCGGCAAGCGGTACCGTGAACCTCGCCACCGGTGCCACGCTGGATCTGTCTGCCGGCAGCGGCACGCAGGTGTTCGGCACCCTGGTCGGCAACGGTACGGTGAACCTTGGTGCCAACTCGATCGAAGTCGGCGGTGCCACCAATGGCACGTTCAGTGGCTCGATCGCAGGCACGGGTGGCCTGACCAAGGTCGGTTCGGGCATCGAAACGCTGACCGGCACCAATACCTATACCGGCGGCACCTTCATCAACGCCGGCACGCTGGCGATTGGTCCGGGTGGCAGCCTGGCTGCGGACGGGGCGGTAACGCTCACTGCGGCGGGAACCGGCTTCGACATCTCGGCGTCCGGCGCCAGCCAGACGATTGGTTCGCTGGCCGGCGTGAGCGGCTCCACGGTCAGCCTGGGCGCGCAGTCGCTGATCCTCGGCGGCATCGGCAACAGCGTGTTCGACGGTGCGATTTCCGGCACCGGCGGCCTGGTCAAGAATGGCGCCGGCATCCTCACGCTGGGTGGCGCCAATCTGTTCAGTGGTGGCGTTGCACTCAACGGCGGTGGCCTGATTGTCGGCAACAACGCTGCGCTCGGCACCGGCGCGCTGACGGTGGGCGGCAACGCAACGCTGGATGCAACGACAGGCGTCAGCCTGGCCAACAACATCGGGCTTGCAGCGGGCGTCAACCTCGACCTGCTCGGCAGCCAGGCGCTGACACTGGGCGGTGTGATTTCGGGTACCGGTGGCCTGATCAAGAACGGTGCGGCTACCGTGACCCTGAACGGTGCGAATACCTACACCGAAGGCACCACCATCAACAGCGGCACGCTGGCCATCGGTGCTGGTGGCAGCCTGGCGTCGACCGGTGCGGTGAACTTGGCAGGTGCCGGTACCCTCGATATCTCTGCGGGCAACCAGACCATCGGTTCGCTGGCCGGCGTGGCCGGCAGCACGGTGGCACTCGGTGGCAGCACGCTGAGCCTGGGCGGCACGGTGGACAGCACCTTCAACGGCGCGATCAGCGGCAACGGTGGCCTGATCAAGAACGGCGCCGGCGTGCAGACGCTCAATGGCGCGAGCACCTTCAGTGGTGGCGTAACGCTCAATGCCGGTGGCCTGGTGGTCGGCAACAATGCTGCGCTGGGCACCGGTGCGGTCACGGTGGGTGGCAATGCCACGCTCGATTCGAACACCGCGGTGACGCTGGCCAACAACTTCATCCTCAACAACGGGTTGACTGTACTCGGCAGCAACAACCTCACCCTCAACGGCAGCCTGAGTGGCACCGGCAGCTTGACCAAGGAGGGCGCCGCAACGCTGACCTTGAACGGCATCAACACCTACACCGGTGGCACCAACATCAACGCCGGTACGTTGGCATTGGGGGCGGGCGCGAGCCTGCACGCCAGCGGCGTCGTCAACCTGGCTTCGGGGGCGACCTTCGACCTGTCGGCGGGCAGCGGCACGCAGCAGTTCGGCACCCTGATCGGCAACGGCACGGTGAACCTGGGGGCCAACACGCTGACGATCGGAGACGCCAGCAATGGCACGTTCAGTGGCTCGGTGGCCGGCTCCGGCGGCCTGATCAAGGAAGGTTCCGGGACCCAGACGCTGACCGGCACCAACACCTTCACCGGGGGTACCACCATCAACGCCGGCACGCTGGCCATCGGTGCAGGCGGCAGCCTGGCGGCAACCGGCGCAGTGAACCTGGCCAATGCCGGTACCGCCTTCGACATCAGCGCGGGCGGCGCGCAGACGATCGGCTCACTGGCGGGCGTGGCCGGCTCGGCCGTGGCGCTGGGCACCGGCACGCTCACCCTCGGTGGCGTCGGCAATACGACGTTCGCCGGGACCATCGGTGGCACCGGTGGTCTGGTGAAGAACGGCGCGGGGATCCAGGGCCTGACCGGCAGCAATACCTTCAGCGGTGGCGTGACACTCAATGCCGGTGGCCTTGCCCTGGGCGACAACGCTGCACTGGGAACCGGCACGCTGACCGTGGGTGGCGACGCCAGTCTGGACGGCACCAGCGCGCTGACGCTGGCCAACACCGTGCAGTTGAGCAGCGGCACGCTGACCCTGGCGGGCAGCAACGCGCTGACCTTGAACGGCCCGATCAGCGGCGCTGGCGGCCTGCTGAAGGATGGCGCAGCAACGGTCACCTTGGGCGGTGCCAGCACCTATACCGGCACCACCACCATCAACAGCGGCACATTGGCGGTGGCGGCCGGTGGCAGCCTGTCCGCTGCCAGCACGGTCAACCTGACCGGTGCCAGTACGCTGGATATCAGCGCAGGCGGCAGCCAGAGCATCGGCGGCCTGGCCGGTGTGACCGGATCCAGCGTGGTGCTGGGCGGTGCGACCCTGACCACCGGCGGCAGCAATGGCAACACCGTCTTCGGCGGCGTGCTCAGTGGCACCGGCGGCCTGGTGCAGAGCGGTACCGGCACGCTGACACTGAGCGGCGACAACGTCTACACCGGCGGCACCACCATCAACGGTGGCAGCACGCTGCAGATCGGCAACGGCGGCAGCACCGGTTCGGTGCTGGGCGACATCACCAACAATGGCAGCCTGGTCTACAACCTGGGCACGACGGCAACCGTGGGAGGCGTGGTCAGCGGCAGCGGTGGTCTGACCCAGGCCGGCAGCGGCACGCTGGTGCTGACCGGCAACAACACCTATACCGGCGGCACCACCATCAATGCCGGCGGTACGCTGCAGATCGGCAATGGCGGTGCGACCGGTGCGATCGTTGGCGACATCACCAACAATGGCGCGCTGGTATCCAACGTGGCCGGCAACACCACGCTGGGTGGCGCCATCAGCGGCGCTGGTGGCCTGACCCAGGCCGGTGCCGGCACGCTGACCCTGACCGGCAACAACACCTATACCGGCGGCACCACCATCAATACCGGTGGCACGCTGCAGGTCGGCAATGGCGGCGCGACTGGCGCCATCACCGGCAACGTCGCCAACAACGGCAGCCTGGTGTTCAACGTAGGCGGCAACACCACGGTTGGTGGTGCGATCAGCGGCAGCGGTGGTCTGACCCAGGCCGGTGGCGGCGTGCTGACCCTGGTCGGCAACAACACCTACACCGGCGGCACCACCATCAATACCGGCGGCACGCTGCAGGTGGGCAACGGCGGTGCGACCGGCGCCATCGCTGGCGACATCACCAACAATGGTGCGTTGATTTCCAACGTGGCCGGCAACACCGCGCTGGGCGGCACCATCAGCGGCAGTGGCGGGCTGACCCAAGCCGGCAGCGGTACGCTGCTGCTGACTGGCACCAACACCTACACCGGCGGTACCACCATCAATGCCGGTGGCACGTTGCAGCTGGGCAATGGCGGTGCGACCGGTTCGATCGTCGGTGACATCACCAACAACGGTTCGCTGGTGTCCAACGTGGCCGGTAATACTACGCTGGGCGGCACCATCAGCGGCAGCGGCGGCCTGACCCAGGCTGGCAGCGGCACACTGACCGTGACCGGCAACAATACCTATACCGGCCCGACCACCATCAACGCCGGTGGCACCCTGCAGGTCGGCAATGGCGGCGCGACCGGTGCGATTGGCGGCAGCGTCACCAACAACGGCAGCCTGGTCTTCAACGTGGGTGGCAACACCACTGTCGGCGGCGCCATCGGCGGCAGCGGTGGCCTGACCCAGGCCGGCAGCGGCACGCTGATCCTGGGCGGCAACAACACCTATACCGGCGGCACCACCATCAACACCGGCGGCACGCTGCAGGTTGGCAACGGCGGCGCGAGCGGATCGATTGCCGGCAATGTCAGCAACAACGGCAGCCTGGTGTTCAACGTAGGAGGCAACACTACCGTCGCCGGCACAATCAGTGGCAGCGGTGGCCTGACCCAGGCCGGCAACGGCACCATCACGCTGACCGGCAACAACACCTACACCGGCGGCACCACCATCAATGCCGGTGGCACCGTGCAGGTCGGCAACGGCGGGGCCAGCGGCTCGATCACCGGCAACATCACCAACAACGGTGGCCTGGTGATCAACACCGGTGGCACCACCACGCTGGGCGGCACCATCAGCGGTGGCGGCAGCATCGTGCAGGCCGGTCCGGGTGGTCTGAACCTCGGTGGCAACAGCGGTGGTTTCAGCGGTACCGGCCAGGTCACCGGCGGCGGCCTGAATGTCACCGGCAACATCGGCGGCCAGTGGACCATCGGCAGCGGTACCACGCTGTCCGGCACCGGCACCATTGGGGGTACCGGCGGTGGCGTGACGGTATCCAGTGGCGGCGTGCTGTCGCCGGGTAATGGCCCAGGCAATGGCAGCGGTGCGGGCAATGGCACCGGCACGATCACGGTGGGAGGCAACCTGACCTTGTCGCCGGGCAGCACGCTGGGCATCGATCTGGGTGCCACTGGCAGCGACACGGTGCAGGTGGGCGGCAGTGCCAGCGTGGGTGGCAGCACCGTGCAGGTGAACACCATTTCGCCGAGCACCAGCTACCAGCAGGGCCAGCAGTACACCGTGGTCAATGCTGGCGGTGGCGTAAGCGGGCAGTTCGCCTCGGCGACCACGCCGTCGGCCTTCCTGACCATCACCCCGGTCTATACCGCGAACACGGCCAACCTGCAGATTGACGTGGCGCAGACCGCGGCGTTCACCACGGTGGCCAACACGCGCAACCAGTACAACACTGCCGCAGCGCTGGACAGCCTGCCGCAGAGTGGTCCGGCGCTGGGCCTGTACAACACGGTGCTGATGTATGACGCCGGCACCGCGCGCGGCGCCTTCGACCAGCTTTCCGGTGAAGTGCATGCGGCCAGCCGTGCGGTGCTGCTGTATGACAACTACCTGGAAGAAGGCATCCGCCAGCGTCTGGGCAGCGAGCTTCCGACCGTGCGTGGCGAGCATGCCTCGGCCTGGCTGGCCGGCAGTGGCAAGGTCTTCCGCCAGGACGGTGACGGCAATGGCGATGACATCCGCTCCAACCGCAATGCGCTGATGGCGGGCGTGGACTGGCAGCTGGGTGAACACGTGGTGCTGGGTGCAGCGGCCGGCAACGAACGGCTGGATACGCGCCTGTACGATCGCAGTTCGCGCGCCCGCCTGCGCGGCAACACGTTCGGCCTGTATGCACAGGGACAGTGGAACAACGGTTTTGCGGTGGGTGGCAGCGTATCGCGCGGTGACTACCGTACGCGTACCACGCGTGAGGTGCCGCTGCTGGGCCAGACCCTCTACAGCCGCCAGGACTCGGATGTGACCATCGCGCAGGTGGAGGGCAGCTGGACCTGGACCCATGGCAGGACCCAGCTGCAGCCGTACGTGCAGTTCACCAAGCACTGGGTAGACACTGATCGCGCGGTGGAGCAGGGCGGCACTGCTGCGCTGGAGCTGGAAGGCGGCAAGGACACGCTCAATGTCAGCACCGTGGGCGTGCGTGGGCGCTGGGACGTGGGCAGCGGCGAGCGCTTCCCGGCACAGCTGACGGTCGGCCTCGGCTGGCAGCACGCCTCGGGCGACACCGATGTGGCCAGCCGCAACCGCTTCGCGGTGGGCGGCAATGCCTTCGACGTCTACAGCGCGGTGATGGCACGCAATGCGCTGGTCAGTCAGGTGGGTGTGGCGGTCGGCCTGGGTCGCAGCAGCCAGCTGTCGATGTTCGTGCAGGGCCAGCATGGTGATGGCCGCCGCGATGTGGGTGGGCAGATCAACCTGCGGGTAGGCTTCTAAGGGGAGCGGGCCAACGGTAGATCCACGCGCTGCGTGGATCTACCCACTGCGGGAGGCTATAGCACCCGTTCCATGTCCACAGCGTCGATCCCGGCGCCGTGGCCATCGGGCACGATCCGCGTCACCTGGAAGCCCAGACCGGCATAGAAGCCCTGGGTGTGCTGGCTGGTACTGAGCGCGATGCGCTTGATCGAAGGATCCGCTTCGGCCTGGCGCAGGCGTGCCAGCGCCAGTTCGCGCCCCAGCCCCTGCCGGTGCAGCGCGCGCTGCACCATGCCCCAACAGAAACCGGCACTGCAGTCGCCGCGTCGCGACAGGCCGCCACAGGCCACGATGCTGCCATCGCGCTCGATGACCTGGAATGCACAGTCCATGGCCTGCTCACGCAGGAAGCGTTCAAAGTCGCTGCGTTCTTCGGGCGCGAAGTAGGTGGGTACGTTGCTGTCGAAAATCGACAGGCAGGCGCTGGCATCGGTGGGGCGATAGAGGCGGAGGTTCATGGGCCCACGATAGACGATCGTCAGTAGATCCACGCCATGCGTGGATTCATGGGCCGGACGCCGTGCGTGTATCCCTCAGGCCGAGATTCCCGCCAGCACCGCATACATCACCACGAAGCTCACCAGGAACAGGTAGACGCCGCCGATGGCAAGGTAGCGCAACACGGTCAGCGCCATGTTGCCGCCATACACGCGTTGCTGCATCCACAGCAGGTAGACCGGGACCGCCAGCCACAGCAGTGCATACAGCCATTGGCTGACGGCGGCGAATGCGGGTGATGCGAGCGCGCTGCTGATGCCGGCGATGAGGAAGGTTGCCAGCAGCACCATCATCAGCCAGCAGTGGCTGTACAACGCCACGACCAGATGTTCCAGATACCCCATCGGCCGTGGCACGTAGGCGATGCGCAGTACCAGCGCGAACACCGGCATCAGGAAGAACAGGGCACCGGGCAATGCGGTCAGGATCGCCTGCATGTACAGATCGGTCTTGCCACCCATGCGCTGGATGTTGGCGTTGCCGTTGTGCAGGCGCTTGTTGAGCCAGTTGTTGGCGAACCGGGGCCAGCCTGCCACCACGATGGGGTTGGTGTCAGCGTCCCAAGGTTTACCGTTGACGGTGTGGTTGAAGAAGGTGCCGGGCTCGGTTGCGGTGGCGTCTTTGCTGGTACCGGTAAGCTCGGCTTTGCGCTGTGCGGCTGCCGCATTCACCGCCGCTCTGGCCATGGCGAAGCCGGCGTTGCCGGTGGCGGGAGAGCTGGCCTGTTGTTGATCGATCATCATCAGCTGTTTCACGCGTGCGGCCTCGACCTGTTCAACGGTGATGGACTTGGCATACAGCGAATCGCCGCCGCCCATGCGGATGTCGTCGACGTGCACGAACAGCTTGCCGATGAAGAACGTAAACAGGGTGAGGATGACGAACAGCCGCAAAGGCTGCACGTATCCGACCCGGCGGCCCTTGAGGTAGTTCTGCGTGATGCGGCCGGGCACCCAGAGATCTCGCAGCGTGCGGAAGATGCGCCCATCCAGATGCCAGAACGATTCGAACACTTCTTCGATGGCATGGCCCACATGCTTGAGCGGATTGTGCGCCGATTGCCCGCAGCGATGGCAGTAGTGGCCGTGCAGGGCGGTATCGCAGTTTTCGCAGGCAGCGTGAGCGCTGTCGATCGAGCTCATGGGCAATGGGCTTGGCGTCGGTTGAAGGCACCTACGATAGCGAATTTTCAGGATCCGTTCAGTTTTGTTTTGGGGTGCCCAGAGCGTGCGGAAGGCGACCAGAAGCATCCACGCATGGCGTGGATCTACTGATGAATCTGGAGGAACAAGCCCCTCTGTTGAGGGGCTGCCCCGACAGGGGCGGGGAGAGGCCGGCAAGGGGAGGGGCCCGAACGTTGCGCAGCAACGTTTGGGGCGAAGCGCGCGCAGCGCACTTCGCGTCCCGCGCCAGATAACTGAAAAAGGCCGCCCCTGGGGGCAGCCTTTTTCAGTTATCTGGCGGAGAGAGGGGGAAACAGTACCTTGACCGTCCCCCGAGCTCCGGAAGCGTCCACAAACCGGATTTGTGTCCTGTGGTGTGTCCCGGAGCATAGCTGCAGTGCAGCCTCTATACCACAGCATGCGAGCTACCATTGCGGCCGTAGGCCACTAGGTCGGCTCAGCAGAGCTGGGCTAAAGTCTCTTACCCGCAAGCCGATAGCTCAAAGCGTGGGCCTAAAAAGCCTGTCTCTGACTTGCCTGAGATCTTTTTGCTGTGGCACCGGATGGAGCAGATTTGGCGCCGAAGCTAGTAATGGAATATCGCATTTACGACCAAGGAGAGAAGTAGAGTGGAAAGTGGAAACGAGTCTGGATCTGAGCGTGCAACCAAAGCTGGGTCGGCGCCGATTGCGACTGGTGCTGAGAGTGATTCTAAACTAGTAAAAGAGCTCGGGAGCGAGTTTGAATCTGAGTCCGACAGCAGCTCTAACGGTCTTGGAATGAATGATTTGCAAAAGGAGACTGCTGTCGTTGAATCTGCAGATCCTCCCAAGGGTATTGGTGCGACGGCTAAGAAAATTGTTCGTGGATTCCGTGAGTGGGCTGACAGGCGCGAAATTAAAATTAACAATTTTCTGAACAAAATTGATTCGCGAATACTTGGTGGTTTCGCGGGTCTATTTTTGATCCTTAACGCGCTCGCTCTTTTGTTTTGGAATCGATTCGATGCATCTAAAAACATCTCTTTAGAAAATGCGTTTTCGCTCGGTCTAATTTTGTTCTTCTGCGCGGTGGGGCTGCAGCCAAAGTTCAATTCCAGAATTTGGACATTGCTAGGAACGGTGGCTGGACTTGCGCTTTGGATTGGGTCTTTGTTTGTGACTTGACTGTATGTTGGGGGCAATTTGGATGAACTTGGCGCGGGCCAATAGACATTGCGGTTATTACGCATCCGATCCAGCCGCCTGCCAAAACTGCAATTGCCAGCAGGGCCGTCGCAGCAAACCTTGAGGCGGATTTTTCTTCTCTTTCGTTTTCGTTATTCATTCTATCTCCCAAGTTTTTACTTTTTATCTGGAATTTGCAATTAGTCAAGCGCGAATGGATGGCGATTTATCATTCTTTATGCGACCCGATTGGAATTCCGTTGTGAAAGACGGTTTAGTGCTTTGTCTACGGGAATTCGCGCAGCCTGCGCATTTGGCTGCAGGGGGGAAGGACCAATACGGGGGAAGTACCGCTCGTCGGAATGCCTTGTTGGGCTGCACTCTTCACGGACTAGGAAATGCGACAATCGTCACGTTTTCTCGCTATCCCAATTTAGGCCTCTTCGGAGAGCGGGGGATGGCAGGGGACTGCAGCCTATGCAGGGGGCACGAGGCTGTAGGGACTGATGCCCCATCCAAGGAGAAGGAAATGAAGAAGATTTTGCTCACCCTGGCCGCTGGTGTCGCTCTGGCATCCTCTTTTGCAGTTTCGGCTCAGAGCCATTCGGTGAAGGGGCACTATCGTTCGGACGGTACCTACGTCCAGCCTCACCACCGTAGCAATGCGAATTCCACCAAGCTGGACAACTACAGCACCCAAGGAAATTACAATCCCTACAACGGCAAGTCCGGGACTGTAGATCCTTACAAGCCGACGCAGAGCAATCCATACGGTAGCCCCTACAACCAGCCGAGGACGCAACAGCGTCGATCTGGCTACGGCTACTGAAGTCTAGGGCCCCGCAGATGCGGGGCTTCTTTTTTCATGGCCTCTCGCCAGCAAATGCGGCCAGTTGTACGCTTCATCTTGCGGTGCATGTCTAACATGGCGCCTCCACCAGTCCTGTAGCTGCGTTAGCTGTAGGACTGAACTGGAACGCATTCACCATGAACCTATGAGAGGCAGAAGGGATGGGAGAAACATCGAGCACCGCGTCTTCGGACGGTGAGCTTGTAGCAGTCAGTAGTAGGATGTTCGAGAACATCAGAGATCAGCTTGTCGCTGGTGAATTTCGAGTAGAACTATTTGATTGCAAGGCGGTGCAATGCGTCGAGAACGAACCCTTGGTCTTCGAGGGGATTGGCGTCGTCAGCCAGACGAAGGATGGAAGCATTGGGTTCACGCTCCTGTGCCAGAAGGTTGACGCTCGCTTCGATCCATTCGTAGAGCTTTTCAGCGAATTGGAGCCCGGCAAATTGGTTGAAGACAGGAGTCGCTATAACATTTCGGGGCACGACTCGCTTGGAATACGGTGGCGGTGTGAGCGTCAGATGTTGGGCGTAGACCAAGGGCAAGAGTTAAGGCTCACTTCAAATCTCACAAACCTGGTTGCGGAGCAGAAGTCATCGCGAAAGGAGCTGGAGAAGGAATACCAAGGCTGGTACTTTTCAGGTGATCTGAAGATGCCGACTCGACCGAATTCGAAGAAGTGGGAGCATGAGCGTGACCCGACTTCCTGGAAGGGAACGGTCGATCATCATGGAAATTCAGAACTCTCGTTCCATGCGCCCCAAGAGGGCTTCAAGCAACGGTCTGAGGACTTCCTGCGTGGTGTAGCGATGCTGTGTGGGCGTCCACTGTCGCCGATGTGCGCGTATCGTTTCTTTGGCGACCGGCAGGTAGTAGAGATCTTCGGGCGGCGACGCGACCCTCATCGCAACGTGATGGTCCCTTTTGTTCCACGTGCGTGGCCATATGCCCCATCTTGGAACGAGTTTTTGGAGGCGTGGATTTCCGTCGAGCGTCAAGTAGGCGACCGTAGAGTGCAGACATTCATCTTCCATCACTTTGCCCGCATCTGCTACGCCCAGCAAGAAGGTATCGAGAACGGAGCGCAGGTTCTTTCCTCTTCTATTGAGGGCATGCTCTCAAGGTTGTTTATGACGAACGATGATAAGGATCTGGAGTTCGCTCGGCTTATCGAAGTGACGCTTGATTCGGCTTCAAGCGCTGGTCTTGATCTGGATGAGAGGATTGTAAGGCTCTTGACGAAGAGTAAGGAGAGCGCAGAACGACCAGGTATAAAGAGCGTTTTCCAGAGCCTGATTCGTCGCGAGCTTCTGAATCCAAAGCTCTTCGAGGCGTGGACCAAGATTCGTCACAAGGCTGCGCATGGAGAGTTGCTTGGAACCACGGACCAAGAGCATCAGAAAATGTACGACCGATTTTTTATATGCATAGAGACCTTCAAGAGATTGGTGTTTGATGTCGTTGGCTATGCCGGGACCACTGTTGACTATCAGAAGGCAGGGTGGCCAGTGATCGAGAAAAAGGTAGCAACCTTTACTGGTGATGGATCAGAATCATGACGTTCCGCTTTCCGGTTGGCCCCTCTCAAGGTCGCCGCAACATCTGCGGCGAGCTCACTGCGAATCACCCGTGGGGTCGCCATCATGGATAGAACCTCTTCTTGTCCTTCAAGCAGCGCTTGAACTGCCCCTTGGCATAGACAGGAAGCACTACCGCAGGCCTGTATTTGTCCAAGGTTTCTATCTGCTTCCTGCGCATCACGGCGGGCTTCTTGTGGAAGTACGCCTCGTGAAGCACGGGCACGCGCTTGCTGACAGAGTGGCCGGTGATCAGAGCAATGTCTTCGTCAGGGACATTCTGGTGGTGGAGTTCTGTGGCGATTGTGTGGCGGAAGGCATGGAAACCAACACCTCTAGGGAAACCAAGGTTCTTCATGTAACGGCTGAACTGGCTAAGCGCTGCCAGGCTGTAGCGAGCATTAGTCTCGCCGGTCTTACGGTTCACACCAGCGGATAGGTGTGGGAAGAGGCGAGGGTGGCCGCACTCTCTGATGTCATCAATGAAGTCCACGAAGCCTGCGTCTAGCAGTGGTTTCGGGATAGGGATGGTCCGGATAGATGCCTTGCCTTTTAGGCTCTGCCGACTCCTGAGCCGGGTCCGGTGCGCCAAGTCAGGATCCACGGTCTTCTGGATGCGGATGCACCAGACATCGCTCTCCTGGACGATGTCGGCGACCTTCAGCTGAGCGACTTCGTTGATGCGGGCACCTGTATACAGACCGATCATTGGAAGCCACCATCGATGCGGATACTTGCTCGCCCAGGGAATGAACGCCTTGGGGTCGAAGATGCGGCGGAGGTCGTCTTCATCAAAGAGGCGCTCAGGCTTGTTGGGATCGGTGACCAGGTCCTTCTTGATCTCGGCATACGCGGCCATGGGAGACGCTTCAATGGCTTTCGTCTTGACCAGCTGATTGAAGAAGGAGACCAAGAAGCGTCGATGACGTTCGAGCGTTGCAGGGGCAAGCTGAGGAACATCTAGCTCCTTGCCGCAGGCAATGGCTTCGTCATAGCTGATCCCTCGATAGGCGGGGTCAGAGAAGAGGCCTGGGGGTGACCAGCGCATGAGATCCCAGAGTCGGTAGATGTGAGGGTGGTCAATGCGAGAGACGGGGATGTCGCCGCAAGTCATCTGGAGAAGGCGCAGGGTTCGGGCTGTGGAGTCGATGGTCTCCTGGGCGAGGCAGCGGCGTTCCCGGTCTCCCAGGTAGTCCTTGATCTCTACGGACAGAAGGCGGGCAGGGTGACCTGCAGAGAGTGGCTCAAGGTAGCGCGTGCCTGCGGCATTGATGCGAGAGCGTCGAGAGCGCTCCATTGCAGCGTTGAGGATCTCTTGCGCGTGGATGGCTGCTTCGCGTCCGGTGATGACCAGCTCATCAATCCGGAAGCGTCCGATCTTGATGCCCTTAAGGTGCAGCGTGTCCTCGGCGTCTGGATTGAATGGGAAGTCTTGAAGGAAGTTCTTTACTGTTTTTGGCACTGCACTGTCTCCGTGGATGATGGGAGCAGTGCTAAGGCCCGGCTTTGATTCGTCAAACGAGATCTAGAGTGTTGGCGCGTTGCTTAGGCATTCGCCGAAACGTTGGAATTAGCGCGAAAACGTTTAGAGGAAATTAGTGAGATGTGCGTTGCGAGGCGCTGTGGCGCAAGGGTTTGCCTTGGGTGACCGCTTCTATCTTGCAGTCATTTTTGTACTGTACGATTTTGAGTGTGCTTACGCCTAAGCGTGCTTTCTTACAGAATAGGCATGCAGGATCTTTTCGAATTTGCGATGGGCATCACTATCCTCCATTCTCTTTGTTGGATCGCCTCGTCTAGGTTCTATGGCAAGTGGCAACCCCGGTTAGGTTGAGTGGAGGGGACTGCGCCCCTTTCGGGCCCGGACCGGTTGTCTAGGGGGAAAAGACCGTATAGCTTGTTTCCGGTGGAAGGGTGGTCGCGCTTAGCGTCCAGAGCTTCCTAGCTACCTTCTCTCCTTTTGCCATCAATTTCAGGTTCTTTAAGAATGACCAAGCCGTCACTCGATTCCATTGCCTCCGCCAAAGCCAAGCTTGCTGAAGAGCTGCGCAAGCTTGAGGAACAGGAAGTTCAGCTTCTCCAGGAACAAGCCGCTGATGCCTTCGCAGAAGTCGCCAACCTCGTGTCCCAATACGGCAAGAGCTTCTCTGCGAAGCAGCGCGCCGAGATCGTCAGCATGCTGGCGACGGATGTCCCTAAGAGGGCGGGAACTGTGAAGAAGGAAGTCGCACCCAAGTATTGGCTCCCACACACGGGCGAAACCTGGAGCGGCCGAGGCAGAACTCCTCGTGCGTTCGCTGCCTGGGAAGGGACTTCCGCTTATACAACTTGGAAGGCTTCCCATCCCAACGAAAAGTTCCCGGCGTTTCCGGGTTGAGAAGACAGAAGCCCCGCATAGCGGGGCTTCTGAGTTTGTTGCTAACTCACTTCGGCTTCTTGGTGCCGTAGGGAGCCTGGTTGGTAGGCTTCAGCGAGATCCCCGCCTTGCTCGCCTGGCCGTAGATTGCCTCGGGCGAGCGCCCCATTTTCAGGCCAATGACCCGGGTAGGGGTGTTCCCTGACGCAAGCTCTTTGAGTTGCTTGACCTGCGTAGGGGTCCAGGGCTGACCGGAGTTGGAAGGCTTCTTGGTCATTGCGTTTTCCTCAGCCGATGTCGGCTAGTTGGCTGCTGCCCCAGTCATGTGTGAGGGGCGCGGCCGCGTTACAATTGAGCCCTGGGCAGGGGAAACTCTGCTCAGGGCACTTGAGGGTGCCCGCCACGACCTCCGATCAGTCTGGCCTGAGAAACGAGGCTGATCGGGGGTCTTCTTTTTCACGACATCCGCCGGGCGAGCTGGCGACGAATGCCGATCACTGTTGTCTTAAGCATGGTTCCTCCTTGGCGTCTGCTTGAGCATCATTTCCCTACGCTTTTAGGTTTGCTCTTCCGTGACTTCACCTTCGTAGGTGCCGATTCAGTTGGGGCATCGGTAGGTGGTGGCGGAGGGAGGCTCGGCGGATCCTCTTTTGCCGTCGTCTTAGCCCAGTAAGCGCGAAGTGCATCCATCTCACTGAGTCCGCCCACCTCGGACAGTCGATCCCAGAAGCGGCTGTAGAGCACGTCTTGGATCTTTCCATTTGATCTCATCCATTCAACGGCCGAATTTGGATTCGTCAGCAGAACGTAGTGGAAATCACCTGCCGGTCCGGCTTTTGCCACGATTAGCTGCAACTCCTGCAGCCGCTTCATGCGCCGTCGCCAGGTGTCTACTGCCCTCGGTCCGGTGAAGCCCGCCTCTGCGGCGAACGTGATCGGATTGTCGATTACAAGAACCGGGTGATCCGGCGCTCGCGCCCAAAGGCAAAAAAGAACATGCCCAGGCGGCTGGCCTTTAGACTGTTCGTCTGCGGCCTGCATGGCAATCGGCAGCGTCCTCGGCACAGTTGAAAAGCCATTGTTCTTCTTGCGATTCCAAATCCAGGCGTCATCCACTCCGGCGAAGTGGATTTGCCGTTGATGCTCAGCGCGCTCCGACATATTTACGCGCCGTGCCACTGCCTGCTTCATCGTGGACATCGAGCAATTCCCTATCAACTGGTGGACAATTTGCGTCTTCAGGCTCCGAAGAGCAAGGGAACTAGACGCGCGCAACTGAGCGTTTTAGATAGCTGAAAGCTACGCCAGAGCCACCGTGGATGCAACAAGCAGCGATTCCTGAATGGTTGAGGTGCGCGTTTCCGCGCATTCTGTTAAAAAATACCCATTGATATCAGGTGTTTGGGTCGGTAGCCGTGTGCTCCCCGTCATCCCGTCCTTCCGTGCTCACCGTGCTCGCCGTGCTCCCGGGGTTCTCCAAGGGGGGTAAGTGGTCAGTCCTCTCTTTCTCTCGGTTCGGACCTAGGCCTTAAGTCGCCTCCGCCTGCTCTAGATGCAAGTGGATTGGCGGAGCTCCTGCTGGCACTACCAGCTGCAGTCGCTGCTAGATAAGCACGCGGCGCGTCGTATGGCCTTGGCCTAGCTTCCTCTCACCCGCGATGCCCGGACAGGGGGGAAAGTTGAGTCCCTCCACAGCACAGTAGGCCCCTTCGCCTGTGCGCGTGCTAATAGGCGTGTTTTCTTACTTCAATGGGATTTAGGCACTGCGAACGACTTCACAATCCTCTAGTGCTAGCGAAGCTTGGTGAAGATGCGTCGCAACACCTGCTCGCGGTCACGAGCCTGACGACCGCTTCTTATTGGTCTGTATTGCGGACAAATCCAACATGATGAACCGAGTTCACATCTGCGGTGAAGCGCCCCGAAGCAGATTCGCGAGCACGGTCGAAGAGCAAAAGGTAGTGGCCAACCAGGTCATGAATGCTCTCTAGCCGATACCTTTGCACTATAGCGTCGGCGTGGCTCTGGTGAATCGAGATGCGGAAGCTGCTGTTTTCGGCGCCAAAGTTTGAGTAGTAGCTACTGCCAAGGGGCCAAAAGCTAAAAGAGCGCACTATTCCCCAGAATCCAAGCCAACGCTCCGTATGTAGATCGACTCGGGCGTCGTCAAACCGTACAAAGGCGTCATGGGCCGGCACCTCCGTCTGAGCAGGATCTGGGAGCCGTATCCGAACTGGACTTGTTTTGAAGCTTGGCCAGTGAACCAATTGTTCAAGTAGCCGTTGCGGCCCGCGAGATATAGTCGTCGACCGGCGTGTTCGGGAGGCCGAGCCTCTGCCAGCTCTGCTGCCTTCGTCAGCATCTTCGCCTTCTTCAGAATTCACCTCCGACGATTCGACTGGTGTCTGAATTCTGACAATCAGTGTCTGATTGCGTTCCACCCATTGAGCGACAGTCGCATCACTCTCATTTGTTTCCCATGGATCTGCGTTGCGCTGGATGAGGCTGCAGTTGGCCGCATGCGGACGACAATAGAAGTGCGCAATTCTCCCCTTCCTTCCAGGACTTGGGTCAGTCTTTCGGCGAAAGTGCGCGGTAGATTCACAGCCCAAACACTTTAAGTGGCCCTTCAAGGGCTCACGCTGGGCCTCCGTGAGCAGTGAAATCTCTAAAGCGGTGTATTCGTGATTGGTTCTTCGATCCAGAGCTTCTTGCATCCTTCAAGTCCCCTGTGACTCGTTCCCGATGCTTCTAGATTAACTCCTGCTTCGTCAACCGCGCCAGACCTATGCTTGTTCTGATCAGTGTTCCGGCTGAAAGCACTAATGGATCCGCTTCGCATCTGGTCTTTAAAGAGAGTACCACTGTCATTCGCTTGAAAAATCGCGGACGCTGGTTTTTTCTGCAAGGTGATCCCCGGCAACATTCCGGCTCAAGACATGCGATGAAAGGCTACGGCGCAGCAAGCTGCTTTAGCAGTGCCAGTGCTTCTTTCTGCTTCCTAGCATCAAGCTGCGATAGCACCAGGATGGCTTCAGCCATTGTGTCGGAGGCAGCAAGAAAGTAAGCCGCTGGAAGATCCAGCAGTTCCGCAAGTCTCTCGATGGTCGCCAGATCGGGCTTGTGCATGCCTCGTTCGTAACGGCTGATGCGGGGAGCCACCGTGTTCGGGTCGTCCACGCCCAAAAGCAATTCCCCAAGCTGTGCCTGCGTCCACCCCTTGGCCACACGGGCGGCGCGAAGGCGTTGACCAAGAGCAGTAGGCGTAGGTTGAGGGGCTGGCATCCGAGAACAACAAAGACGTTGACTCCCAGAAGTGTGCCCATCTAAGCTTAGCCGGTCATTTGCGTTCAACGCAAATATTGCCGGGGAGCTAGTCGTATGGATATGAGGTGCTTTGCGTTGCTGAGTCTTCTCACCATTGCCTCTTCTGCCGAGGCGGCGCCCAGCCTGTCGTGCCAACTGCAGAGCGGCCAGTTCAAGGCGGGTGGGGGAGGGAAGCCGAAGGTCTCGGAGTTCATCTGGGCGACGGGTCATGGCTCTGCGATCCCCACCGGTCCCGTGCGAACCAGGATCGGTCGCATCGACCCTGTGGAAGGCCGGGACTACAAGCGCGCTATCAAGCTGGACGGCAAGCCCGTTCTTTTGCCTCCGGACGCACATAGCGTCATCGGCTTCGGCAAGGTCTACGACTTCGGGGGAACCGTTGCCTTGGCTTACCTCGGCGAGCGTGAGGAGGACTCTTCTGCGCGGCCTAGCCAGATCGTGATCGTCATCAACAAAGCTGGGTCAGTGATCGATAGCGAAGTCCTGCCTGGCACTGCAACCAATCCGGGCAGTCACTGCCTACTTATCGACTGATCAAGGAACTGAGATGAAGAGGATCTGGATGCTTTCGGTTGCTGCGCTGTTGGCGGCTTGTTCTGGTGGGCCCGGCAATGGCGATGTTGAGAAGGCCTTGACCGTGTATTTCAAGGAAGCGACGGGAACGACAATGAGGTTTGAAGGCCTCAAGGTGGGAGAGTGCGTGCGTGGGGACAGTCCTGGCTATGCCTGCAGTGTCACTGGAACCGCCCGCTACCAGATCGGCACTCGTATTGAGCAACAGCAGCTTGTCGGCACTTTCGTCATCGACAAGGTTGGCGGCACTTGGACTGTCGTAGACCGTCGCTGATCCCGGTCCTTCCCAACCAAAGCTAGGAAGCTCGTATGTGGACCTTGTTCAAGGTAATCCGCTGGATCATCACTGGTCTCGCGCTTTGGTGGTTGTGTGGTGTGGTGTTCGAAGACGGCACGACGGCTGAAGGTGCAGTGTTCGGATTGATGCTGTTCGGGCAGCTGGTTTTCTGGCCCCTTGCGCTGCTTTGGGGCTTGCCGTGGCTGTTCCGGCGCCGAGTGCCCAAACTGAAGAAGCATAGGCCTGAAGAGTTCGAGCCCACGGTATCCCACGACCACATTGCCTTGGATCTCGGCAGGGACGCCATTTGGGTCCGAGATCCCGTGAAGGGCGAGCGCTACCTGCGGCGGTCTGAAGTGCTCGCCATCCGCACTGGGGAATACAACTACAAAGGAGTGGTCACCCATCGCCTGGAAGTCCAGGTGCGGGACGTTGTTCACCCGCTCTGGCTGGTTCCTTTCGTGCGCCATTCTGATCGTTGGCTTAAGAGCACAGTAGTCAATGAATCAGAGCGCGATGAGTGGTTCGCTAGGATGAAGGCATGGATCAATGCACCTGTAGCTTACTGACGTAGACGTGCGACCTGCCAGCTCGCTTTCGTGATTCGTCGCGCGAACGCTCTGGCTGCCGAGCTTGACGGGTTAAGTGGATGTGAAGTATGAATGAGGCTCAGCAGGCGGGGCTGGGCAACGGACATGTCAACCAAGGCGACAAAACACAGCGCTCCCGGGCCATACCTCGGATACGGCTTGCAGACTGTGCGGCTATGCGCACGGCTTTTGAATGAACCTCCGGATTCAACCGTTTTTGTTGAGCACGATGACGATGTATCGGTGCTTTATAGCGACGGGACAAAGCTGCTTGAGCAGACGAAGCGAGTCAAAAGCAATCCTTTGTCAGATTGGTCTGTGGACCTATGGAAGACTGTCCATAATTGGCTTGAGGATCACGCTCCGTTTGATGTCGTATCCAAGCTATGCCTCTACATAACGCCAGACCATGAGCCGGGCGAATTTGCAAGGGCGTTAGCAAAGGCCAGCAGCGCGCAAGATGTTGCGGAATTGGTCGCGCGCATCAATAGCCAGCTCACCTCGGCGAAAAAGAAGTCGAAGGTCTATCCCTTTGTCAGCAGGTTTCTTTCGGCCGAGCCCGATGAACAGCTCTCGCTGGCGACCCGCTTTGAGATTGTTCGCGATGGAGATCCATTTGCCTCCATCCGCCTGCGCTATGAAGCCGCAGTATCCCCACTTCTGCTTGAACGAATCATCTCGTTCGCATTGGGGGCGGCCAAGGTGAAATCTGATCGCTTGCTGGAGATGGGAAAGCCTGGCGCAATCAATGCTGGCGAGTTCAAGGATACTGTCAGGCGCTTTGTCCAAGAAATTAATCTTCCGGCTTATTTCGATTTTGATTCTCCTCCCATAGATCCGGTCGAAATTGATATGGAGTTTGTCTCCAGGCCAACCTTCGTGCGGCAGCTGGAGTTGATCGAGGCTAGTAAGCAGCAACAGCTACAAGCCATCAATGACTACTTGAGAGCCATTTCCAGCAAGACTAGGTGGGGCGAGGAGGGGATACTGCTTCCGGGGTCATTGGACGAATGGGAGAGCGGGCTTCTGCAGCGGCATTCGGCCATATGCGACAGTCTTGAAGTGCTTCACTCAAGTCTCAATGATGTAAGTCGCGGTAAGGCCGTGTATGCCGAATGTAGGAAGCTAGAGCTATCTCTACAAGGGAAAAGCGTGCCGGGGCACTTTACTCACGGCTGTTTTAACGAGCTCTCGGGAACAATGAAGCTCGGTTGGCATCCGGCCTACCTATCACTATTGGAATAAATCGTGGTCGTTGCTATTGGATCCAATAAAGCTCCTGCCCGTTTGTCGGGTCTGGATCTGATATATAACCCGTCGTTCGGGTCGTATCTTATATGGCGTGCCGCGTCCGGATATTTTTCGGAGTCCGGCCGAGGGCTTCCGATTGCCCTCGCATTTTTGGTGCTTCCGATAGCGCTCCACGGAGAATCCAAGAGCGCGCTGATAGGGACAAATATGCCTTCAGGGCTAACTTTGTTCGCGGCAAAGCTCGGCGCCAAACAAGAGAGTCTGCTTGCTATTCATGAGCGAGCGATTGCGCTTCGCAGCCTTTCGCTTGCCTCATTGACTACCGGCACAATGGCGAAATTCATCATTGTGGACCCGGGGACCGCAACGGTCTTGTCCTTAGATTCAGAAATTCCATCGCCGAGTTCGAGTATGCGAAAGCTAGGTTTGGCGTGTGAGAAGCTGGGGGTTTGGTTTGGGCGCCTTCCCGTCGATCAAGTTGCGTCAATTCTCAGGGTGGCCTTCTAATGTATTTCCAAATCTTGAAGCTGGTTCTTTGGCCGCGAAATGGTGGTTAAATCAGGGAAGTAGTATTCGAGCCTGGTATGGTCAATGTAATAACCGGTGCTTCCAAAACTGGTAAGTCAGCTGTCATTCCAATAATTGACTATTGTTTGGCATCCAAGACGTGTGCAGTTCCCGTTGGTGTTATTAGAGACGAGTGTTCATGGTTTGGAATTCTTGTTGAGACGGTGGAGGGGCAGAAGCTATTTGCGCGAAAGGAGCCGGGTGAGCAAGCGCAGACCGGTGAGATGTTTGTTATTGAGTCTGGCGAGGTCGAAGTGCCTCAGAGCTTGGATGAGGGCAACACCACGGCTAGTGCTGTGCGTGGACTTCTTGATCGACTTGCTGGTCTTACACAGTTGGACTTCGAACCCGACACTGAGTATGGCTACAAGCTTCGACCGTCCTTTAGGGATCTAACATCTCTAGTCTTCCAGCCTCAGAACATCGTTGCAAATCCGAATGTTCTTTTTTACAAGGCCGACTCTAATGAGCACCGGGAGAAGCTCAAAACTGTCCTTCCGTATGTGTTGAATGCTGTCACGTCCAAGACCATTGCGCTGAGGCATGAGGCAGATAGGCTGGGCCGGAGGCTTAAGAAGCTTGAATCCGAGCTTAGAGAGGCGAGCTCTATATCTGAGAGGCGAGTTTCGGAGGGTCGGCGCTGGCTAACCCAAGGTCGAGAACTTGGCCTGTCGGTTCGGCAGGGTCAGCCAGCTGGGTGGCCAGAGATCTTGGAAGAGCTTCAGGAAATTGCAGGCGTCAACCACATCGGCCGGTCTGCGTCAGTTGAGGGGATTGAGGCGACTCTTAATGTGCTTTCTGAGCTCCGTGCCAGAGAGCAGGATTTGGCCGCTAAAGCGTCGGGACATCGGCAGCGGTTGATGGAGTTGAAGCGGTTGCGAGAGGGGAGCGATGACTACGCTGGCGCTCTTCGTATACAACGTGAGCGTATTTCTTTATCGACTTGGATGCGTGATGAGGTGGAGAGAAGAAACGATGCTTCTCTGCTATTCCCATCCGAAACTGCGAAATCACTTGATTTGCTATCGAATGCATTATTGGAGGTGGAGGCAAAACTCCAGGCGCATCCTCTCGCTACTACCTCTCTAGATGCAGAGTATCAGCGGCAGCGAGTGCTGACTGAGAATGTGCTGTCTGAGATAGCCATCGTGCGGCAGGAGATTCGCGCATACGAAGCAAGCTCTGAGGCCGCTAGGCAGGAAATTACTCTGACCTCCACAATTGATAGGTTCTTAGGGGGTCTGCAGCAGCTGCTCAGTCAGTACGAGGCGTCGGACTCGTCTCCAGAGCTTGAAGGCGAAATCTCTGACTTGCGCAAGAGGCTGAGTGAGATCAATGGCAATATCAATGGGGCTGCCCTTCAACGGCGACTGGACAGCATTCTTGACGAGATTCAGCAGATCACCGGAACGATCATTCCGTCACTCAATGCAGAGTGGGGTGACAGCCCGGTGCGACTGGATACGAAGGAGCTCACAGTAAGGGTGTCTCGCAATGGGCGGATGGATTACCTTTGGGAGATCGGCAGTGGGGCCAACTGGCTTGCGTATCACGTTGCGGTGACTCTGGCGCTCCAGATCTATTTCCTCAAGCATCCCCCGAGCCCGGTGCCGGGTCTTATTATTTACGATCAGCCGAGTCAGGTTTATTTCCCGGCAGTGGTGATCGATAAGGTTACGGGTGAGAAAGACAAGAGACTGGTGGATCAGGAGGATATTCAGGCAGTTCGAAGCATCTTCGATGAAATTGGGAAGCGTGTGGTGGCCGCCAAGGGTGCGTTGCAAGTGATCGTCCTGGATCACGCTAATCAGGAAGTCTGGGGCGAGCTAGAGGGCGTATGCCTTGTGGAGGAGTGGCGGGGGAAGAAGCTCGTTCCGTTGGATTGGTAATCCGCAACCACGATCTACGCGCTCGCTCGCTTGCTGGCGGAACTTTTTTGTTGCGAACCTAAAGCGACAGAGCAAGAGCGCACTTAGGCATTGCCCTGCGGGCAATGCGTGCGCAAGAGGCTGTGCCCCCTTGACCCCCTAAAAAAGCGCTTGCCAAAGCCTAAATCGTAGGCATAAAGGCAAGTGCGGGGGCCCGAACAAGGAGCATCAATGGCCATCTATCACACCAGAGTAAAGACCTTCAGCCGTGCCCAGGGGCACGCATCCACCGCTGCAGCGGCCTATCGTGCAGGCCTGCTGATCCTCGATGAGCGAACGGGGCTTCGGCACGACTACCGAAGGCGCGGTGGGGTCGTTGAGACCCGTTGCCTCGCTCCCGACGACGCTCCCGATTGGGCTTTCGATCCTCGGCAGCTTTGGCCTGCAGCCGAGGCTTCAGAGCGGCGCAAAGACGCTACCGTTGCCCGTGAGTTCGAAGTGGCGCTGCCGCACGAACTGAGCAACGAGCAGCGTTCAGACCTCGCAGCTGAAATATCGCGCTGCCTTGTCCAGCGCTACCGATTCGCCGTCCAATCCAGTATCCACGAGCCGCAAACGGCAGATGGCCTTAACTATCACGTGCACATCCTTGCTACGACCAGGCGTATGGACGCAGACGGGTTGAAGGACAAGACCAGGGAGCTGGATGGTGGTCCTTCTGGCCGAGGCGAAGTGGAATGGATCCGCGCGATGGTAGGGGAAGCCATCAATGCTCACCTAGCCGCAGCCGGTGTCTCGACCCGTGTGGACCACCGAAGCCTGAAAGAGCAGGCGGCTGAAGCCGCAGAGCAAGGAGATGAGCTCACAGCAGCGGAGCTTTCCCGTGCTCCAGGACTTCACATGGGCAAAGACGCCACTGCCTTGCACCGCCGAGGTACGGATACAGATCTGAAGCAGGGCAATGACGGAATCGCTCGCGATAACAATGCTGCTTGGGATCGTGCCGTCGCTGACCTGGCAGAGCAGGGCAAGTTGATGGAACCCGCATCCGATCAAGCCATCTTGGTCGGCCCGGGCGCGGCTCCTTCGCATCCTGCCATCCAAACAATGCTGTCTTCCGACGTGGTGAGCCCTGTGGTTGAAGCGGTGGAGGGAAGTCTGCCAGTTGAAGCGATTGCCGATGACGAGGCGCGGCAGCCACAGGCCACCGCATCCAAGCAGGCGTTGAAGGCTGTGTTAGAAATTTGGGGCGAGGCGTGGATTGAGGCGCTGCGAGATCGGCTTAGATTTACGCGCAGGTTGCTCCGCAGCAGTGCTGCTCTGATATCCACTCACGTCGCAGCGCCCAGGCTCCGTGGCGACTTGGAAGAGCTGCTCGTGCGACTGAAGAAGTTGAAGCGGGACGCTCTACGCTTCAAGCGTAGGCTGAAAGCTGAAGATCGAGCCCACCACTTATTGGCCCAAGCAGAATTTGCCTTGGAGAACTTCGAAAGCCAGAACCCAAGGCCGGGCCTCTTGAATCGGTCGGATTGGTCGCGGCGTCGGGCGCGCCGGGTTCGGGCCTTCGAACTTGGGCGCCTGGAGTATCAACGCGCTCACGAGGCCACTGGCCCCGCCGCTCAGAAGGACTACAACAGCCAGACAGATGAGTCCCTCTCACAGCTGGAGAATTGGAGTGAAGTGTTGCTGCGTAGATATCCAGTGTTGGGGGATGCGCCCACTGACGCTCCTGCAGCGACCATTCCTGCTGATGGCTTGCTAGCAATGAAGCAGGCAAAGGAACGCGGAGTGCGGTTGCATTGATAGGCAAGCGAAGGCCCCGGTGAGCCGGGGCCTCAGCCAACCTCCAGTTTCGAAAACTCAGTGGTAGGTAGGTCCGCGAGTGGGCTTTGACACTGCGCCACGGCGCTCTGAAATCATGTCGCTGAGCTGCACCTGGTCGCGTTCTACCACGGCCTCTCTGACCCTAACAGCAGGTTTCAGTGTGTGGTCGTCAGCAGGAGGCTTTGGGTGCATGCATCGGTTGATCAATTCGTCGGCGATTTCGAGGGCATGGATGATGTCCTCGATCCGCTCTTGCGTGTCTCGTGTCCGGTCTTGGGCAATCAAAGGGCACAGCACTCGACTAGCGATAGCTAGCTTTCTTTCTAAGGGCATATGAAGCTCCTAACGTGGGGGAGCTTTCATAAAACCAACATTTGCGTTGATCGCAATAGTTGTGGCGATTGTCAGTGCCAATGTTGGCCCGTTAGAGATACTCCTAGACGTTCCATGTAATTTTCCTGGCGCGGAGATCCGCTATCCCAGCAACTCCTTCAGTGCAGCGAGCTCAAGATTGAAGCTCAGGGATGACAGACCCGCTGTTTTGAATTCGGGAGTGACCAGCCCATTGAGCTTTTCTGCCGGGGTGAATTCGCGGCTATAAACGGGATGGTGCTCATCATCAAGCTCGTGGCCGACGATCTGGGCGCGCATTTCTGAGGCGACACCGAATCCCTGCATTTGCTGAATGACCGTCTTACGCAGGGAATGGAAACCGCGCTTGGCCTTGGGCCACGCTTTCCCATGCTCGGCGAGGTGGCGGGTAAAGGCCTTGGAGATCCAGTTCCCCGCGCCATTAACGGCATTGACTTTCGCTTGAGGGAAGAGACGGCTTGAAGTGGGCAGGCTGGCAACATAGTCGCCGAAGCCCAGGGCAATCAGGTCGGCGTGGATCGGGACAGTCCGGATGCTGGCCTCGCTCTTGAGGCGCTGGTGCTCGCCGTCGTCATTAATATGGATGTAGGCCACCCCTCCCTCCGTTTGCACATCGCTCACCAGCAGCTGCCCAACTTCAGAGGCACGGGCGCCCGTATACAGGCCCAACAACGCTGCCCAGCGCGCGGCAGGTGACAAGGTGGCAAAGGCCGATGGAGCAAAGAGGAGGCTGATCTGCTTGAGGTCGAAGGCCTTGAAGCCCAGCTTGCGCCGCTTACGCTTGGCGCTATTGCCGTATGAGACATGGCTTCGGGCCGGATTACTGTCTGTGTAGTAGCCAGCGGCAATCAACCAGTCGAAGAAGCCACCCAAATAAGACTGCTTGTTCACTCGGGTCGGGGTTGAGATGCCAGCATCGGCGAGTGACTGATAGAAATTCGACAGGTCGATCCGGTTGATGCTCGGCAAGGGATAGTCAGGGCCAGTCGTGCGCACGAACCCGTCAATCGCCGACTTCTTGATGCTGTAGGTCTTGGGGATGGTGTCGGGAGCAATGGCTTTGAGCCAAAGATCACGCGCTTCCATCAGCGACAGGACCTTGCTGGGCTGGGGCTTGGAGGGAACTGCCGGGGCGGCTGCCGCGCCGAAGAACGCAGGGTTGACCCGACCGATGCTCTCGATAGCGCGAGTCAGCGCCTCGGTGTCTTCGCCTGGCTCCGCCTGGATACGCAGGGCGCCATTGGCGTCTCGTTCCAGGGTGTAGTCCTGGAGCCGTTGTCCCCGAAGCTCCCGGAGCCATTGCTCTGCCGTCTTCTCGCCCATGCCGTTCTTCCTGATGGCGCTGAAGACCTCAGCATAGCGGGCGGCCAGTACCAGGGCGCAAGCCTGGGCGCTGCGCATTTCGCGCGTTCGAAGGCTTCGCTTGAGAATTCGGCAACCCAGAAGGGGCTGGAGGTCGACGGGCACGCGCTGACGGAACGAAAACCCCGCTGGCGTCTTGATCAAGTGATGGGGAACTCTCATCGGAATGTGTCCCGATTTGTGTCCTGCCCCTTGCTAGGCCCAGAAAAGCAAAACCCCTGATTTCTCAGGGGTTTGCAGAGTCTGGCGGAGAGAGGGGGATTCGAACCCCCGAAGCGCGGTTTAGACGCTTACACACTTTCCAGGCGTGCTCCTTCAACCACTCGGACACCTCTCCGGATCCCTGCCATCGGCAAACGCCTCAGCAGGGGCGCAGATTCTAGCGGGCTGCGCGGCACTTCACAAGCACCCCGGTCAGGAACCTGCGAAGGACGTGCCGGAGGCGAGGGGGCTGGACAGGCATGGCACAATGGAACATCCGATGGAAAACGGTGGCCTGATGTCCTATCTCGTCCTTGCCCGCAAGTGGCGTCCGAAGCGTTTTGCCGAGCTGGTGGGCCAGGAACACGTGGTCCGTGCGCTCAGCAATGCGTTGGACAGCGGCCGGGTCCACCATGCGTTCCTGTTCACCGGCACCCGCGGCGTGGGCAAGACCACCATCGCGCGCATCTTCGCCAAGTCGCTCAACTGCGAGCAGGGCACCAGCGCCGACCCGTGCGGCCAGTGCGCGGCCTGCCTGGACATCGACGCCGGGCGCTACATCGACCTGCTGGAAATCGACGCCGCGTCCAACACCGGTGTGGATGACGTGCGCGAGGTGATCGAGAACGCGCAGTACATGCCCTCGCGTGGCAAGTACAAGGTCTACCTGATCGACGAAGTGCACATGCTGTCCAAGGCGGCGTTCAACGCGCTGCTGAAGACGCTGGAAGAGCCGCCGGAGCACGTCAAGTTCCTGCTGGCCACCACCGACCCGCAGAAGTTGCCGGTCACCGTGCTCAGCCGATGCCTGCAGTTCAACCTCAAGCGCCTGGATGAGGATCAGATCCAGGGCCAGATGACCCGCATCCTGGCGGCAGAAGAGATCGAGGCTGACGGCAGCGCCATCGTGCAGCTGGCCAAGGCCGCCGACGGCAGCCTGCGTGACGGCCTGTCGCTGCTGGACCAGGCGATCGCCTACGCCGGCGGTGCGCTGCGCGAGGACGTGGTGCGCACCATGCTGGGCACGGTCGACCGCACCCAGGTGGCAGCGATGCTCGATGCGCTGGCCGACGGCGATGGTCCGCGCCTGTTGCAGGTGGTGGCTGCGCTGGCCGAATTCTCGCCGGACTGGAGCGGCGTGCTGGAAGCGCTGGCCGAAGGCCTGCATCGCATCCAGGTGCAGCAGCTGGTACCGGGTGCCGCAGCGGCTGCCGAAGGCCTGGATGCGACGCTGTTCGCCGAACGCCTGCGTCCGGAAGTGGTGCAGCTCTGGTACCAGATGGCCTTGAACGGCCGCCGTGACCTGCCATTGGCGCCGAGCCCGCGCGCGGGCTTTGAAATGGCCGTGCTGCGGATGCTGGCGTTCCGTCCGGCCGCGGCGGTCCCGCCGGTGCCGAAGTCGGTGGAGGGTGCAGGCAATGCGCCGGGCGGCAATGCAGCCGGTGGCGGCAGCGCTGCGGGTACCCACGAAGCGACGCCGGCGGCTGCGGCCGCTGCGGCAACCCCGGCCGTGGCGGCACAAGTGGCCGCTCCGGTGCAGGCCGCGCCGCGCGAACCTGAACCCGAACCTGAGCCGGCCCCGCAACCCGAGCCTGATCCGACGCCGGAGCCCGAGCCGGTTCCGGTGGAAGAGCCCGTGTCGCCGCCGCCGGTGAAGGCCGAGGCAGCGGCACCGCCGTCCGTTGAAGCAGAAGCGGGCGACGACCTGCCGCCATGGGCCACCGACGAAGCAGAGGCGCGAGACGAGGCGCTGGCAGTCGAGATGGCTGGGCCGGACGCCGCCATGGTGGCGCCCTGGCATGAACCGCCGGCTCCCGTCGCGGCTCCCAGCGAGCCTGCGCCGTCCGAGCGCCCGTTCCGCGCCGAAGGCATTGCCATCGCGCCGGCTGAGCCCGCGCCAGTGCAGGAGACCGCGCCGCTGGAAGGTGTCAGCGATCTGGCCAGCGCCGAGGACTGGCTGGATCTGGTTGCCAACAGCGGCCTGAGCGGCCCGTCGCGGCAGCTGGCGGCCAACGCTGCCTTCATCAGTTGCCAGCACGGGACCTTGAAACTGGGCCTTTCGCCCGGATTTGAATACCTGCGCTCGGAGCGCGCGCTGGCCGCCCTGGGCGAGATGCTGCAGAAGGCCCTCGGCCAGGCGCCGAAGATCGTGGTCGAGACCGTGGAAACCGAACACGTTCCGGCCGAGACCCTGCACCAGCGTGCCGATCGCCAGCGTGGCGAGCGGCAGCAGGTGGCAGAGGCTGTTTTCATGGACGATCCGGAAGTGCAGGTGCTGATCCAACAGCACGGCGCCCGGGTTGTTTCCGATTCCATCCGTTCTTTTGACGAGTAAGACACTATGCGCGGCAACATCGCCCAACTGATGCAGCAGGCCCAGAAGATGCAGGAAAACCTGCAGAAGGCCCAGGAAGAAATCGCCAAGATCGAAGTGACCGGCAGCGCCGGTGGCGGCATGGTCAGCGTGACCCTGACCGGCGCCAAGGAATGCCGCAAGGTGCGCATCGACCCGTCGCTGGCCAGCGACCCGGAGATGCTGGAAGACCTGATTGCCGCCGCCTTCAACGACGCCTCGAACAAGATCGATGCCGAGTCGAAGTCGAAGATGGGTTCGGCCACCGCCGGCATGCAGCTGCCGCCGGGCATGAAGCTGCCGTTCTGATGTTCGGCGGGGCGCCTGTTGCCGCAGGCGCCCGCTGCAACCCTCAGTCGAGCATGGCTCGACTCTACACGTAGCTGTCGAGCCTGCTCGACGCCATGAAAGCATGCCGCCGTGTCCGCACCCCTGCTTGAACAATTGATCGACGCACTGCGGGTGCTGCCTGGCGTCGGCCAGAAGACCGCACAGCGCATGGCCTACCACCTGCTCGAGCGCGAGCGCGAAGGTGGCCAGCGCCTGGCCGAAACCCTGGCGCTGGCGGTGGAGCGCATCGGCCACTGCGCGCAGTGCCGCGATTTCAGCGAAACCGAGCTGTGCCCGACCTGCGCCAACAGCAGCCGCGAGCGCAGCCAGCTGTGCGTGGTCGAATCGCCGGCCGACCGCCTGGCCATCGAGAACGCCACCGGCTTCCGCGGCGTCTACTTCGTGCTGCAGGGCCGCCTGTCGCCGCTCGATGGCATCGGCCCGCGTGAACTGGGCCTGGAGCAGCTGGAGCAGCGCCTGGCCGAAGGTGAGGTGCAGGAGCTGATCATCGCCACCAGTGCCACTGTGGAGGGCGAGGCTACCGCGCATTACCTGGCGCAGCTGGCGCGCGCACGCAAGGTGCAGCCCAGCCGCCTGGCGCAGGGCCTGCCGCTGGGCGGCGAACTGGAGTACGTTGACCGCGGCACGCTGTCGCACGCGTTCGGGACGCGCAGCGAATTCCGCGATTGAGCGAAGGCCGGGCATGGCCTGGCGCGGGCGGCCTACAATGCGGACGACATTCCCGCCGAGGCCGACCATGAGCAACGAAACCCTCTTCAGCAAGATCATCCGTCGCGAGATCCCGGCCACCATCGTCTACGAGGATGACGAGGTGCTGGGCTTCAAGGACATCGCACCGCAGGCGCCGGTGCACGTGCTGTTCATTCCGAAGAACGAGATCATTCCGACCCTGGATGACCTGCAGCCGTCGCAGGCGCACCTGATCGGCAAGCTGGCGCTGGCTGCCGCCGAGTACGCGCGCCGCGAGGGCTTTGCTCAGGATGGCTACCGCATCGTGATGAACTGCCGCGAGCATGCCGGGCAGACCGTGTTCCATATCCACATGCACCTGCTGGCCGGTGCGCCGCTGGGACACTTCGGTACCCCGGGGCGTTGAGCGCCGGGCATCCATCCACGGTGTGGATCCATTGAACAAAAAAAGGCCGCCCGAGGGCGGCCTTTTCCGTCATGCCTGTGTGGCAATGATCACCACCAGCCCCAACGGCCGTAGCCGCCCCAGTACGGGCCGTACGGACCCGGGCCCCACGGACCATAGGGGTAGGGCACCACGTCGACCTGGCGCTGTTCCGGCCACAGGTAGATCACATCGGCCGACAGCTTCGGCAGGCGGTAGTCGTAATCACCGATGCGGGTGTTCTGGTAGCCGTCGATCTTGCCGATGAAGGTCACGTCGCGGCCGGCCTCGAACAAGGCCGGGTCGTAGAAGCCGGCACGGCAGGCGATGAAGCGGCCGTCGCTGGCGTCGGATGAAGTGGTATTCGGGCGGCCACTGCCATTGAGCGGGCGCGAGATGATCTGGAAGCAGGTCTCGCCCTGGCCGGGCTTGGTTTCGATGATGCGACCGCCCCAACGGACCGGCGTACCGACCTGCTGGGTGGCGACCGAGTCGCGCGGGGAGACCAGGCTGAACTGTCCCTGCAGCGGCTTGGGGGCCGTGGCGCAGGCCGACAGGGCCAGCGTGGCCACAGCGGTGAGGAGGAACTTGGTGTTCATGGGGAGGCTCCGGAAGTCGGGCGATGCCTGCGCAGGTCCCGCAATAATGAAGCGAGGTCGGTGCAAGTTCCAGCGTAACGCGCATCAGCGAAACGCTGGCTGAGCGTGAGCAGGGCCGGATCGGGATGCTGGGCGTGCACCCGGTGTGCCCAGTCCCCTGCGGTTTCATGGGGATGCCGGGCCCACCCGAGGCGGGCATAACGCCGGCCCAGCCCATGCCAGGCACGCAGCAGCGGATCACGTTCGCGCTCGCCGCGGGCCAACAGCCAGGCCATCCACGCCAGCGCCAGCAACGCGGCGATCACAAAGCCGGCGACCAGCTGTCCGGGCCCGAGGTCGTCCAGCCCGAACGGCTTGAGCAGTTGTTGCTGGCGACGCGCGTCGAAGGACAGCACCAGGTCGTTCCAGCCGCGGCGCAGCCAGTCGCCCATCTGCCCCAGCTGCAGCCAGCGCTGCTGCAGGGGTGTGCCCGTGCCGGCCTGCAGGCGGTCATCCAGTGTGTCCAGGATGCGCTCCGGTGCCACGGCCGCGGTGGGGTCGACCCGTACCCAGCCGCGCTGCGGCAGCCACACCTCGGCCCAGGCGTGGGCGTCCATCCGCCGCACCACCCAGTAGTCGCCCAGGCGGTTGCGGGTGCCGCCGGCAAAGCCGGTCACCACGCGTGCCGGAATGCCGGCGTTGCGCATCAGCACCACGAAGGCCGAGCTGAAGTGTTCACAGAAGCCGGCCTTGTAGCCGAACAGGAACTCGTCAACCGGATCGCGCCCCGCCGGCGGCGTTTCCAGCGTGTAGGAGAAATCGGTGGTGATCCATTGCAGCGCGCGGCGGACGATGGCCTCGTCATCGCCGCCGGCATCCTGCCGCCATTGCTGGGCCAGGGTTGCCGTACGTGGATTGAAGCCGGCGGGCAGCTGCAGCGTGGCGCGGCGCAGGTAGGGCGACAGCGCGCTGTCGAAGCGCTGCGGTGGCGCCGAATGCAGTCGCCAACGGCTGAGCGAGGCCAGCGAGCGTTCACTGCTCAGGCTCATGTCCGCGTCCAGCGTGCTGCCTGCCGGGGCACGGCTGGGCAGGTCCAGCGCCACCAGCTGGCGGCGGTCGGTGGGCTCGTAGTCGATCTGGTAGTCCCAGCCCTGCGCACCGGCGTCGACCACTGCGGCGGGTCGTCGCGCGCTGGCCCGGTCGCGCGTCCAGCGCCGGCCATCGAAGGCGGTCAGCACGGGCCCGCGCCAGTAGCGCTGTGCCGGCTCGGGCACAGCACCGAAGAACTGCACGCGCAGCGCCGGGGTGTCATCAGCCATCAGGTCCAGCCATTGGCCGGGTTCCATGCTGTCGGACAGCCCCGGCGTGCCGACGGCGCGCTCGGGAACACCCCACAGCGGCGTTGCCAGGCGCGGGAACAGCCAGAAGCAGGCCAGCGCCAGCGGCAGGCCGATCGCCAGCAGGCGGCCGACCCCACGCAGCTGCCCGCGCATCGGCAGGCGGCCGGCGTGGCCTTCATCCTGGGCCAGGCGTTGCAGGGCGAGCAGTGCGCTGACTCCGGCCAGGGCAGCCAGCGCCGTGGTCAGCGGCCCCTGGTCAAGCAGGAATGCCGCAAACGGCGAGAACAGCGCGAAGCCGAGCAGGCTGCGCGCATCGCGCAGGCTGCGCAGCTCGCTGGACTTGATCGCCAGCATCGCCGCCAGCAGGGCGCAGCCGGTATCGCGTCCTGGGCGCACCATGCCCATCTGCCAGACGATGGCGGCAAGCATGGCCAGTACCAGCAACAGGCGCACCGGCATTGGCAACAGCGTTCGCCACGACAGGGCGGCGGTGATGATCGCCGCCAGCGCGATCACGCCCGCCAGCAGTGGCGGCAGCTGCAGCAGCAATGGCAACAGCGCCAGCGCCGCGCTGGCCAGGGTCCAGGTGCGGGTAGTGCGGTCGAGCAGGAGAGGGGACTCAGTCATGCGGCATCAACGCCAGCGCGCGCAGGCAGAGGTGATGGTGGCTGGCACCCTGGCCGGGGCCGAAGGGAGGATGCGCCGGCAGTAGCAAGGTGTAGCGGCGGCCTTCGCGCTCGGCCATGTCCACCCAGCGCGCCAACCGCGCGATGCGTGCTTCATGGCCCAGTGGCGCCAGCGTGCGCCAGTCCAGGATGACTTCGATGCCGATCGGCTTTTCGTACTCGCGCACCAGCAGGCTGTCGCGGCGCGCCGAGTGCTTCCACGAAATGCTGCGGGGGGCATCACCTGCGCGGTACGGCCGCAGCTGGTGCAGTTCCTCACCGCTGGCGTGGGCGCGGGTATGCAGCGGATCGTTGCCGCTCTCCGGTAGCGCAGGGCTCAGTGTTTCGGCCAGTGGATAGACCAGCAGCGGTTGTTCCGGCCAGACCCACGACCATGCGCGCACCAGCCCCAGCGGCTGTGTAGTGGACAGGCGGATGCGTGGCAGTTCCAGCCAGCCGCGGCGCTCGCTGGGCACCTCCAGCTCTACTTCGCCACGGCCGTGTGCAGGCAACGAGGTCCAGGCCTCGCTGCCGCCCAGCTGCAGGTGCAGGCCGTGACGTGCGCGGGGATCGCGCAGAGACAGGTCCACACGCAGCCGCAGCGGTTGCCCGGCTGGAACCGGCTCGGCGGAGATGGCGTCGATCTGCACGCCGGACAGTTGCAGGTGCGCGGCGATGGCACTGGCGATCGCTGCGGCCGCCAGCAGCAGGGCCAGCAGCAGCGCCGGGTTGTTGTTGTAGTTCAACGCGCCCAGCAACATTGCTGCCAGCAGGGTGGCGACGAACAGGCCGAAGCGGGTGGGCAGTACGTAGATGCGGTGGCGGTCCAGCCGCTGCGGCAGCGCTTCGGGCCTGCGCGGGCGAGCCATCAGCTGCAGTCGTGCCCAGCGTGTGGCCACGCTCAGTCGACCGCAACGGTCTGCAGGATCGCGCGCGCCAGTGCCGGCCCCGAGCTGGATTCGGCCTCGGCCACCAGGCGATGGCCCGCCACCGCCACGAACAGGGTCTGCACATCCTCGGGCACTACATGGCCGCGCCCCAACAGCAGCGCATGCGCCTTGGCCGCGCGTAGCAGGGCCAGACCCGCACGCGGCGACAGGCCCACGCGCACGCCGGCGTGCTGGCGGCTGCGGGTCAGCAGCGCCTGCACGTAGTCGATCAGCGCGTCGCTGGCATGCACCTGGCTCACCGCGTCGCGCAGCGCACGCACCTGGGTGTCATCCAGTTTCGGTACGGCACGCGCGATCAGGTCGCGGCGATCGGTGCCGCGCAGCAGCTCGCGTTCGGCCTGCGCGCTGGGGTAGCCCATCGCCAGCCGCAGCAGAAAGCGATCCAGCTGCGAATCCGGCAGTGGGAACGTGCCGGACAGATCCACCGGGTTCTGCGTAGCGATCACGAAGAAGGGATCGGGCAGGGCGTGGGTCTGTCCATCCAGGGTGACCTGCTGTTCGGCCATCGCCTCCAGCAGTGCGCTCTGTGTGCGCGGCGGTGCACGGTTGATCTCGTCGGCCAGCAGCACATGGGTGAACACCGGGCCCGGGTGAAACTGGAACTGGCGGCTGCCGGCGTCGTACACCGAGACACCGAGTACATCGGCGGGCAGCAGGTCGGAGGTGAACTGCACGCGCTGGAAGCTGAGGCCGAGGCTGCTGGCCAGTGCATGCGCCAGTGTGGTCTTGCCCAGGCCGGGCAGATCTTCGATCAGCAGATGGCCGCCGGAAAGCAGGGCGACAAAAGCCAGCCTGACTTCCGGCACCTTGCCCAGTACCAGTGCATTTACCTGATCCTGTGCCTCCCGCAGGGCCTGACGCAGTTGATCGGTTAGCATGCTGGGATTGGGGGACGAGGCTGTCATGATCGTCTCAGATCTGGAATCCACTCGATTATCCATAGAGCAATGCAAGGCGAACAGCGCGCACGAACGATATTTCTCTGGTTGTGGACGCTGGTCACAGCGGCCAAGCTGGTGGTGGCTGCGCGCCTGCCGCTGTTCGTCGATGAGGCGTTCTATTGGCAGGAAGGCCAGCACCTGGCGGCCGCGTATTCGGATCTGCCCGGGCTGACGGCATGGCTGGCACGGCTGGGCGTGGAGATTGGCGGCCATCATGTACTCGCCCTGCGCCTGCCGTTCCTGGCCATCGGCGCGTTGCTGCCGTTGCTGGTGGTGCGCACCGCAACGCGCTGGTTCGGCAATGTGGCGGGTTGGCAGGCGGGCAGCCTTACGCTGCTGATGCCGTTGTCGGCAACGCTGGGCCTGCTGGCAGTGCCGGATGTGCCGATGGCGCTGGCGGCGGCGATCTGTCTGCATGCAGGTGCGCGGCTGTTGCACAACGTCGACGCATCGTCGGCGATGAAGCTTGCGCTGGGCCTGGCGATCGGTGCGCTCAGCCACTATCGCTTCATCGGTGTCATCGGCGTCGGCTTCATTGCGCTGCTGGCGCTGCCGCAGGGGCGGCGCATGCTGGGTGACCCGCGCGTGTGGGTTGCACTGGCGGTGGGCGTGCTGGCATGGCTGCCGCTGCTGGCATGGAATGCAGACAACCACGATGCCGGGCTGAAATTCCAGGTGGTCGAGCGCCATCCCTGGACATTCGAGTGGGGTGGGCTGTGGTTCCTGGTGATCCAGCCGATGCTGGTCACTCCGATCCTGTGCATGGCGATGTGGAAGGTGGCGCTGGCCGGTACCCGCAGCGGCGGTGGCGCGCGCGTGCAGTGGCGCTACTTCGGGCTGGTGGGGGGCGTATCCACGCTGGGCATCTTCCTGCTGGGCTTCTTCACCGACGTCGAGCGCATCAGTTTCCACTGGCCGCTGCCGGGCTACCTGGCGCTGCTGGTGGCCGTACCGGTGGTACTCAACGGGTGGCCGCGCTGGCTGCGCCGCACCGGCTGGTGGCTGGCCGGCGCAGGCATGGTGCTCGCGTTCGGCTACTACCTGATGGCGTCCACGCCTTCGTTGCGTGAAGAGTTGGCCGGCAGCAAGTACTACCCGCGCAATTTCGCCGGCTGGCAACCACTGGCGGTCGCGGTCCACGAAGAGCTGCGGCAGATGCCGGAAGGGACGCGCGTGCTGGCCGGCAACTTCAAGGTCGGTGCCGAACTGGGTTTCCAGCTGGGCAATGGTGATATCGAGGTGTTGCCGCATCCGCTCAACGACAAGCATGGGCGCACCGCACAGCTGGCACAGTGGGGCCTGCTGCATGAGGGTGAGCGCTCGGCACCGATGCTGCTGGTGCTGTCACCCAGTGACCAGCGCTACCGCGATCTGCTGGCGCGCTATCACGCCATCTGCGAACAAGTGGGACCGTTGCCGGCGCCGCGGGTGGTCAGCAGTGACCATGGTTTCCAGCGCTTCCTGCTGTTCCAGCTGCCGGTGCAGCGCGCGCAGGGGCCGTGCGTGACGCCGGCGATGGCCTGGCTGGATGCGCCGTCCAACGGTGAAACGGTTTCCGGAACGCTCGCCATCAAGGGCTGGGCGTTCAAGGACGGTGTCGGCCTGGCACGGGTTGAAGTGCTGGTCGATGGCCGCTCGATCGGTGATGCGCGCTATGGACGCGCCTTCGATGTGCGCCAGACCTGGCCGGACAGCACCGATCCGCAGCATCCCGCCGTTGGCTTCGATGCCTCATTGGACACGACGACGCTGGTACCTGGGCGGCATTGGCTGGGCCTGCGCCTGTACGGCCGCGATGGCAGCGTGGAGGCGTGGCAGGAGCAGCCGTTCGAGGTTCGTTGACTCCTGCTTTTGTAGAGTCGAGCCATGCTCGACTGCTTTTTCCGGGTTGCCTGCCATCTACAGCAGAAGCAGTCGAGCATGGCTCGACGCTACAGTTCAGGGCACCGCGAACCCCGCCCGGCGCAGCAGTCCGCACACTGCGATCAACGGCAGGCCGATCAGTGCGGTCGGGTCGCGGTTGTCGATCGCCTCGAACAGGCTGATGCCCAGACCCTCGCACTTGAAGCTGCCGGCGCAGTCCAGCGGCTGTTCGGCGGCGACGTAACGGGCGATCTCATCCTGTTCCAATGCGCGGAACCGAACTTCGGTCAGGTCGAGGGTCGCGAACGAATCTCCATCATGGCTGAGACAGACGGCGGTATGGAAGCGAACGGTCTGCCCGGACATCGCTGCCAGCTGTGCGCAGGCGGCCTCGACCGTGTCGGGCTTGCCCAGCGGCAGGCCGTTCAGGTCCGCCACCTGATCCGAGCCGATCACCCAGGCGCCCGGATGCCGGGCGGCCACCTCGGCGGCCTTGGCGGCGGCCAGGCGCGTGGCCAGGGCAAGCGGGGCCTCGCCGTTCAACGGGGTTTCATCCACGTCCGGGCGGGCGCAGTCGAAAGGCAGGCCCAGCCGTTGCAGCAGTTCGCGCCGGTAGCGGGAGGTGGAGGCCAGGACCAGTGGCATGCGAGAATTCCGGGGCAGGGCGCGGCAGTCTGGCCCGTGCGCGGCGCCAGCAGCAAGTCCTGTATGGCGGGCATTTGACAGCTGCCGCCCCGATCCTTAGTATTCAGCGGCTTATGTCCGCGAACGTGCCCGAAACGCTGGATGCCTGGCGGATGGTTGTAGCGCGAAGGCGCTTCGACGGTCAGGTCTCCCTGGCTGAATTGACCCGCCTGCAGGGCTTGGTCGCCGATACCGAAGGTGAGTGCAATTACTCGCTTGAATTCGGTCGCGACGACGTCTTGCGGGTATCCTATGTGGAACTGACCATCGATACCGCGTTGCCGTTGACCTGTCAGCGCAGCATGCAGCGATTCCTGTTGCCGGTGAAGATGACCCAGAGGCTTGGCCTGATCCGCGACGAGGACGAGGAATCGTCCCTGCCGGAGGAGTACGAGGCGTTGCTGGTGCCGGAAGACGGCCAGCTGCGTCCACTGGACCTGGTCGAGGACGAGTTGGTGCTGGCAGTGCCGGTTGTACCGCTGTCGCCCGATGGCGAAGCAGTCGACAAGGACTGGGCGCCGAGCGAAGAAGAAACGAAGAAGGCCAACCCGTTTGCGGCGTTGGCAGCACTGAAGAAACAATAGCAGCCGGATTGTCGTCGGCGGCTGCGGCGAAAGCGAAAGTGTGCTGGGCGCTGGCGTCCTGCGCGACGATACGACGAAGCAAATCGAACCGAGTTTGGAGCAATCCCATGGCTGTGCAGAAATCCCGTGTCACCCCGTCCCGCCGCGGCATGCGTCGTGCCCACGACGCCCTGAGCGCCAAGCAGCTGTCGACCGACCCGACCACCGGCGAAGTGCACCTGCGTCACCACATCACTGCCGACGGTTTCTACCGCGGCAAGAAGGTCATCCAGACCAAGACCTCGGCCGTCGAAGAAGATTGATGTGCCGGGAAGGCCGCTGCCTCCGGGCAGCGGCCTTTGCCTTCTTTCCCGGGCGTGCCGGTGATCGGCGGCCCGCGCAACAGGAAACATGATGAGCAAGCGGATCTATTCGAGGATCGCGGGCACCGGTAGCTATTTGCCGGAAAAAGTCCTGACCAACGCCGACCTGGAAAAAATGGTCGAAACCTCGGATGAGTGGATCCAGTCGCGCACCGGAATTCGTGAACGGCACATCGCGGCCGAAGGCGAAACCACCAGCGACCTTGGCTACAACGCCGCCCTGCGCGCGCTTGAAGCCGCAGGCATCGATGCCTCGCAGCTCGACATGATCGTGGTCGGCACGACCACCCCTGATCTCATTTTCCCGTCCACCGCGTGCCTGATCCAGGCCAAGCTCGGTGTGGCCGGGTGCCCCGCCTTCGACGTCAACGCAGCCTGTTCCGGCTTCGTGTTCGCGCTGGGCGTGGCCGACAAATTCATCCGCTCCGGCGACTGCAAGCACGTGCTGGTGATCGGCACTGAAACGTTGACCCGCATGGTCGACTGGAACGATCGCACCACCTGCGTGCTGTTCGGCGATGGCGCCGGCGCTGTCGTGCTCAAGGCCGACGAAGACACCGGCATCCTCAGCACCCACCTGCATGCCGACGGCAGCAAGAAGGAGCTGCTGTGGAACCCGGTCGGCGTCTCGACCGGCTTCAAGGACGGCGCCAATGGTGGTGGCACCATCAACATGAAGGGTAACGACGTGTTCAAGTACGCCGTCAAGGCGCTGGACTCGGTCGTGGACGAGACCCTGGCTGCCAACGGCCTGGACAAGTCCGACCTGGATTGGCTGATTCCGCATCAGGCCAACCTGCGCATCATTGAAGCCACCGCCAAGCGCCTGGAGATGTCGATGGACCAGGTGGTGGTGACGGTCGACAAGCATGGCAACACCTCGTCCGGTTCGGTGCCGCTGGCGCTGGATGCCGCCGTGCGCTCGGGCAAGGTCGAGCGCGGCCAGCTGCTGCTGCTGGAGGCCTTCGGTGGCGGCTTCACGTGGGGTTCGGCCCTGTTGCGCTATTGATAGCGCAAGTTACGACAACGTGAAGCTTGTCGTTACGGCCCCTCTGGGGCCGTAACGCGTTTTAAGGAGGACCTGTCATGGTTGAGCCCATCGTCATTGAAGGGCAACGTGCCTGGCTGAAGCAGTACGGCAAGGGAAGCCGAGCACTGGCCCTGGGCCTGCTCAATTTTGTTGCCCGCCGTTTCCATCTCGATGCCCTGCGCCCGCCACCGCACCGCGGCGGTGATGCAGCGCGCGAAACCGAAGCCCGTCGCCTGGGGGAACTGCAGGCGCAGGGCGTGAACGTTCCCGACGTGCTGGGCACCGGCCATGCCGCGCTGGTGATCGGCGACAACGGCAATTCGTTCAATACCTGCCTGCGGCAGGCCGATGAGGCCGGTCGCGACCGGCTGGTGATGGCGGCGATGCAGGCCATCGCCGAGGCGCATGGACGCGGTGCCTATTTCGGCCAGCCGCTGCCGCGCAACCTCACCTGGGATGGGCACCAGGTGGGCTTCATCGACTTCGAGGAAGATCCGCTGGAAGTGATGGATCTGTCCGAAGCACAGGCCCGCGACTGGCTGATGTTCGGCTACGGCGTGGCCAAGTACTACGCCGACCGCCCGGAGCAGCTGCAGGCGATGATGGCCGAGGCGATGGGCGATGCCCAGGCGCCGGTGCGCGAGCACGTGCACGCAGTCAGTGGCCGCCTGCGCAGCCTGGCCCGGGTATGCATGAAGCTGGGCCGCTCAGCGCGCGCGCTGGCTCATTCCATCTTCATTGCCCACGGCGCCAGCACCGCTGGCGTACTGATGCTGGTGGGCCTGTGCGTGGATTTCCTCGCCGACGGCGATCTGGACGTCCTGCAGCTGTTCTGCTGATGGCTGATAGGGGCCAGATCCCTTTTCCTGCGGAAAAGGGATCTGGCCCCGTTGCGCTTGCCCGACCGCCCACCATACGCGTGCATACGCGCACGTACAGACGACACGGCATGTTCCCCCTTATCATGGCCCGCTTCGATTGCAACAAGCGGATGACCGCGTGACCGTATCCACCCTCGCTTTTGTCTTCCCCGGCCAGGGCTCGCAGTCTGTGGGCATGGTGGCCGAGCTGGCCGAACTGCACCCGCAGGTGCGTGACGCCTTCACCGAGGCATCCGATGGTGCCGGCGTCGACCTGTGGGCGCTGTCCCAGGGCGGCCCGGAGGAAATGCTCAACCGTACTGAATACACCCAGCCGGCCCTGCTGGCCGCAAGCATCGGCGTGTGGCGCGCCTGGAACGCCGTGGGCGGTCCGCGTCCGTCGGTTCTGGCCGGTCACAGTCTGGGCGAGTACACCGCGCTGGTTGCCGCTGGCGCGTTGAGCCTGCATGACGGTGCGCACCTGGTGCGCCTGCGCGGCCAGCTGATGCAGGAAGCCGCTCCGGCTGGCGTCGGCGCCATGGCTGCGGTGCTTGGCGCCGAGGATCAGCTGGTGCTGGACGTCTGCGCCGAAGCCGCAGGCAGCCAGGTGGTGGTGCCTGCCAACTTCAACTCGCCCGGCCAGATCGTGATCGGTGGCGATGCCGATGCAGTCGACCGCGCGCTGGCGCTGCTGGCCGAGAAGGGCGTGCGCAAGGCGGTCAAACTGGCTGTCAGCGTGCCCTCGCATACCCCGCTGATGCGCGAAGCCGCCAACCGTCTGGCCGAGGTGATGGCCGGCCTGAACTGGCACGCGCCGCAGCTGCCGGTGGTGCAGAACGTCGATGCCCAGGTCCATGACGGTATCGACGCGATCCGCACCGCACTGGTGCAGCAGTTGTACCAGCCGGTGCAGTGGACCGGTTGCGTGCAGGCGCTGGCCGCCCGTGGCATCACCCAGATCGCCGAGTGCGGCCCGGGCAAGGTGCTGACTGGCCTGGTCAAGCGCATCGACAAGGCCATCGATGGCCGTTCACTGGCCACGCCGGGCGACTTCGAAGGCGCCCGCGAGGCATGGTCGGCCTGATACCCCCTGTTCCTGCCGACCGTACCGGTGGCCGCTGCACGCGGCACGGGTGCGGCGGCCGCCCCAGCCTGAGGAAAACATCATGAGCAAGCCCCTGCAGGGTGAAATCGCACTGGTCACCGGCGCCAGCCGTGGCATTGGTGCCGCCATCGCCGATCTGCTGGCCGCCCAGGGCGCCACCGTGATCGGCACCGCCACCACCGAATCCGGTGCCGCTGCGATCGGTGAGCGCCTGGCCGCCCACGGTGGCCACGGCCGCGCACTGAACGTCACCGACGCTGCCGCGCTGGATGCCGTGCTGGCGGACATCGCCAAGGAATTCGGCCCGATCTCGATCCTGGTCAACAACGCCGGCATCACCCGCGACAACCTGCTGATGCGCATGAAGGACGAGGACTGGGCGTCGATCATCGACACCAATCTGACCAGCGTGTTCCGCACCAGCAAGGCGGTCATGCGCGGCATGATGAAGGCGCGCAAGGGCCGCATCATCAACATCGCATCGGTGGTGGGCGTGACCGGCAATGCCGGCCAGGCCAACTACGCGGCCGCCAAGGCCGGCATCATCGGCTTCAGCAAGTCGCTGGCCAAGGAAATCGGTTCGCGCGGTGTCACCGTCAATGTGGTCGCTCCCGGCTTCATCGACACCGACATGACCAAGGCGTTGCCGGAAGAAGCGCGTACCGCGCTGATCAACGACATCGCCCTCGAACGCCTGGGTTCGCCGGAAGACATCGCCCATGCGGTGGCCTTCCTGGCCAGCCCGGCTGCCGGTTACATCACCGGCGAAACCCTCCATGTGAACGGCGGCATGTACATGCCGTAAGCAAGGGGCGCAGGGATTGCGCCGCAAGTGGTTGATCTGCGGAGGTTTTTGCTGCGATGCAAGGCCGCGCCGGTTTCCACTACACTATCCCACGGCCATCGCCTTTGATGGCGACCACTTTTGAACCACAACTCCATCTGGAGCGAGATCCCATGAGCACCATCGAAGAACGCGTCAAGAAAATCGTCGTCGAACAGCTTGGCGTCAAGGAAGAAGAAGTCACCAACAGCGCATCGTTCGTCGATGACCTGGGCGCTGACTCGCTGGACACCGTCGAGCTGGTGATGGCCCTGGAAGAAGAATTCGAGTGCGAGATCCCGGACGAAGAAGCCGAGAAGATCAGCACCGTGCAGGCCGCCATCGACTACGTCAAGGCCCACGTCAAGGCCTGATGTCAGACGGCAGTGCGCGTGCGGGTTGATCCTCGCCGCGCACCGCACCCCATGGGGCCGCTGTTGCGGCCCCGTGTGTTTGGGCATCACATCGAAGCAAACCGAGTTACCCGTAGAAACCATCCGGGTCAGGAGAAACAGCAATGAAGCGTCGCGTCGTCGTAACCGGCCTGGGTATCGTCTCGCCGTTGGGCAATGATCTGGCCAGCAGCTGGGAAGGCATCACCCATGGTCGTTCGGGCATCGGTCCGCTGACCAACGTTTCTGATGCCTATCTGGATCGGTTCACCACCAAGATTGCAGGTGAGGTCAAAGGATTCGACATCACCGCCGACAACGAACTGTTCGGCAAATTCAGGGTCAGCGGCAAGGATGCCAAGAAGATGGACCCGTTCATCCATTACGGCCTCGGTGCCTCGTTCATGGCCCTGCATGATTCGGGCCTGGAGATCACCGAAGCCAATGCCGATCGCATGGGCGCCATCGTTGGCGCCGGCATCGGCGGCCTGCTCGGCATTGAAGAGCAGACCATCGAGTTCCACGAGGGCAAGAAGATCTCGCCCTTCTACGTGCCCAAGACCATCATCAACATGCTGCCGGGCCAGCTGAGCATCATCACCGGCCTGAAGGGCCCGTCGTTCTCGGCGGTGTCGGCGTGCGCGACCTCGAACCATTCGATCGGTACCGCGATGCGCATGATCCAGTACGGCGATGCCGACGTGATGGTGGTCGGTGGTGCCGAGCGCGGTTCCTCGCCTACCGCGGTGGGCGGTTTCTGCGCGATGAAGGCCATGAGCACCCGCAATGACGCTCCGGAACAGGCCTCGCGCCCGTGGGACAAGGACCGTGACGGCTTCGTGCTGGGCGACGGTGCCGGCATCCTGATCCTGGAAGAGTACGAGCGCGCCAAGGCGCGCGGCGCGAAGATCTACTGCGAACTGGCCGGTTTCGGCGCCAGCTCCGACGCGTACCACATGACCGCGCCGAGCGAGAACGGCGAAGGTGCCGCCCGCTGCATGGTCATGGCCATGAAGGACGCCGGCGTGACCCCGGAGCAGGTGGGCTACCTCAACGCGCACGGCACCTCCACGCCGCTGGGCGACCTGGGCGAGACCATGGCGATGAAGACCGCATTCGGCGACCACGCCTACAAGATGATGGTCAGCTCCACCAAGTCGATGACCGGCCACCTGCTGGGCGCTGCCGGCGGCGTGGAAGCGATCTTCTCGGTGATGGCGCTGCAGGACAACGTCATCCCGCCGACCATCAACCTGCAGCAGCCGGGCGAAGGCTGCGACCTGGACTACGTGCCCAACGAAGCGCGCCAGGCCAAGGTCGACGTGGTGATGTCCAATGGCTTCGGCTTCGGCGGCACCAACGGCACGCTGATCTTCAAGCGCGTCTGACCGAGTTGTAGAGTCGAGCCATGCTCGACTCCACGTTCTAGGGAGCCGCCGCAAGGCGGCTTCCGTGCATCTGAACCCCCGAACTGGCTGCCATGACCCACGCACCGTTGATCCACCCGCTGCCGCATCCGATCGACCTGCTGGCCCTGCAGCAGCACGACCCGGCGCGCTTCCCGCTGCTGATGGAATCCACCGCCTCGGGCACCGCCCAGGGCCGCTGGAGCCTGCTGCTGGCCGCGCAGGGCGATTGTCTGCGGCTGGATGCCGATGGCCGGGTGCGTGACTTGCACGACGCCGTGCAGCCCGGCACGTTCCTGCAGGTGCTGGACCGCGCCTGGCAGCGCGAACGCCTGCCGCATGACGGCAGCCACAGCCTGCCGTTCCGCGGCGGCTGGGCGTTGATGCTGGATTACGAGGTGGCCAGCCAGATCGAGCCGGTGCTGCCGGCGCGTGCGCGCGAGGACGGCCGCCCGACCGCGCTGGCCCTGCGCTGCCCGGCGGCGGTGCTGCACGATCACCACAACGACGCCAGCTTCGTCATCGCCGAAGCCGGTGAGGCTGCGCTGCTGGATGTGCTGGTGGAACTGGCGTCGGCCGCGCTGCCCGAAGCCGGGCAGGGTTGGCAGCCGCCGCAGTCGGTCGGCGAGGACGTGCCGCAAGGCTTCACCGACGGTGTGCGCCGGGTGATCGACTACCTGCGCGCCGGCGATGTGTTCCAGGTGAACCTGTCGCGGCGCTGGAGCGCGCAGTTTGCCGCACCGGTCAGCCCGCAGGCGCTGTACGCTCAGCTGCGCCGCGCCAACCCGGCACCGTTCGCCGGCCTGTTCAGCGCGCACGGCCGCCACGTGGTCAGTTCCTCGCCTGAGCGGCTGGTGTCGGTGCATGCCGGCCACGCGCAGACCCGTCCGATTGCCGGCACCCGCCCGCGCTTCGAAGGCGACGATGATGCCGCGCGCATCCAGGAACTGGTCGGCCATCCCAAGGAGCGTGCCGAGCACGTGATGCTGATCGACCTGGAACGCAACGACCTGGGCCGCATCTGCCTGCCCGGCACCGTGGTGGTCGATGAATTGATGACCGTGGAGAGCTACGCCCACGTGCACCACATCGTCAGCAACGTCAGCGGCCATCTGCGCCCGGAGGTCACGCCCGGCGAGGTGATCGCCGCCACGTTCCCGGGTGGCACCATCACCGGCTGCCCCAAGGTGCGCTGCATGCAGATCATCAGCGAGCTGGAGCAGGTGCCGCGCGGTGCCTATACCGGCGCGTTCGGCTGGCTGAACCGCGATGGCGACCTGGACCTGAACATCCTGATCCGTACCGCCGAAGTGGACGGGCATGAGGTGAGCTTCCGCACCGGCGCCGGCATCGTGGTCGACTCGGACCCGGACAAGGAACTGGACGAGACCCGCGCCAAGGCCCGCGGCCTGCTGCGCGCGCTGGGCCAGCAGGGCTGACGGCCGGCCGGGCAGGAATGTTGGTGGGTGCCGACCGTTGGTCGGCACGGAGTCCTCCATGGCCGTTCATCCACGCATGGCGTGGATCTACTGATGGCCGCGCCAGGCATGGATTGTGGTGGGTGCCGACCTTGGTCGGCACGCAGGCGCCACCCCGGTCATGACCCCAATCCACCGGCACGGTATCCTGCACGACGGAATCGAGTTCAGAGGTAGTCCATGGCGGGAGCCAAGCGCGGGTGTCTGTTCGTGGTAACGCTGGTGGTGGTGCTGGCCGCCGTCGTGGCCGGCGCGGGCGCGTGGTTCTTCTACCAGCAGACCCGGTTCGCCGACGCCCCGATCACCCCGTCCGCCGAGAGCATGGTCATCGCCAGCGGCGATGGCATGAACACGGTGCTGCGCAAGCTGCGCGACGCCGGTGTGGACGAGGGCCAGGACACCCAGTGGCAGCTGTTGGCGCGCCAGCTGGATGCCGCCGGCAAGCTGAAGGTGGGTGAGTACGCGCTCAGCGGCGACCTGACCCCGCGCGAGCTGCTGCTGCGCATGCGCGCCGGCAAGGTGCTGCAGCACCGCGTCACCATCATCGAAGGCTGGAACATCCGCCAGCTGCGTGCCGCGCTCAAGCGCGCCGAGCCACTGCTGCACACCACCGACAATCTTGATGACGCCGCGCTGATGCAGCGTCTCGGTTTCGGTGGCCAGCATCCGGAAGGCCGCTTCCTGCCGGAGACCTACGTTTACCAGCGCGGCGACAGCGATCTGGACGTGCTCAAGCGTGCCCACGCCGCGATGGAAAAGGCGCTGGATGAAGCCTGGGAAAGCCGCGCGCCTGACCTGCCGATCAACACGCCGTACGAACTGCTGACGATGGCATCGATCATCGAGAAGGAAACCGCGCTGGCCAGCGAGCGTCCGCAGATTGCCGGTGTGTTCATGCGCCGCCTGAAGATCGGCATGCGCCTGCAGACCGACCCGACCGTGATCTACGGCATCGGCGCCGCGTATGACGGCAACATCCGCCGTCGCGACCTGACCACCGATACGCCCTACAACACCTATACCCGTGCCGGCCTGACCCCGACCCCGATCGCCATGCCCAGCCGCGACGCGCTGATGGCCGCCGCGCAGCCGCTGTCGGGCGACGCGCTGTACTTCGTCGCCGTGGGCGATGGCAGTGGCGCGCACGTGTTCTCGCCCAGCCTGGACCAGCACAACGCCGCAGTGGCCCGCTACCTGCAGCAGCTGCGCCAGCAACGTACCAAGGAGACCCCGGCGCAATGAGTCCCGCGCTGCTTCGCCACCCGCGTTTCGTCAGCCTGGAAGGCGGCGAGGGCGCGGGCAAGACCACCGCCATCAATGCCATCCGTGACTGCCTGCGCAGCCACGGCCACGAGGTGGTGCTGACCCGCGAGCCGGGCGGTACACCGCTGGCCGAGCGCATCCGCGGCCTGGTGCTGAAGCCCGATGCCGAGATCGCCGCCGAACCGCTCAGCGCCGAAGCCGAGCTGCTGCTGGTGTTCGCTGCACGCGCGCAGCATGTGCGCCAGGTGATCCAGCCGGCACTGCAGCGCGGCGCCTATGTGCTGAGCGATCGCTTCACCGATTCCAGCTATGCCTACCAGGGCGGTGGCCGCGGCCTCGATCCGCAGTGGATTGCCGATCTGGAACGACGCGCGGTGGGTCTGCTGCCGGGCCTGACCCTGCTGCTGGACGTGGACGTGGCAGTAGGCCGTGCACGCGCCAATGGCCGCGACCTGTGGCCGGACCGCATCGAGAGCGAACAGGATGATTTCTTCCAGCGCGTGCGCGAAGTGTTCCGCAGCCGCGCACAGCAGGACCCACAGCGCTTCGCGTTGATCGACGCTGGCCAGGTGCAGGAACGCGTGGCGGCCGACGTGGTCGCGCGTGTCGAGCGCTGGCTGCGGGACGGGGAGGGCGCATGAGCACGTTTTCGCCCTGGCAGCAGCGCGCGTTCGATCAGACCGTGGCCGCGCTCGATGCTGACCGGCTCGGCCATGGCCTGTTGATCTGCGGCCCGGCCGGGCTGGGCAAGCGCGAGGTGGCACTGGCGTTGGCCGACCACGTGCTGGCGCGCGGTGATGTCGCGCATGCCACGCGCACGCGCCAACTAATTGCCGCCGGTACCCATCCGGACCTGCAGCTGGTCAGCTTCATTCCGAACAAGAGCGGTGACAAGCTGCGTACCGAGATCGTCATCGAGCAGGTGCGCGAGATCACCGACAAGCTGGCGTTGACCCCGCAGTACGGCGTGGCGCAGGTGGTGATCGTGGACCCGGCCGATGCGATCAACCGTTCGGCGGCCAACGCGCTGCTGAAGACGCTGGAAGAACCGCAGCCGGGCCGTTACCTGTGGCTGATCAGCAGCGACCCGGCGCGCCTGCCGCAGACCATCCGCAGCCGTTGCCAGCGCCTGGAATTCAAGCTGCCGCCGCAGCACGAAGCGCTGGCTTGGCTGCAGCAGCAGGGCCATAGCGACGCATCTGCGCGCGAAGCGCTGGAGGCTGCGCGCGGCCATCCCGGCCAGGCCGACAACTGGCTGCGCGAAGATGGCTTGAGCCTGCGCCGCGAGGTAGGCCGCGAGCTGGAACAGCTGGCGGCCGGCAAGACCGGCGCGGTAGAGCTGGCGCAGAGGTGGTGCGGTGATGACAATGCGGCGCTGCGCCTGCGCTTTGCCGCCGACCTGGCGCTGGCCCAGGCCAGCACCGATGCCTTGACCACGCCGGAGCGATTGCACAAGCTTGCAGCCTGGTTCGATGCGGCCAACCGCACCCGCGACCTGCTGCGCACCACAGTGCGCGCAGACCTTGCCGTGGTCGAGTTGCTGCTGGCCTGGAACAAGGTGAACGAGCGGCCCGCCGCAAGGGGAAATCGATGAGTGCCAGCAACGCCCGCCAGGGCATCCTGTCCCTGGCCGTGAAGGACAAAGCCGCGCTGTACAGCGCGTACATGCCGTTCGTGAAGAATGGCGGCATCTTCGTGCCCACACCCAAGCGCTATTTTCTGGGCGACGAGGTGTTCCTGCTGCTGACCCTGCCCGATTCCAGCGAGCGCCTGCCGGTGGCCGGCAAGGTGATCTGGGTGACCCCGGCCGGCGCGCAGGGCAACCGCACCGCCGGCATCGGCGTGCAGCTGGCCGATGGCGCCGAAGGCGAGGGCGTGCGCCACAAGATCGAGACCCTGCTGGCTGGCCTGACTGGCTCGGACAAGCCGACGCATACGATGTGAGGCCGCGCCGGGCGGTCCTGTAGAGCCGAGCCATGCTCGGCTGCATGCCCCGAAACGCCTGTGACCCCGCTCCTCTGTAGAGTCGAGCCATGCTCGACTGCAGTCCCCGAAAACGCCCGTGAACACCTATGTGAAAAAGTGTTGACGGCCTCTGAAAAGCCCCTATAATGAGCGGCTCAGCAACACACCGGGCGGTTAGCTCAGCGGTAGAGCATTGCCTTCACACGGCAAGGGTCACAGGTTCGATCCCTGTACCGCCCACCATGTTGCAGAACGAAAAAAAGCCTCCAGCAATGGAGGCTTTTTTGTTGGCTGTGATGTGGCACAGCCGCATTGCCTCAGTCGAGATCCCCCAGCAGCTCGCGCGCGATCATCGCCGTGGCATCCAGCAGGTCGTGGCCGCTGCCGGCCCGCACCACCACCGCCAGCAGACTCCGGCCCACGTCGGCATTGCCGCCGCTCAGTTCCATCCCGCCTTCAAAGCACAGATCGCCCAGCCATTCGTGCGCCTGCGGCAGACCGCGCTTGCGGGCGCGGCGGAACTCCGAAAGCAGCTTGGCCTGGCCGGCTTCGTGCTCGCCATCGGCCAGCAGGCCGATGGCACCGCCGTGTGCCGCGCGCCAGATGGCTGGCAGCGGACGACCGTTCGCGTCCACCACGTCTGGCGAGAACGCGGCACAGTACATTTCGTAGCGTTTGCCTGCCGTACTGCGGGGCACGATGCCAGCCTCTGCGAGCAGGCGTTCGGCTTCATCCAGTGTGTTGAACTTCAAGCGCAGCAGCGCAGGGCGGCTCAGCTGCTGTGCCAGCGCCTGCTGGTGGGCAGCGAACCATACGTTCCAGCCCACGCTTGCGCGGCCTTCCAGTGCGGCCTTGAAGTACTCCAGGTGTTCGGCATCCATTGCGTTCTCCTGCGATTCCCTGAGCGATTGTAGCCACGTGGCGGCCAGTCGCTCAGGCGGTTCCGCCTTCCAGGCAATGGTTGGCTTCGCGCACCAGCTGCCGTGCGGCCACGATCAACCCGTCAGTGTGGAAGGCGCCCAGCTGTTCATCCGGGCCGGCCTCGTTGCGCGCGCGGTCGGCGGCCTGCAGCAGATCGAGCACTGCGGTGAGCCCCGCCATCGAGCGGCGCAGCGACGCGTGATTTCTCGCGGCAAGGGTGAGGCTGCTGCACGGCTGCCCGTCCTCGCCCTCGGCGTTGTTGATGGCATTGAGGCACGCGAAAAACGCGGGTGACTGCACGGGCAGATTCTGCTCGTCCAATGCGCACTCGATCTCGCGTGCGATGTCGTCGGGAACCTGGATGGCGATGTCGGCAATCAAGGCGTACAGGCGTGGAAACGATGCGGCTCGTTTGGTCATGGCGAAACCCTCACTGGCGTAAGGCCACCTTCGGAGTGAAGGTGGCGGACGGTGCGGGTTGGCGTACCAAGGCAGAAAGGCTCACAGGGAGAAAAGGCCCGGCGGATCTTGCGATCCCCACGCACCGCCCGCCATAGAAGGCAGTCGGTGCATTCTCTTTGCTGCGATCTGGATCGCAACATCCTGTGAGCCTGTTCGTTTATTCGAGACGCCAATCCCGACCAGGGCATGCTGCCTTGGCGAGGCGATCATCGATCCGCGTAAAGACGGAAGTCATTGAGGAAAGTTGCAACAACGCCAGCCATGACGGGGTTCCACCATCCATGGGGCAATCCGCGCGTTGTCTGAACGAAGCAGCGCCGCTACACAGCCCAGGTAGATGGCAATCACGTCACCCGGCGCGGGCCCAGACAAACGTGCCATCCATGAAAGCAGACGTTCCATCCATGCGCTGTGCCGCCCCTCCCGACGAGCGTAGTCTCGGCTCACTGTCGTCCCATCTGGCCCTGGAGCCCCACCATGCCGCTCGCCCGCATCGATCTTCGCAAAGGTAAATCCGCCGACTACCTGCAGCGCGTGGGTGAAGCCATCTACCAGGCCATGCGCGCGGTGGGCGTGCCAGAAAATGATCGCTTCCAGATCTTCCAGGAACACGCGCCCGGCACGCTGATCTACGATCCCGGCTACCTGGGCGTGGACCGCACCGACGATTTCATCTGCATCCAGATCACCTGGAACGAAGGGCGCACATTGGAGCAGAAGAAGGCGCTGTACGCCGGCATCGCCGAGGGCCTGCACGCGGCGGTGGGCATCCGCCGCGAGGATGTGTTCATCAACCTGGTGGAAGTGAAGAAGGAAAACTGGTCGTTCGGGAACGGCCAGGCGCAGTATGTGATCTGATACCGAGCCTGGGCGCATGGGCCCGTCAAGCCAGCAGGGAGTGTCACATGGGGAACAGGATCTTCCGGACGTTGGGCATTACCTTGGCTCTGTGGGGCGTGCTGGCGCCCTGCAGAGGCTCGGCAGCCAACCCCATGCGAACTGCGCCGCCCATCGTGACGTTTCAGATGAAGGCAGAGCAGATGCTGGACAGCATTCACAGGATGCCGCCGCCGGAGGGTGCTCAGAAGCAGGACATCAGTGGCTTTGTGAAACAGCAGCTGCCGCCCCGGATGGGCCTGTTGAACGTCAAGGCAGCCTTCGAAGATATTCCCACCGTGCGGATATCCCGACCGGCTGACGGTGTGCTGGTGGTGCGCGACGAAAGAAGACGCTGGCTGTGGTCCCGCACCAATGTCGTGGTGATGACCTATCGCTTCACCTACATGCCTGAGCAAGCCAAAGTGCACGCAGTGCGATACACGGAGTAGCGCCGGCAGGTCGTAGCAGTGTTGCAGCAACTGGATCGGGAGTACCGTATTCGCACCCCGCCTGGATCTACACCTCGCTGCCAATCTGCTCGCCTTCGGTCGCTGGCGCGCTGCTGGCCGCCTTCACTGCATCGGCACTGTTGGGTTGTTCGCACTCGATGCTGGTCACGTAGCCGTCGTGGCTGATGTTGTGCTCGGCGCGCTTGACCAGCCACTGCCCATCCACGCCATCGCGGAAGCCCTGCATCACCACCGTTGCTTCGGCCATCAGCGTCTCGCGGCCGGGCAGGGTGTAGCTGAGCGTACGCGTCTGCCGGGCTTGTTCCTGATGCTTGGCGCGCGCTGCGGCTTCGGCGGCTTCGCGGTCGGCGTAGGCCATGCGCAGGCGCACGATCGGTTCACCGCTGCCCAACTTCACCTCCTGGCGCGTGGCACCACGTACATCGCGGTAGTAGGCAATGGTGGTGCCGGTTTTCTCGCGTGAGACGATGCTCACTTTGTAGCTGCTGCCATCGGCGGGGGTGAGGGTGACGTCGGGAATGCGCTCACCGCTGGCACTGGTGGAGTCGCCCCGTTTGACGAACATCAGGCGGCCGCCGCCCGGCTTGGCGATGGCATCGTGCTGCTTGGCCAGGCGCAGCAGCAGGTTCATGTCCGATTCCTGCGACTGCACCGTCAGCGGAAGCACGATGGACGCAAGCGATCCACTCACGGCGGCGCTCAGTCCGTGCTCGGCGGCCATGCGCTGCACCATGCCACCGATCGTCGTGCCCTTCTTCCAGGTGCGCGTCTTCTGTGTCTGCAGCTCATTCTTGCCACCCTTGCTGGCCTCGAACGGCGCGGCGCGCGCGCGCAGGGTCATGCTGCCCGGGTAGCCGGAAATCTCCACCTCATCGCAGATGTACAGGCCCATGCGCCGCACTTCGCCGTCATAGCCGATGAAGGCCTCCAGCTCCGCGCCTGCCGGCGGCAGCTGGATCGGATCGGATGGATCATGGTCGGCCAGCTGCAGCTCCAGCATGTCCGAGTTGTTGTCGGTCTCGTCGGTGATGCGCAGCGACTTGAAGCGCGACATGATCTTGTCGGTGATGTCCTGGCTGTTGGCCACTACGCGAAATGCCGGTGCGATGTTCAATCCCACAGGGCCACTCCCTTGCGTTCGCCGGCGGGGCGCTGCACGTCCGGCAGGATGATCGCAATGCCCGCAGGCAGTACCGCACCGCGCGCGGCCAGGGCCGGGTTGGCGTCGAACACCGCGCGCAGGATGGCCGGTGATTGTTCGCCATAGTGCGCATGCGCGATGCGGTCAACGACGTCGCCGTCGCGGGTGTTATACGTTCGTGCCATCGCTGTACTTCCACAGGGAGAGGGTGAATTCTTGCCGCTGGATTCCCGCATCGACGGTAAATCCGGAGGCGGTGGCATCGATCTTGTCGATGACCCACAGGCCCAGGTTTCCGCCCTTGCCGGTCAGCAGCCGCTGGGGCTTGCCCTGTGCCGCCAGCTTGCGCAGCTGCGAGAGCTCATTGCCGGCACCCCGGAACTGATAGTGGATGATGCCGGGCAGCGTCATGCTGGCCTTGCCAGGGCCGGTGTACTGCAGGGCGGCCATCTGCCCGATGCGCTCCTGGGCTGCCCAGCCATATTCGTTGCTCTGCTGGATTTCCTGGAACACGGCGGTGTTGAGGCTGAACTTGAAGCCGCCCAGCATCAGCAGCACCGGGGCGTTGCCGGAGTCGTTGCTCTGGAAACTGGACAACAGCTTGTCGATGGATGCGGTTACGAACTCGCGCTTCATGCTTAGTTCCTGTCTGCCAGGCCACCACGGGCAGCAACCGCGTTGCGGCGCTGCAGTTCGTCGGCCGTGCGACGTGCCACCGATTCGCTGGATTCACCGGGTTGCTGGTGGATGGTGATGTTGTTGGTCTGTTGCTGCTGCACGGTGGTGACACCGCGCGGGGAGGGCGATGGCATGTCGGGTGCGGTACGACCCCGAGCGGCCTCGCTGATGCCTCCCCATCGCTTGCGCACCCCCGGCCCGTCCAGCGTGGCGACGTCGCCGACCAGGCCCACGGCGTCATCCAGGCCACCTCGGCCGCCGGCCCGCATGTTGGTGTACCCCACCATGCCGTTGCCGATCGCTACTGCACCACCGGCAAGCATCTCCTTCCCGAAGTCCAGGCCCTTACCGACCAGTGCACTTACCTTGCCAATGCCTCCTTCGACGAACCCCATCAGCTTCTCGACGTAGGGCATGAGGAAATCCAGCTTCGGAACGAGCCAGTTGAACAGGGATTCGGCACCGGACTTGATCGCGGTCCACATCATGCTCATTACGCTGCCGATCCCGCTCGCGACGGTCGTGTACACGTTGCCCATCCAGACGACGTACTGCACCAAGCCGCTGATGAGCTGGATGTTCATTCTCAGGCCTTCCATCAGAACGGTACCGAGGAAGCTGCCGATCTGGGCAACGCGTGACAGTTCGTTGCCGGTGTACTGTGCAGGTGCAAGCATCTTCGACAGCCAGTCCCACGCCTGGCCGATCAGCCCGCTCATGACTTCCCAGGCGGGGCGCAGTGGTTCAACCGCGCGCATCAGTTCACCCATCGCCACGGTGCCTGCACCGCTCAGGCCGTCCCAGACGCCGCCCAGGAATGCCTTGATCGGCTCCCAGTACTTGCGCACCAGGATGGCGCCTGCGGTGATCGCTGCGATGGCGATCGTGATCGGCCCGCCACCGATGGCCGCCACCGCAGTGGCAACCACACGGAAGCCCGACGCCAGGCGCATGGCCATCGGCCCGAAGCGCCCCATCTGTGCCAGCAGGCTGCCACCCCGGAACAGCTGGAAGGCCTTCTGCACGCCCAGGATCGGGCCCTGCAGGAAGGTCCAGGCATAGCGTGCGCCGAGCACCGCCGTGCGCATGCCCAGCATGCCGACCACGATCTGCGTGGTGTTGGCGATCAGCTTCGGGTTTTCCTGCACGAACGAGGTGACCCCGTTCAACAGTTCGGTCAGCTTGACCGCGGCCTCGCCAACTGCAGGCAGCAGGGCCGCACCGAAGGCCTTGGACAGGTTGTCCACGGCGATCTTGGCGCCTTCGATTTTCTGCGGATCGGTCTGCATCGCATCGGCATACGCCGCATCGGTGGTACCCGCCGATCCATTCAAGGCCTTGTCGCGGACGCGGATGTAGGTATCCCAGTTCTCGATCATCGGCTGGACGAAGTTCTTCGCCTGTGCATCGCTGAACAGGGTGCCGATCTTCTTCTGGTCGCCCGCGGTCGCCTGGATGATCCCCTGCATCGCGGCATCGAAGGGATTGCCGCCGCTGGTCTGTGCATCGCCGATGATCTTGCGCAGATCCAGGTTCAGGCTCTTCTTGGCTTTCTCCTGAATGTCCGGCGAGAGCACCTCGGACATGAAGCTCTTCATGTTGCTGGCGGCCTTGTCGGCGCCACCAGCCGAGTCCAGCGTGGCCTCCAGTGCCGCACCCAGTGTTGCCGCGGCCGACGTGCCCTGCAGCTTCATTGCCTCGAACGACGAGCCGAGTGTTGGCAGCACCTCGGCCATGTCCTTCAGGCCCAGGCTGCCCTGCTGGCTGTTCACCACCAGCACGTCCAGTGCGTTCTGCATGCGTGCAGGATCGATGTCGAACGAGCGCTGCAGGCTTGCGGCCGCCTTGGCAACGTCATCGATGCTGGCACCAGTAACAGTGGTCGTGCGCCCGACAGCACCCAGGCTGGCCTGCGCGGACTGCGCATCCATGCCGGCAGCGACCATCAGCTTGATCGAGCGCTGCAGATCGTCGGCCCCCTGGTTGGTCGCGCGCGATTGTTCCAGGATCGCCTGGCCAAGTGCGCTGACCTGGGCGCGGCTGAGGTTGGCCGCTACGCCGATCTGCTGGTTCTGACGGGCGAAGCCGGAGGCGTTCTCGACCGGCTTGGCCAGTGCGGTGACGGCGGTGCCGAGTGTGCCGCGTGCTGCCTTGAACGAGGCGCCGAGCTTCTCGCGTTTCTCCAGGTTGGCGGTGCGCTTGGCTTCAACACGCTCCAGCGCTTCCTGTGAGGCGCGCAGCGCATCGGCCTGCGCGCGCATGCGGGTGTAGGCGGTGCCTGACTTCTGCATCGCGGCGAGCTTGAGCTCCAGCTTGCCGGCTTCATCGCCGAGGCGCTTCACGCCATCGTTGGCGAAGGACAATGCGTCCTTCAGCGACTTGGATACCGAGCCGCCGATCGTGATCGTTGTCGTTTGAACGTTATTGGCCATGTACCGGCAATCCCTGAATCCACCAGATGAACTTCGACACCCGCAGTGTCATGATCTCGCGCAGGCCCCAGCCGGTATGACCGGCCAGGGCGAGCACTCCCTGCCTGATCTGTGGCAGGGTCAGGTGGTAAAAAGCGCGACGCCTGCCTGCAGTCGGGCATAGTCGCGCAACGGCATCTTGCGCACGTCATCCGGCGAGATCTCGCACAGGTTGGCGATCATCCGTACCTCGCGCTGTGCATCACTGCCCTTGTCGTCCTGGTAGCGCTCCATGTCTTCCACGGTCGGTTCGCGCATGCGCAGCACGGCGGTCTCCATGCCGTTGACCTGGCGTGGGCGGGTGAGGGTAACCTCGGCAAAGCCATCGCGCTCGATGACGGTGTCGGTGGGGGTCTTGGTCTTGCTGGACATGGATGCGTTCCTGGAATTCGATGCAGTGCGATGGATGCGGGGGCGCGAGGCGCCCCCGGGTTTCTCGTTGTGGTGCGGGCTCAGATGCCCAGCGCGCCGCGGATGCCGGCCAGCACGTCCACGCCACCCTGGCGGGCGATCATGTTGACCACGTCGATCTCCTGCACGACCTGGGCGCCATGGGTCAGCTTGTAGTAGCTCAACGCCAGGTTGACCTTGATCGTGCCCTTCTCGCCAACCTTGGTTTCGCCGCGGTCCAGCAGCTTCACCTTGCCGCGCATGTTGTGCACGACCTGGGTCACTTCGCCGTCATCGCCTTCCAGCGCCTCGCGGGCGGTGAAGCCGTATTCCTTGCTTTCAACGACGTGGAACTTGCTCATGATTTCCGCGTCGTCGGAGGCAAACTCGACATCGGCGGTCAGCTTTTCATGGCCGAGCACGATCTCGGTCGGGGCGAGCATGCCGCCGGCCTGGAAGTCCTCGGTCTTCAGCGACAGCTTCGGTGCGGTGAAAGACATCACGCTGCCGGCATAGCCCTTGCCGTCGACGTAGAAGTTGAAGTTTTTGCGGATCTTGCGCGCCATGCTTAGAAGATCTCCGAGACGTAGTTGTTGTTCATGTGCATGCGGAACGTCAGCTGCTCACCCGGGTAGGTCGGGGTGAAGTCGAAGTCCCAGAAGAAGCGGCCCTGGGCCACGCTGTCCGCTGCGTTCAGTTCCGGGTCGATCCAGCAGTTGCCGCCGAGGATCGCGCCCTGGGTCTTCAGGCCGCGCAGGAAGGCGTTGACGCCCTCGCGCACGTCGTCGACGTAGGTCTTGCTGATGCCGCGGTCGACGGCCCACAGATGGGCGGCCTCGAGGCTGTCAGCAATGATGTCGGCCGTGCGCACCACGCACAGGAACTGCCACTTCTGGTCGCTGCTGGCGGTACGGTTGCCCCACAGGCGGAAGCCACCTTCGCGGATGATGGTTGCCACGTTCGACTGGTTCAGCAGGTTGGCGCGGCTGGTCGCGTCGGACAGGCCGAAGTCGATCGCACGCGCGGTACCGACCACGCCGTTGAGCTCCAGGTTCGACGGCGATGCCCACCAGCCGCGTTCGTTGTCACTGCGGGCGATGGCGCCGGCCACGGCACCGGAGGCGTAACGGGTGACGATGGCATCACCGGACTGCACCAGCAGCGCCGGGTCGACCACGTAGACGCGCTTGGAACCGGTCAGGGCGGTGGTGCTCTTGGCAGCGTCGTCGGTGCTGTTCGGGCCATCCTTGATGATCACCGCGCGCAGCTTGTCGGCGATGCCGAGCAGTTCGGCCACGACCGGGTTGGCCAGCAGTTCGGTGTCGCGCTTTTCGTGGGTGTGGGTGAAGCCCGGCACCGCCAGGATGCGTGGCTTGACGCCCACTACCGACTTTGCCGCCAGCAGTGCATGCACGCCGGTGTAGGCACCGGTCTGCGCGTTCACGCCGCCCAGCACGTTGGCCAGGGTGTCGTTCTCGGTGGCGCCCTTCTCGACGCGGATGACGACGACGACCGCGTTGGACTGATCGAAGATGGCGTCGAGCTGGCCCGGGAGGGTGCCCTCATCGACTTCGGTTGCGGCGTTGGCGAGCAGCTTGGCTGCCTGCGAACGCGAGGTCACCAGGACCGGAGTGTTGTACGGGAAGGCGATCTTGTCGGCGCGGGGCGCGGTGCCCACAATGCCGATGACGCTGGTCGAGGCAACAGCGATCGAGCGGGAACCACCATCGATGTTGACGACCTGCACGCCATGCAGAAAATCGGCCATGCGTTGTTTTTTCCTTGGTTGGGTGGGTGCTGCGGTCGCGATCTGCGCCGCATGGGTACATGTTCGTATCTGGCCGCGGCTGGATTAATTGCAGCCGTGGCCCGACGTCAGGGTTGCGGCTGCGCGGCCGGGTCGGGTTCGGGTGCAGTGACCATCACCCAGGCGGCACGGGTTTCATCGAAGGTGACCGGGTAGCTGCGATCCGCAGGCGGTGCCAGATCGGTGACCGATGACGGCAGCGCGACCCCACGGGAGACGGGAGTAGCGAAGCTGGCATCGTGCTTGTTCCACAGCGGTCGCGTGCTGTAGTCCGGCAGCAATGTCCATTCGCGGCGGCTGGCATTCCACGCGTTGTATTGCGCGGTGGTGCCATCCAGCTTGAATGGCTCGGACAGGGTTACGTCCTTGGGCAACGGCTCGCCCAGCGCAAGGCGATTGGGTATCGCCATCGCGGTGCGTGTGTCCCACAGCATGTGGTTACGGAAATCGGCCACCGTTTCCCAGCGTGAGCCGTCATCGGCCAGGCGCAGTGCCTGGTATTCGCCGGCAGTTTGGCGAGGCGTGACGTCCACGGTGAAGTCGGGCAGGTTCCAGGTACCGTCCGGGGAAGGCTGCAGGCGGACCTTGCCCATGTAGGCGCGGGTATCGGGATCGTAGGAGTGCGCGAAGCGCGGTTCAGTAGGCAAGCTCATGTCCTCAGTACGCGATGCAATAGATCATCCGCAGGCCGGCAGGCAGGTTGCGGTCGCCACCGGTGTTCTCCACCACGATGGTGTGGGTGTGTGCACCGGCATCGGCGGCCGAGGCGGCATGGCCGTGGTCACCGACCTGGGCGATGGAAATGGTGTGCGAGTGGCCGCCGGCGCCATTCATGCCGATGTTGTGGCCATGTGCGCCTGCGCCGTCGGTGCTGAAGCTATGGGCATGACCGCCGGCGGGTGCTGTGGCGCCGTCCGGATACAGCGCATCGTTGTCGCGTTCGCGATAGACGCCGTAGCCGTTGAGGGCAGGATTGGAGGGAACAACGCCTCCATGCTGGTGGTCGCCGGCCCACGAGGTGCCGCCGGTATGCGCATGGTGGCCCTGCGAGTCGGTCCATGCACCGTGCGCGTGGTCACCGACGGCACTGGCGCTGGCACCGTGGGAGTGCGCGCCGCCTGCGCCCACGGAAATGGCGTGGCTGTGGTTGCCTGCCGTTGCCGCGCTTGCACCGTGGGCATGGCGGATCACTTCACCCTGGGTGAAGCTGCCGACCGCTTCCGGGTTCAGCGTGTGCGTGACCACCGTGCCTTCCTGCATTGCCGGGAGGTTGAAGGTGGTCGCGCCATCACCGGCGCCGTAGCGGGTACCGATGGCGGCGAACAGTGCCGGATAGCTGGCACGCGGAACAGCGGCGCCATTGCACAGCAGCATGCCGTTGGGCGCAGTGGCACCGGCGAACAGAATCACCTGTCCGGGCACGTGCACGCTGGATGGCACGCCGGTCATGTTGCGCCAGTCCAGGTAATGGTTGCCGTGCCTGCCATCGAGCAGATCGGCATCCAGGCCCTTGTCGGCGCCCTCGTCCTTCAACGCTGCCGATTTCAGCCCCAGGGCGGAACGGAACGCGGCATCGGTTGCGATCGACAGCAGCGTGCGCACGAACTGGGTGGGGGCGCTGGCACCAAAGCGCTTGTCGATGAAGGCACGCAGCCCGCGCGGTGTCACCGCACGCTGGGTGTCTGCACCATCTTCGGTCTCGGTCGTAGTGGCCAACTCGACCACGCCCTGCACTTCGGTGGTGGAAGGGGGATAGATGAATTCGGCATTGCCGAATTGGATCAGCGCGGTATCGACTTCACTGAAGCGGGTATCGGTGGAGAGCAGCAGCATCGAGGCTGCGGTCTTCTCCATGATGGGATCGGTCTGGCCGAAGGTTGCAAACAACGTGCCGTCGCCCAGGTACAGGCCGAAGCCGCGCAGGCTGTAGGCGGTAGCGCTGTCGTCGCGGATCGTGACGTGCAGCGTGTCATCTCCCACGGCCTTGCCGCCGAAAGTGGTGACCCGCTTGATCTCGCCGGGCAGGGCGGTCAGCCCCGCCGTCGGCGTGAATGCCGTGGACGTCAGGCCGATCTCGGTGATCAGCACGGCATTGGTGCCGGTGTTGGGTGGATTGACCAGCTTGGCAAAGCCGGCGTCGGTGATTTTCAAGCGCATGCGGGGTTTACTCTCCGATCAGTTGGATGCGGCGGAAGGTGGTGCCCTGGGCACCGACAAGTGCACCGATACCGGCGCTGGCCTGCATGCCCTGGGTGAAGGTGAAGTGCGATCGCACCGGCTTGGTCCGGCTGATCTCGCCGATCACGTCGTCGACGAACTTGGCGGTGGCGGTCTCGCCGCCCTGGTTGGCGATGGTCATCACCGCTTCGAAGGTGTGCGGTGCACCCTGCGGCTGCATCTCCCACCATTCGCGGATCAGGATCGAGCCACCAAAAGCGGCGACCACGTCGCGCACGCTGCCCCAGGTGCCCTTGCGGCGCTGGATGGCGATCGCGGCGCGTACGCGTGCACGCTTCACCGTCTCCGGCCAATACGCTTTCCATTCGTCAACGGACAAGGCCCAGGCCAGCCAGGGCAGCAATGCGGTCGGACAGCGGTCGGCGTCCCACAGTGCGGTGATGTCTACCGGCAGCGGACGGGCGACGATGGCGCGCGCCAGTCCACGTTCGGCATGGGTGGCATTGGGGGGCAGCAGGTTGGGAGCACGCGGAACCGCGATCTGCGCATCGCCTTCGATCAGCGTGCCGGGTGCCGGGGCGGCCGACAGGATGACCGTGGCGCCGCTGATGGCAACATCGCGCAACCGCTGCCGTCCTTGCTGGTCGGTGCGGTACACCGCCTGCAGGGTTGCCAGTGCACCACCGGGGTGACGGAAGGTACGGTTTCGCCCATCGATGGCACCGCTCAGACGCGCGCCGATCAGGCGGGTGGTAGCGTCACTCATCATTGCCGCCATGGGTCAGCGTGATGCTGGTGCAGTGCGTGGCCTGGGTACGATCAACCACGATGTCTTTGGCCGGGTTGGTGATCTCCACGCGCTGCACGCCCTCGGCATGCAGTGCGGCGAACAATCCCGAACGGGTGACGTCGCGGCCGAGCCGATGCGATTCGCTGATGTAGCGGTCAAGGCGGGTGCGCGCTTCGGCCAGCACCACCTGCGAATCCGGGCCGGCAAAAGTGAAAAGTGCGGCGTCGACCGTGTAGTTGATGATGGCAGCGGGTTTAACCACTACGTGATCGGTCAGTGGTCGCACGTCATCCGCACTCAGCTTTGCGTCGACGATATCGAGCAGACCCTGGGAAGCGGTGCCGTCGCCTTCGCGTGAGAGCACAGAAACCACTACCTCGCCAGGGGAGGGACTGGTTGCGCTGGCGTCCAGCACACGGGCGTCGGCGCTCAGCGCGTGGAAGATGTAGGCACCCTCCGGCCCAGCCACACTGAAGCCTTCCGGCCCCAGCTGGATGCGGCGTCGGAAATCCTCGTCACTTTCGTAACGCGGTGCGATGCCTTGCTGCGGCTTGCCGGGGTCCAGCACCTGGCGGGCGATGCCGAAGATCGCAGCCAGATGGTCCAGATCGTTGCCGACGGCATAGGCCAGCATCACGCCACGTGCTGCATCGTTGACCCGCTGGCGATCGAGCAGGCGCAGGTAGGTGCAGACCTCGAGGATCTTGAAGGCCGGGTCCGACGGCAGCAGCGCGTCGAAGGTGGGATCCAGGGCCTGCAGCGCGGTCAGCGATTCATCGAACATGGCTTCGAAATCGAGCACTTCGATGACCGCCGGGGCAGGCAGCTGGGACAGATTGACACTGGTGAACGAGCCGGATGCCACGGTTAGCGAACCTCGATTCCTTCGATGGTGATGGCCTCGCCGTCGGGCAGGTGGATTCCGGTCACTGCCAGGATCATCACGCCGGGGGCGGGGAGGGAGACGTCGATGTTCTCGACGTGGAGACGCGGTTCCCATCGCGCGAGCGCGTCGACGGTGGCCGCGATCAGGTCCATGCGCAGCGAGCGGTTGGTCGGCGCATCGATCAGTTCGAACACGCGCGAGCCGTATTCGCGGCGCAGTACGCGGGAGCCAAGGGGCGTGGTGAGAATGTCACGCACGGACTGGTGCAGATGGGCGAGCCCATCCAGTGATTTGCCGGTGTTGGCGTCGATTCCTCGCATGGCCTCTATCGTCGTGGAGTGCGGGTATTCAGGGCATTGCAGGCGTGGCCGATCAGGCCTGCGCCGGCGTGGTGGGAGCGGTCGGCCCCTGCGCGGTGTGCGTGTGTGCCTTCAGCCCGATGGCACCTGCCTTGATCTCGGCGGGTGTGCTGATGTCCTTGCCCGCACTGATCGCGCCGGTGACGTCCAGGTTGCCAGTCGCCTTGATCGACGGCGTATCGAGCACGATCGATTCGCTGGCGATCACCTGCGCACTTGCACAGGTGACAGTGACCTTGCCGCTGCCAACATGGACGTTGAGCGTGCCGGTTTCCTGGTCATACTCGACGATGCTGCCGTCGGCGTACTCGGTGCGCTGCCGCAGTCGCGAGTCGGCGGGCGGCGGGAACCGGTCCTGGTACAGGCTGCCGAGCACGAGTGCCTGGCCGGGGTCGCCATAGGGACAGGCGAGTACCACCTGCTCGCCGGGTTCGGGGGCACACCAGCTGCGCACGCCGGGTCCGGCCCGGCGTTCCAGCCAGGGAATCCAGTCGGTGAGCATGCCGTCGGCATCGACGCGAACACGCCCATTCGCTTCGTCCAGCTCGCGTACCACACCGATCATCAGCAGGTTGCCGATCAAACGTGCGTGTTCGGCGCTCATGGTGCGCGTTCCGGCAGGGGCTGGTAGCGCGCTGCATGGGCACGGCCGATCTCTGGCGCGAAGCTGTAGGACGCCTGTGGCACTACGCCTCCTTCATCGTCCCAGGCGTTGTCGCCCAGCGCGACCGGCAGTGACCATTCGACGACCCAGCTGCGCAGGCCGGCCTGTGCGGTTGCGGCGTCTTCGGGCAGGGCCGCGATTACGTCGATCGCACCGCTGGAGGCACCGTGGAAGCGGCCGAGCTGGTGCAGCCAGGTGGCCAATGCAATCGCGGCATTGCGCAGTTGCAGCGCGCCGGCGGTGCTACCGGCCGACACGACGATGCGTGCCTCGAAACGCAGCACCGCCTGCAGCAGTCCGCTGCCGTCATTGCCTTCCCGGCTGCGGTCACAGCGGGTCAGTGCCAGCAGGCAGGCCGGTGTGGGCATGCCTTCGCTGCTGGCCTCGCGATAGAACTCGACGGTTGCGAAGTCCGGAAAGCGTGTGCGGATGGCGGCTTCGATGGCGCCGTGCAGTGTGTCGAGCGTCGGAGAGGGGGAGTCAGTCGCCATATCAGCTCATGTAGTGAATGGTGGAAGGGCGTGGCCGCGTGGCACGCGCGGTCTGCAGCCAGTGTTGCCATCACCGGATGGGCACGGCATTGCAGGCGTGGCCGCCCGCGGCGGGGTCAGAAGGCCGGCGCGGCGCCGTGGTTGTTGCCGGCGGCGACGCCGCAGCCTGGAGGCGCTACCGGTGCCGAGCCGTTGAGGGTGATGCCGCGCTGACTGCCGAGGCTGCACAGCAGCGCTCGCAGTTGATCGGCCAGCGCGTGGTACTGCCGCGCGACCGCAACGTGATTGCGCAGCAGTGCATCATCAGTAGCTGCCTGCAGGTCTGGCAGCTCGTCCGGCGCACGCAACTGCGCCGGTGCGATGCTGAGATCAACGAGGCAGGGCGCGGCCGGCGTTGGCTTCGCGCCAGATGCGCACGAACTCAGCATCAGCGTCGCCGCGATCACGGCCAGGCGTCTTGGCATGGGTCTCGATGTCCTGTTGCAGGGTGTTGAACTGCCGGGTGCGCTGGGCCTGCGTGGCCAAGCGCTGCGATTCGGCCCGAGCACCGGCGCGGGCGTTGGCGAGGTCCTGCTGATGGGCGGCCTGCGCCGCATCAGCGCGCGATGCCTGCTGTGCGGCCTGGGTGCTGGTAACGGCGAGGTCTGCGCTGTGGTCCCGTAGCGTCCACCCCAGCCAGGCGCAGCCTGCGTGGCTTCCGGCCAGGACCAGCAGGCCGATTCGGAACCGCAGGGCGAGGGGCGTCACTGCAGGGATCCGCCGGCGGCCCGGTAGGCCGCGCGCAGTGTTTCCAGTGCGTGCTCCTTCTGCCCGTAGCCGGCGCCTGGCAGCGACGCCCAGATGCGCCGTGCCGCGGTGACGGCGGCATCGAAGCGTCCCAGCCGGATCAGCTCGTAGGCCCCGCACTGCTTGAGCAGGGCGACTGCTGCACGGTCCTGCGAGACGGGGCCGAAATCGGGCAGGCCGAGTCGCGCGCGCAGGTCGTCCCAGGTGCTGCGAAGAAACTGGTAGCGGCCGGCGGCGCTGGATTTGATGCCATAGCGTGGCAGCGACACCAGCACGCGGGGATGGTCGCGGTAGTCGTTGAACAGCTGGCCTCCGACGATCACGTCGTAGCCACGGTCACTCGACCGCTGGCTGGGGATGTCGGTGCCTTCGGACACGGCCAGCATGTCCAGGAATGCGACTACATTGGCGCCGCCGAGGGCGCTGGCTGCGGCGGCCGTCATGCGGCAGCTCCCGGCTGCTTGCGCACCAGCGCGAGCAGCGCATCTATCTGCACGCTCTGCTGGACGATCTGTGCGCGCAGGGCGCTGACCTCGCCGCGCAGCTGGCCGATCTCCTGTGCCATTGCCTCGCGTTCGTGCATCAGGCCGTCGGCGCGGGTGCGTTCGGCGGCAAGCTGCTCCTGCAGGGTGCGCAGCGTGTTGCTGGTGGCTTCATCGGCGGTACGGTCGACCTTGGCCGACGACAACCATTGGCGCAGCCACAGCGATACCGCGATCAGCACGCCCGAGGTTCCCCCCAGGTACTTGGCCCAGTCCGGTACACCGGCCAGCAGGTCGCTTTCGTTCATGCGCGCGCGTATCCCTTGAGCAGGGCCGGGTGGACCGCCGGCGGTGGCGCGGAGCGGGCGCCGCGCAGGGCGCGCTTGATGGTGGTCTGCGAGACACCGAACTCACGTGCAACATGTTCGCGCGGCATGCCGCTGGCCACGGCACGCGCGATCTGATCGCGGCGTTCGTGCGCGCCGGCGGCAAAGCAGGAGGCCAGGAACAGCAGCTCGCCACCGAAATGCGCGACCAGCCGCTGGGCGACGTCGTGGCCGAGGATGTCGATCAGGCGATGCTGATCAGGCAGGGTGGATGGAACGTAGACGATGACGCGGTGGCGGCCGGTGGTGCTGGAGGTGGTCGGCGGCCATGCACGCACCAGCGTGAGGGCTGCGGATTCGCCGATGACCTCGGCCAGGGTCTGGATGCTGTCGGGCAGGGCGTTCATGAAGGATGTCGTCAGTGGCATTGATCTCCACTGTTGCCATCCCGCCCCTTCAGTCAACACCTTTCATCTACTTTCGGCTGTGTGCTGAAGACATTCATCGGCGCCGCGAGGACGGGTGAGGAGTGCTGCAGGGCGCGGTGTGATGCCTTGCAACCGCTGGCTGTTGCCACCGATGTTTTCCCCTCCTTTCGTACTCGTGGTCCTCACAAGGCGGAAGGAAGAGCAGATCAAGGAGATGCGGCAGGTACAGGGTGAGGACGACGCCCCATGGGCCGTCCTCATGCAGGCGAGCGGGCCCTGAAACGAAAAAGCCCCGGACGATGCCGGGGCTTCAGGACTGCAGGTGGAGCTGGATCAAAGGTCGAACACCAGGTTGCCGCCGGTCTTGCGCGGGATGTAGCCCGCGTCGCGCAGCCAGCGGGCGGCATTGACCTGGTCCATGCGCTTGACCGGGAAGCGGTTGGCGAACATCAGGAAACGCGCCACGGTGATCGACTCGCCCTTGCCCTTCAAGGCAGCGAGGGTTTCGGTGAACCACGGCGCGGGCGGCTGCTGGCTGCCGGGGCGTGCGGCGGTCCGTGCCTGCCTGGCGCTGCCGGCGTCGCTCTGGGCGTTGGCCTGCGAGCACAGCGAGATGAAGATCGCGTCCAGGCTCACGGTGTCCTTGCCGCCCTTGGGCTGGGACTTGAACAACTCGATGGCCTTCAGGCGCGTCGACGTGAACTGTTCGACCTCCATGGCATTTCCTCTTTGCGAACGGGGTTGGGGATGCAGGGTGACGACAGGTGTCGTCGGTGATGGGGGACGACCTTACATCATTTTCGCCGACGATGGGTCGGAACCTGCGGGCGGGACAGGGCACGCGGCAGGGCAACGCGGCCTTGCTCCAGGCTCAGATCACGCCGCGCGAGAGCAGCTGGTCCAGCGTCCTGCGTACCAGATCGGCCTGGCTACCGTCGTTGCTCACCTCGATGTCGATCAGTTCATCGGGCAGTGGCTGCTCGCTGGTGTGGGTCTGATGGATACCATGGCCCGGGCGGTTGACGCGGATCACGACACCGCCGCGGCGGCGGATCGCATGTGCTTCATTGGCGAAGCGGACATCAGGTACCAGGCCGCCCGCTGGCAGGCGTGCGAACAGCGAACGTACCCACAGCTCGGGATGGACGCGATCACGCCCCCATTCGATGCCGGCGGCCTGCATCAGGTGGCGTGGAGTGAATTCAGCCAGCCAGTCGATGGCGTCCTCCTTGCGGTTGTCCAGTTCACGCAGCGACAACCCGAGGAGGGAGGCGACGAACTGCCGTAGCGGGGCGGCGAAGCTGTCGCAGGGTAGTGCCAGTGCCGAGGCCAGTCCGTTGGCGAGGGTGTCCTTGCCGGCCCGCCTGCCGCCGGCGATGCCGATATAGAGCGGAGGACGCGCTTGCGGAGCCGCTCGCAGCGCGATGCTGCCCAGAGCGGGGCCGGTACGGAACGCAGCCAGCGTGTCGGCAATCATGCGATGGCCGCTGTCGAGGGAGGCGGGAATCATGCGGAATCTACTCCTGGGGAAATTCGGCAGTGCGGGCGGGTCAGGAATCGCGACCGGCCGCGCTGCGCGCGCGCAGGATGCGCTGGGTGATGCGACCACCTCGGGCAGCCGCCGCGATCGGGTCGAAGCTCAGCATGGCGGAACGTGTACGGCGGCCGGCAGCAAGGTGGTCGCGGATGGTGCGTTCGGAAAGCACCGGTACCCGCTGGTGGATCTGCTGCACGGTCAGCTGCTCACCTTCGAAGGCATGCAGTCGGGGACGAGGCATGGCGGAAGCGCTCCTGGAAGGTGGCGAAGCCGATACGGACATCTTGCCTCTGTGGGTCGCCCTAGTCAACACCTTTCATCTACTATCATCCCGATGGAGCGAGGTGACACTCAGCGCTGCTGCGGTCGATCTGATGGCCGTCATGGATTCATGGCATCAGAACGGACCGGCTGCGTGCCCGGCGAGGTTGAGCTTTCGCGGTGGCATCAACCAGACCTTGGCCCGTTCCTTGCCGACCACCTTCGTGCGCACATCATGGCGCTTGACCACATAGGCGGCGGCCTCGTTGACCTCGCGGCGGTTCGGCTTGTCGATGCCGACCGCGATGACAATCTCGGTGGCACGGTACTGTGCGCTCCACTGCACGGCAGGGACGGACCAGTCGAAGTAGCGGTCGATCAGCTCGGCGATCGGAGAGATCGGTTCGTGCTCGCTGTTGGTGGCGTTCAGCGCATCCAGTTCCTCGCTGGACAGGTGCCAGGTCTCGCCGTCGCAGTAGAGCGCATGGGCTTCGGCCCACACCTGCTGCATGTCGATCCGTGCCGGTTCGCCCAGGCCCACGGCATGCACGGTCCACCAGCGGGTGTTGCCGGTGGCGTCGCGCAGGAAGCGCTCGTCATTCACGCTGGCGAACAGGATGGTGCGCCGCGCATAGCGGGATTCCGTGCGCGCATACGGGCGGCGGATCTCGTCGTGGCTGCGTGAGATGAACGACTTCAGCGCAGCGATATCGGTGCGACGGAACGTGGCGTCGACTTCGCCCAGTTCCACGATCCACTTGGAGATGACCTGTTTGATGCTGTCCTTGTTGGCCGGATCGAGCACCACGCCATCGGCGATCAACTGCAGCTCGGCCGGTGCCAGTTGCCGTGCCCAGCGCGTCTTGCCCAGGTTCTGTTTCGAAACGAAGGTCAGCACACCACGCGCTACCACGCCGTCCGGCTCAAACGCCGCGGCCACGCCGGAGATCAGCCAGCGACGCATCAGCACTTCCTTCAGGATGCGGCCGTCGGCCATGCGCGTGGGTTGAGCTTCCTGCACGGTGTCGAAGAACGCCTGCAGGCGGGACTGGCCATCCCAGGGCCGTGAGGTGATCCAGCTGGCGACGGGATTGTACGGATTGGCCTCGGCGACCTGGCACAGGTTGGTCTCGAAGCTGGCGATGGCCATGCCGGCGCGGTGCATGCAGTCCATCACTTCACCGGCGGCCACCTCCTTGGCATTGTCGACCGTGCTCTGCAGCCCCGGAACCAGGATCTCCAGATCCTTGCGGATGACGTTGTAGCGCACGGTGACGCCGGTGCGCCGGCACAGCTCGGCCAGATTGCGCGCGGTCGGCAGCGGGCGTCCGCGCGCGCCGGTGTCGGGGAACGGAGTAAAGGCATCGAATGCGGACAGGTTGCCGGGTACCTGGTAGCGTGCGTTGGACGACGATGGCGCATCCTCTTCCGCAGTGTTTTCCTCGGTAATGGCAGGCGGCCGAGGGAGCAGTTGGGTGCGCACTGCCTCCAGTCCTTCGCGCAGGTGCAGATCGTTGAAGTCGGTCGGACGGTCATCGTCGTCGTGCAGCGCGGCGAACTCGGGCCACACCACGCGCGCGTCGATCTCTGCGGCAGCGCGAGTGGCGTGGGTGACACCGGGATTGTCCAGCGGTTGCCGGGTCCATCGGTCGTTGTCGGCACAGATGACGAAGTCGGCATCGGGAACCGCGCTGCGCCAGGCACGGGCGACCGCAGCGAGATTGCCTGCGTCCCAAGCCACCACCACGCACCCGCCCGTGGCCTGGTGGATTGACGCCGCCGTGGCGTAGCCCTCGGCGATGGCGATCGGCTGTCCAGGCAGCGGCTTGCCAATGACGTGGAAGCAGCCCTGTTTGCGGCCTCCGCTGAGAAAGTCCTTGTCGCGGCCGAGTGCCGGATCCGTGCGCGGAAAGATCGCCTGCAGTGAGACGATCCGGCCCGTGGCGTTCATCACCGGCACCAGCAGGGCATTGTCGATGTAGCGGAAGACCAGGCCGTCGCTGTTGCGCACGGGCCATGCCGCCACACGCAGCGCATGCGCGTGGATACCCTTGCGCATCAGATAGGGATGGTGCACGTCTGCGGGCAGGGCGCGGTTCCACAATACGTTGGCGGCCTTGGCTGCGGCCTCCTCTCGTTCGCGCTGCTGCCGTTCCCGTTCGGTACGGGCGACTTCCTGGCGTTGCCGGATCGCGCGCTGTTCGGCAGCACTCAGTGTGGTTTCCGGCTTCGCACACCAGGCATGGCGGCTGCCAGTGCGCCAGCTGCCGAACTCACCGGCCGGCACGTGGTCTCCGAACAACACGGCCCAGCCATTGCGGGTGCCACGGCGGTCGCCTTCCACATGGAAGCGCACCAGCGTGCCATCGGCGTTGAGTGCGTCGCGGCCGCGCGCATCCGGCACGATGCCGTGCGCGTGCATGGCCTGCAGGAACGCGGGAACGATGTCCTGCGCTGGGTGCGGTGTGTGCATTCGACGGGGCCCCTTGGAACGTGGATCGGTCCACCGCAGCGGGTAGTGGCCAATGCGCTGTGCAATGCCTGCCGTATGCCGGCCACGCGACGGCGGACCAACGCGACGTGGCCAGGGCAAGGTGGAGGGAGATGACGTGATCATGGTGTCGGAAAACGACACCATTTGCAACACCTTCCAGTACCTTGCATCCCTGAGCCGGATGAAGACTATCAGCGGGCGATGGATCTGCGATGACGTGCGCAGATCGTCGCCTGCGCGACGTTGCGTCGCAGTTGGCGAGAACCGCTTTTCCGATGATGCGACCGCCGTCAGAGACGGCCCTTCGTTTCAATCCACCGCCCCTCGGGGCACCCATGCACAAGGAGCCTGCATGCCTGAAATCCATTGCAACTGCGAACGCCGATCCGATGCCGAGCCCGCGTTTTCCACTGTCGTCGCGGCGTTCTCAATCGGTGCGACCACCCCCCGATAAAATACAGCTGGCATGACGGACACCATCGACGAAGCGCAGGAATTTGAAGCGCGCCATCTGCAACGCGCATTGGCCCGGCACGCAACGCGGGCCAGCAACGTTGCTCCTCTCTCACCCATTGGGGAATGCCACAACCCGGACTGCAGCGAAGACTTCGACAACGATCCGGCCAGGCTGTTCTGTGGGCCTGCCTGTGCCGAGCGTTTCGAAGCCATCCATCAACACCGCAACGCATAGGAACAGGGGACATGTCTCTGAACAGCAACGACGCTGGCTTCACCGAACGCATCGCCGGATTGTCGGCCGAGCTCGCCGTGCTGGTGAGCCTGGTGGAGAACCACATCCATCTGCAGTTGGCCGACCTGGCCGATTCGGGTGATGTGGATGCACAGGAGCGATTCGCGGTGGCCGATCCGGAACGCTGGTTGGAGAACGCCCGCAACAGCCTGCAGGCGGGCGTCATGTTCCTGGAACGTGCGGTGCAGCAGCCCGCGCGGTTCTAGCAATGCGATGCGGGGACGGAAGGGGCCGTAAGGTCGCCTTCCGTCCCCCCTTGGGGCCATGGAGAGCGCCTGCGTCCGAGGCTGCGTCATAACGTCGCACCATCTTTCTGGAAACCCTGAACATGGTCCAAGGTTGGTCATCCCCCCGTAGAATGGGGGTGTGCGTCGTTCTGTCCTCCACCGCCGGTTCCAGGTCCTGGCATGGCTTGCCATGCTGCTGGTGCTGCTCGCCCCACTGGTGAGCCGCTGGCTGGCGCATGGCCACGTTGCGACCACCGCACCGGTGGCAGCCATGAATCACGCGATGCACGCAGAGCATGCGCAGCACGCGATGGAAGGGCACCACGACCATCACGCGATGGCAATGCAGCACGGGGGATCGAAAGCGAAGCCGGCTGCCGATCCACACGCCGACCATGAGATGGGTGTGGACTGCGATTACTGCCTGATCGCTGCGCGGCTGATCACCCTGCTGGTGGCGGCATTGCTGTTGTTGGCGCCGATGGCACAGGTGTGCCGCGCGCTGCGCGGTGCGGTGGGGGCGCTGCCGCAACCAATCAGCGGCACATTGGGAGCGCGCGGGCCACCGGCCTTCACGGCCGCCTGAGCCGCACGCGCGTTGCATTGAACGTTTTTCCATGAGGTTGCCGGCCACGGCCGGCGCCCGCACGCGCGTGTTTGTCCCTTTCTGATTGCTGCCCTGCCACTGCGGGGTGGCCTTGCATGCCGTGAACAAATGAAAACCAAACCCAACTCCGCGCGCCTGCGCAGGGCGGCGCTGCCTGCGCTGTGCATGTCCCTGCTGCACGCCGTACCAGCCCTTGCCGCCGATGCGGCCCCACCAACCACGCTGGATACCGTGCGGGTAATCGATACCCGCAGTGGTGAGCTTTCATCCACCGCCAACGCCGGTTCCGCGCTGGGCCTGAGCGTGCTGCAGACACCGGCCAGCCTCACCGTCATCTCGCGCGAACAGCTGGAACAGCGGGGCGACAGCAACCTCAACGATGCGATCAGCCGCGCCGGTGCGATCAGTGCCATGCCGCACCCGGGCAATGGTCTGAGTGCACTGTCCAGCCGCGGCTTCACCGATGGCGCCTCGGTGATGCGCCTGTACGACGGGCTGCGACAGTACGGTGGCGTGGGCATCACTTTCCCGTTCGATACCTGGTCGATCGAGCGCATCGAAGTACTGCGTGGACCAGCCTCGGTGATCCATGGCGATGGTGCGATCGGCGGCGTGATCAACATCGTTCCGAAGAAACCCACGCGTGGCGCCATCGAGAACGAGATCAGCGTGACCGTGGGCAGCGAGGACACTGCGCGCCTGGGCTTCGGCAGCGGCGGTGCGCTGACCCCGGACCTGGCCTATCGGTTGGATGTGAGTGGCAATTACGGCGGTGGCTGGGTTGACCGTGGCCGAAACAGTGACGCGACCTTTTCCGGTGCCTTGCTGTGGCAGCCGCGGCAGGACCTGCAGCTGACCCTCACCCATGCGCAGGGCTACCAGAAACCGATGCGCTACTTCGGCACGCCGCTGGTGGATGGCCGCCAACTGGAAGCGCTGCGCCATCGCAACTACAACGTGGAAGACAGCGAGATCCGCTACCGTGATCGCTGGACCCAGCTCGACGCGCTGTGGACACCGAACGCAAACGTCGAATGGCGCACCCGCGTCTACCAGATCGACAGCCAGCGCGATTGGCGCAATGCCGAAGCCTATGTCTACAACCCGGCCACCGGCTTGATCGATCGCTCGGGCAACACCCAGATCACGCACAACCAGGACCAGACAGGACTGACCTCGACCCTGCGGGTGCAAGAGAACATCGCGGGCCTGGCCAACAGCTTCGCCGTGGGGCTTGATGCCAACCGCGCACACTTCAAGCACACCAACAACACCTATGCCGGCAGCTCGGGCCCGGTTGACCCGTTCGATCCGGTGCCGGGCCAGTTCGCCAGCGATGCGCCGGACCTGCCGCGCTATCGCAACCGCGCCGAGCAGTACGCGCTGTTCGTGGAAGACCGGTTGGCATTGAGCGAACGCTGGTCGGTACTGGGTGGGTTGCGCCACGACCGCGCGCGCATCGACCGCACCGATCTGATCAGCGGCCAGAACGCGTTCTCGAAGACCTACAGCAGCACCGGCTGGCGCGCAGGCACCGTGTTCGCGTTGCAGCCGACGCTGAGCCTGTACGCGCAGTACTCGCAGGCGGCGGACCCGGTCAGCGGACTGCTGATGATCAGCCCGGCCAACGGTGCCTTCGGTCTGGCCAAGGGGCGGCAGATCGAGGTGGGCCTGAAGCAGGCCTTCGACGGTGGCGAGTGGACGCTGGCGGCGTATCGCATCCGCAAGACCGGGCTGCTCAGCCGCGATCCGCTGGTGCCGGATCGCCGCGTGCAGGTGGGCGCGCAGACCTCGCGCGGTATCGAGGCGTCGCTGAACTGGAACTTCGCGCCACACTGGTCGCTGGATGCCAACGCCACGGTACTGAAGGCCGAGTTCGAGGACTTCCTGGAAACCACCGGTTCGCCGGCGGTGCTGGTGTCGCGTGATGGCAACGTGCCGCCGAACGTGGCCGAGCGCCTGGCCAACGCATGGTTGAGCTGGCAGTTCCTGCCGGACTGGAGTGCAGCGGCGGGCGTCCGCTATGTCGGCAAGCGCTACGCCGACAATGCCAACACGCTGGAACTTCCCGGCTACAGCACCACTGACCTTGCGCTGACCTGGCAGGCGGCACCGCGCACACGGCTGTCCGCTCGGCTGTTCAACGTGTTCGACAAGGCGTACTACGCCACCGCGTACTACACCAGCACGCAGTGGCTGCTGGGCGCGGATCGCCGCGTCGAGTTCACCGTCGACCATCGCTTCTGAGGACGCGCACCATGTCGCTGCGATCCACTGCCAAGCGTTGGACCTATCTGGTGCATCGCTGGCTGGGCATTGGTGGGTGCCTGCTGATGCTGCTGTGGTTCGTCAGCGGCATGGTGATGCTGTTCATCGGCTACCCGAAGCTGACGCCGGGTGAGCGGCTGGCGGCGTTGCCGGTGCTGCCGGAGGCCCGCGATCTGCACGGGCTGTCGGTGCTGCCTGCCGCCGTGCAGGCCGAGCCGGAGGCCGTGGCACTGACCACGCTGCGTGGCGAGCCTGCGTATGTGGTGCGCACGGGAAGCAACGTGGGGGCGTGGTCAGCCGTCACCGGCCAGGCCTTGCTGCCAGTGTCGGCACAGCGCGCCGAAGCGTCAGCGGCACAGTTTGCTGGCGGCCCGGCCTTTGTCGGTGCAATGCGCGTGGAGGAGGACCGCTGGACGCATTCGCGCGCGCTGGACGCGCACCGGCCGCTGTACCGGGTGGAGGTGGGGGGTACGAAGCCCGGTGACCTGTATGTGTCTTCGCACACTGGCGAAGTGGTGCTGGACGCACCGCATGTGCAGCAGCGCTGGAACTACGTGGGTGCCTGGCTGCACTGGCTGTATTTCCTGCGCATGCAGTCGGTGGATCCGGTGTGGACGTGGGTGGTGATCGTGCTGTCTGCGCTGTGCACGGTGGCGGCGGTCAGCGGCATCGTGGTGGGCCTGTGGCGCTGGCGTTTCCGTGGGCGTTACCGTTCCGGTGCGAAGACGCCCTATGTCGAACCATGGATGCGCTGGCACCATCTGATCGGGCTGGTGGCTGCGACCTTCGTGTTTACCTGGATATTCAGCGGGCTGATGTCGATGAATCCACTGGGGGTCTTCAGCAGCACGCGTGAAGCGATCGACAGCGGACGCTATCGCGGTGGCACGGTGGCGGTGGATGGCGCGCTGGGTAAGCCGGCGACACTTCTGGCCGCAGCCGATGCCGAGCGCTTCCAACCGGTGGAAATACAGTGGCGCCGCATCGGAGGCGAGCTGTTCGCGGTGCTGTTGGATGGGAATGGCGATACCCGCATCGTGTCTGGCAGCGATGGGCATCTGCAGGTTGCTCGGTTGCTGCCGGCGGCGTGGCTGCAGCAGAGGGTGCGGGCGCTGTCCGATGCGCCGATGCAGGGTTTCGTGGTGCAGCGTGCAGCGGACGCCTACTTCTATCCGCGTGCGCCCGAGGCCATGAATGGTGCAGCGGTACGCCGCTTCCCGGTAGCAGTGGTGGACTTCGGCGATGCCGAGGCGACGCGCGTCTATCTCGACCTGGCCACCGGCGATCCGTTGCTGACGATGGGGCATCGCGAGCGGGTGGGGCGCTGGCTGTTCTACTTCCTGCACAGTTGGGATCTGCCGGCGATGCTGCGCCAGGAAGGTGCCCGGCTGGCGGTGTTGCTGCTGCTGAGCGCTGCCGGCACCGCGTTGTGTGCCACGGCGACGGTGATCGGCTATCGGCGATTGCGGATGAAGCTGCGGCGCAGACGGCGTTGATGCCGCGGGCTACACCCGCAGCCAGCGCGTGGACACTGCCACCAGCAACAAGGCCGTGGCCACGCCGATGAACGCAGCGATCAGGCCGAAATGGTTGGCGGCGAAGCCGATCAAGGCCGGGCCAGCAAGGATGCCGGCAAAGCCCAGCGTGGACACGGCAGTAATCGCCAGCGCACCCGGCATGCGCGTCTGGTGCCCAGCCAGCGAGAACAGGGCCGGCGCGATGTTGGCGCAGCCAAGGCCGACCAGCACATAGCCTGCCAGCGACGCCTGCCACGGCGTGACCAGGGTCAGCACCAGCACGCCGGCAGCGGCAAGCAGAGCGCCAAAGACAATCGCGCGCTGTCGTCCCACGCGCGCCACCAGTGCATCGCCGAACAGTCGTGCGACGGTCATGGTCAGGGTGAAGGTCACATAGCCGATACCGGCAAGGCTGGCATCGACGCGACGCACATCGCTGAGGAAGACCGCGCTCCAGTCCAGCATCGCGCCTTCGCCGAGGAAAGCGACGAACGCCAGCACGCCGATGAACAGCACGATGCCGTGCGGCAGGGCCAGCATCGGTGTGTCGTGCGGCATGCGTTCGCTGTGCCAGTACGGCGCCGACAGCAGCATCACCAGCAACATGGCGCCAACGCCGATCAGCACCGATGCCAGTGGCGGCAGCTGTGCGGACAACAGCACGGTCATGGTTGCCGCGCCGAGGAAGCCACCGATGCTGAAGAAGGCATGGAAGCCGGACATCATCACCCGCCGTGCTTCGCGCTCGACGATGACGGCCTGCACGTTCATCGTGCAGTCCATCGCGCCCACGGCCGCACCGAACACGAACAGCACCAGGCCCAGCGTCCACGCCGAACCCGCCAGGGCCAGGCCGGGCACGGTCAGGCAGATCAGCAGGCTGCTGGCCACCATCACCCGGCGGCAACCTAGGCGCGCGGCCAGCACGCCGGACAAGGGCATCGCCAGCAGCGAGCCGGCACCGAGGCAGAGCAGCACCAGCCCCAGCGTGGCGTCATTGATCTCGGTGCGTGCCTTTGCGAACGGCACAAGGGTGGCCCACAGCGCGGTGGCGAAGCCGGGAATGAAGAATGCGGCGCGGGTCGCGTGCTGTTCGGCACGCGCGCGGTTGGCAAGGGACATGAGCGGTACGGTCAGGGAGGCGTGGGGTGCACCGCGATACCGGCGGCGCGGAAGCGAGCCGCCAGTGCGGGCGGTGCGGTGGTGGTCAGCACCAGGTCGTCAATCTCGTCCAGGCTGGCGATCTGCCAGTTGCCGCGCGCACCGAGCTTTTCGGTGGTGGCAGCGACGATGACGCGGCTGCTGCAGGCCACCATCGCGCGCTTCAGCGTGGCTTCTTCGGCATCCATCGCCCACACGCCGGTGTCACCGTCCACCGCGCATGGGCCGGGCAGGTACACGTCGGCACGCAGGCGCTGCACCTGGGCCAACGCTTCGGCACCGACCGCGCCGCCACCGCTGGCCAGGCGGCCGCCGATCAGCTGCACCGAGGTGCCTTCAAGCATGCTGGCGGCGGTGGCGATCTGTGGGGTATTGGTGATCACCGTCAGCCCGAGAGCGGCCGGCAACTGCTGGGCGATCGCCAGATTGGTCGAGCCTGCATCGAGCAGTACCACCTGGCCCGGTTGCAGCAGCGCGCAGACGCGGGCGGCCAGCTCGGCCTTGTCGCCGCGGTCGCGGGTCAGGCGCTCGCGCAGCGGCCGTTCCTTGGGCGGCGGCAGCACGGCGCCGCCGTAGACGCGCTGGCACAGGCCTTGGGCGGCCAGCTCGCGCAGGTCGCGGCGGATCGAATCTTCGGAGACGGCATAGCGGCGCGCCAGTTCGGCGGCGACCACGCGGCCCTGCTGGCGCAGTTCCTCGAGGATCTGCTGGGTCCGCTGGGCGGGGAGGGGGCTGGGATCGGAGCTCATGACGCAAGTCTGCACGTTCGTGCATTAACGTGCAACATCGTGCATTTGGCGGGAGTGGACACAGAACGGCTGGACTGCCGGTGAACCCGACCGCGCCAGCGTCTATGGATCGCCCTCGCGGCCCGGCATCATGACGGGGCCCCTGGCATGGAATCCCTGATGTCCCCCACCGTTCACCGCAAGCTGCGCATCGGCGCGGACCAGTACATCGGCCAGAAAGTGGTCGACCAGCAGTTCCACGAATGCGATTTTTCCGGCGCCGACCTGACCGGTACCGAGTTCATCAACTGCAGCTTCTATGACGCCGACACCCGCGCGGGCTGCCGCTTCAATGGCGCCACGCTGAAGGAAGCCAGCTTCCGCAGCTGCGACATCAGCATGTGCCACTTCAGTTTCATCAAGGCGCTGGGCCTGGAGATCAGCGAGTGCCGCGCGCAGGGCGCTGATTTCAGCAACGCCAGCTTCATGAACCAGATCACCACGCGCAGCTGGTTCTGCAGCGCCTTCATCAAGAAGTCGAACCTGCGCTACGCCAATTTCTCGCGGGTGACGCTGGAGAAGTGCGAACTGTGGGAGAACCGCTGGGACGGCGCCAACGTGAGCGGTGCCAGCTTCGCAGGATCGGATCTGTCCGGGGGCCAGTTCGAGGGTATCGACTGGAACAGTGCCAACTTCACCGACTGCAACCTGACCAACTCGGAGCTGGGTGAGCTGGACCTGCGCAGCACCAATCTGCGCGGCGCCACGCTGGATGTGCAGCAGGTGGCGCTGTTGATGCAGCGCATCGGCATTACGGTGGTGCCGTAGGCATCACCCGGCGTACGCCACCCAGCCCTTGAAGCTGAAGCCTGCATAGAACAGCTCCACACCGTCGAAGCCGGCCTCCTGCAGCAGTGCGACCTCCTGCTCGGGTGCCAGCAGCGGCAACCGCTCGGCAATGGCGTCGATCGCGCGCTGCGCATCGGCGTGGGCAACCCCCGAGGCTTCGGCGAACGCCGCGTAGCGCTGCAACCAGCGCAGCTTGCCGGCCGGGTCCTGTGGCACGCTGTGGTGCGCCACCACCAGCGGCGCGCCGGGTTGCAGGCGCCGGTGCAGTTCGCGGAGCGTGTGCAGGCGCTGCGCGGCATCGAGAAAGTGCAGGGTCAACAAGCAGCTGGCACCATCGAAGCGCACATCCGGGGCATCGTCGATGTAGCCCTCCAGCAATTCGACGCGTGTGTTCAACGGACCCAGTGTCTGCTCGGCCAGGGCCAGCATCGGCGCAGCAGGGTCCACGCCGAGCAGTTGCCAGCCCGGCTGCGCTTCGGCAAAAGCCTTCAGCTCCAGCCCCCCACCCGCACCGAGCACCAGCACGCGGCCCTGAGCAGGGACGCGTTCGGCCAGCAGCAGGCGGCTCATCTGCTGCAACGCGAGGAAGCCGGGCACCTGGCGCAGCGGCGCGTCAGCATAGCGGGCCACCGCCTGTGGGTCGGAGAACGTGGACATGCGCGGATTCCTGCGGAGGGGACATACCACTGTAGCGCGGCGCGCAAGAGGCATTGCGCGCCGGCGCTGCTTTGCCTAAGGTGCGCGCCTGTCTGGAGCTGCAGGACACAGCAAATGGAACATCGCCCACCTCCAATGCCCTCGACCGAGGCCTTCGAGCTCGCGTTGTCGTTGCTTGGCCGGGAAGACGTCGATGAGGAACAGGCCGAGCGGGACCTGGTCGCGCGTGGCGTGGCCCGCGGGTTGGTGATCCGTCTGCTGATCTGGCTGCCGGAAGCATTTGCCATGGCCCTGATCGCGCATATGGAACTGGGAGTGCGTTTGCCGCGTACATTCACCGCGCGCGACGGGCAGGGCGTCCTGCATGAACTGCCGCTGGACTGCGAGCCGATAGTGGCGGAGGGTCTCGAGCGTGCATTGAAGATGTACCACCAGGGACCACGTGGCGCATTCAAGGCGATCTGCCAACGCAGTTCGTCGCTCAACGCCATCAACAATGCCCTGAACGCGGGCGCCGATCTGAAGGGGGCGATGCTCTCGGGTCCGGAGTTGATGGAAATTCCAGCGGAAACCTACCTGCGGGGCGACTGAGCGTGGACGCTGCCTGGTCGGTGCTCGGCTCAGCGCAGTTCCCGCGCCAGTACCTGCCAGATCCTCGGGTCCTGGCACTGCGAAACGTTGAAACGCACATAGTCGGCCGCGCGCTGCGACTGGCTGAACGCGTTGCCCGGTGCCAGCACGATGCCCTCGCGCAGGCATTGCCGGGCCAGTGCGGCGGCATCGCGGCCATCGGGCAGCTGGCACCACAGGAACAGCCCGGCTTCCGGCTGCAGCCACGGCGTGATGCCCAGCGTCTGCAGTTTCCGCAGTGTGTGCCGGCGCGCATCGGCCAGGCGCGAACGTATCGACTGCATGTGGCGGCGGTAGCCGCTGTCGGTCAGCGCGACGTGCATCAACTGCGCGGCCAGATGGCCACCGCCGAAGCTGGTTGCTAGCTTCAGGTCGGTCAGCGCCTCGATCCAGTCATGGCGTGCCGCGATGTAGCCGCAGCGGGAGGCTGCCGACAGCGTCTTGGAGAAACTGCCGACGTGGATCACCCGTGACAGCCCATCGAGCGCGGCCAGTCGCGGCGCTGGCTGCAGTTCGAAGTCGGCGAAGATGTCGTCCTCGACGATGATCAGTTCGCTGCGTTCGGCCAGGCCCAGCAGGCGGTGTGCGGTGCTCGCGGAAAGCACCGCGCCGGTCGGGTTGTGCAGGCCGGAGTTGGTGATGTACAGCCGCGGCGAATGCGCCTGCAGCGCCTGCGCGAACGCCTCCAGGTCCGGGCCGCTGTGCGTGTACGGCACGCCGATGGCCTGCACCTGGTGTGCCTTCAGCAACGCGTGGTAGTTGAAGTAACTGGGGTCATCCACCAGCACGCAGTCGCCGGGCTTGAGCAGGAAGCGGCAGAGCAGATCGACCGCGTGCGTACCGGATTCGGTCAGCAGGATCTGCTCCATCGGCGCATCGATGCCCAGCGCGGCAGCGCGTCGCTGCAGCAGCTGGCGTAGCGGCGGCAGGCCCAGCGGGCCGGCATAGTCGACCAGATGCGCTGCGTCGACGCGTGCCAGCCGACGCAGGCCACGGCGCATGCCGTCCTGGTACAGCCAATCGCTGGGCATCCAGCCGCAGCCCGGCTTGAGATGGCCGGCCGGTGTTTCCAGCGATTGCCGCGACACCCACAGCGGGTCCACGGCGCGATCCAGCCGGGGTTCCATTTCGGCCAGCGCGAGCGGTGCGACCGGCCCGCTGACGTAGAAGCCCGAGCCCGCGCGCGCGCTGATCACACCCTCGGCGGCCAGGCGCTCGTAGGCCTCGACCACGGTGGAGACCGATACCCCCATTGCCGCCGCCTGCGCCCGTACCGAAGGCAGGCGCGAGCCGGGGCCATCGACCCGCGCGTTGATGCGGGTGCGTACCGCCTGGATGACGGATTCGATGCGGGTCAGGGGGCGTGGCATGGCGGGCTGTAGTGGAAGTGTGGGCAGTACAGTTACTTGCGACTGTACTGGATTGTAGCTGGGGTGGCGGGGTCACAGCTGCTCTCATGGAAATCCCGCCGGGACCGCCCGGCATTGCAGGAGTACAGGCGTGGAACGGTCGGCGAGTGGTTGGATCAATGGCTTCATCGGTGTGGTGATCTTCGCCGGCTCCCTGCCGGCCACCCGCCTGGCGGTGCTGCAGCTGGATGCCGGGTTCGTCACTGCCGCACGCGCCACCATCGCCGCCGTGCTTGGCCTGGGTCTGCTGCTTCTGCTGCGCCAGCCATGGCCGCGGCGCAATGACCTGCCGGGGCTGGTGGTGGTCAGCCTCGGCGTTGTGGTCGGCTTTCCGCTGCTGACGGCACTCGCGCTGCGCCATGCGTCGTCGGCGCATACCATCGTGTTCCTCGGCCTGTTGCCATTGAGCACTGCGGTATTCGGCGTGCTGCGCGGCGGCGATCGACCGCGCCCGGCGTTCTGGTTGTTCTCGCTGCTGGGCAGTGCCTGCGTGGTCGGCTATGCGGTGCGCAACGGCATCGAGGCGTCGTTGCAGGCCGACCTGCTGATGCTGGCGGCGATCGTGGTGTGCGGGCTGGGCTATGCCGAAGGTGGCCGGCTTGCCCGCCATCTCGGCGGTTGGCAGGTGATCAGCTGGGCGTTGCTGCTGGCCTTGCCGGTGATGCTGCCGCTGACAGTGCTGATGCGTCCGGCCTCGTTCGCCGCCGTCGGTGCGTCGGCGTGGTGGGCACTGGGTTACGTGGCGGTGTTCAGCATGCTGGTCGGCTTCCTGTTCTGGTATCGCGGTCTGGCGCAGGGCGGTATCGCCGCCGTCGGCCAACTGCAGCTGCTGCAGCCCTTCTTCGGCCTGGCCCTGGCCGCGCTGCTGCTGCACGAAGCGGTCAGCCTCAGCATGGTGCTGGTGACCGTGGTCGCGGTGATCTGCGTGGCCGGCGCGCGCCGCTTCAGCCGCTGAACGAAAAAGGGGACGGAGGGGATTAAGTCGCTATTGCCCTTTATGTGCCGGAAGCGACTTGATCCCCTCCGTCCCCTTTTCCAGTGATAGCGCGGGCGTATCGTGCGCGGTGGTCAACGGTATTGGCCGAGTGCGGTGCGCTTGGCCGAAGCTGTGCCGATGCAGCCAATTTCTCGTATTTCCTTCGAAGGCCAGGTGGGCCTGGTGACCGGTGCCGCCGGTGGACTGGGCCTGGCCTACAGCCGCCTGCTGGCCGAGCGTGGCGCGTATGTGGTGATGCATGACGTCGGTGCCGGCACCGATGGCCGAGGTGCCGATCCACAGGGCATCCTGCGCAGCGTCGAAGCGCTGCAGCGGCAGGGTTTGCCGGTGCAGGCCGCAAGCGGTCCCATCGACCATCGCGTGGGCTGCCATGGGCTGGTGCAGGATCTGCTACAGCAGCACGGCCGCATCGATTTCCTGATCCACAACGCCGGCTGGGTCGAGTACCAGATGCTGGAAGCGATCGAGGACGAGGCGCTGGAGCAGATGCTGTGCCTGGCCGCGAAGACGCCGCTGTGGCTGGCGCAGGCGGCGTGGCCGGCAATGCGCGCGGCGGGCGGTGGGCGCATCGTCATCACCACCTCCGATCGCGCGCTGTATCCGCAGTACGCACAGCGCGGGCTGTCCGCTTACGCGATGGGCAAGTTGGCGGCGCTGGGCCTGGTCAATGTGCTGGCGCTGGAAGGCGCCGAGCATGGCATCGTGGTCAACGCGGTTTCGCCGGTGGCAAAGACGCGCATGTGGGGCATCGACGGCGAGCCCGACGAACTGCATCCGGACGCGGTCGCGCAGGGCGTGGCCTATCTGGCGTCCACGCGCTGCCAGGACGGCGGCTGGGTGCTGCGCGCAAGCAATGGCCAGTTCCACGCACTGCGCCTGCAGGAGGCCGAGCATGTGGCGTATCCGCGGGATCTGCGCGCGGTCAGTGCCGACAGCATCGAGTCGGTGGCGCTGCAATGGCCAGCCATTGCCCGCGCCAGCGTGGACGCGCGCTGCTGAGGGCGTACCCTAGGCGGGTTCCCACTGCCTGCATCGAGATGATCGACCTGCGCCTGCTTCGCCAGTTCGTGGCCGTGGCCGAAGAGCTGCACTTCCACCGCGCCGCAGCCCGCCTGCACATGTCGCAGCCGCCGCTGACCGCGGCAATACGACGCTTGGAAGACGAACTCGGAAGTGAACTGATCGTGCGCGGCAACCGTACCCTGGGCCTGACCGTGGCCGGGCAGACGCTGCTGGTGGAGGCGCGGGCAACGCTGCAGCAGGCCGAGCAGGCATTGCAGCGCACGCGCGAAGCCGCCGCCGGACAGTCCGGCAGTCTGTGCGTGGGCTATGTGGGCAGTGCGCTGTATGGCCGGTTGCCGGGCCTGATCCGCCGCTTCCGCCAGCAGTACCCGCAGGTGCAGCTGCATCTGCAGGAAGCGACCTCGCGTCAGCAGCAGCTGTGGCTGCGTGAGCAGCGCATCGATGTCGGCGTGTTGATCCCACCGATTCCCGCCGCCGAGCTGGTGCTGTACGACTTCGACCACGACCGCCTGGCGATTGCGCTGCCGCGTGCACATGCGCTGGCCAACGCGCCGGAGGTCAGCGTGGCGATGCTCGCCGATGAGCCGTTAGTTTCATGGCCGGCGGGCGAGGGCATCGGCTTTCATGCGCAGGTGCTGGGCCTGTGTACCGCTGCGGGCTTCACCCCGCGCTTGGTGCAGGAAGCGCAGGGCATGCACGCGGTGCTGTCGCTGGTGGCGGTGGAGGCGGGCGTGGCGATCGTTCCGGCCAGCATGGCCAGCTTCCGCCCGCAGGAGATCGTCTATCGCGTGCTGGAGAGCGAAGCCGCCCGTTTCGCCCTGCAGTTCTGCATGAGGCCGGAACAACCGTCGCCGGTGCTGCGCAATTTCCTGCAGACGGCGGGCACCAACTGATTCTGTGGAGCTGCTACGCCTCGTCGCCGCGGAACAGGTTGGCAACGGCGTAGTCGATGAACACTCGTAGGCGTGCACTGGGATGGCGCCCACCGGGCCAGAGCAACGAGAACTGCCCCTGGTGCGTGGGTAGCGCAGGCAGCACCTGTTGCAGGCGGCCATCGGCCAGCGCGCCGGCTGCGAGGAAGTCCGGCATCCAGGCCAGGCCCATGCAACCGATCGCAGCGGCCAGTACGGCCTCCATGTTGTTGCAGGTCATCGCCGTGGGAAGGCGCGCTCCGGCATCGCCTTCGATACCCGGCAGCTGCCACGGGTGCAGCTTTCCGGTGGTGGGGTAACGGAAACGCAGCGCGGTATGCAGGCGCAGATCGCTCACGTCGCCGGGAATGCCATGCGCCTGTAGATAACCAGGCGCTGCGCAGAGCATGAAACGAAACCCGCCCAGTCGGCGTGCAGTCAGGCTGGAATCGGCCAGTTCACCGCTGCGTATCACCGCGTCGAGGCCTTCGCTGACCACATCAACGATGCGATCGTTGAAGTCCAGTTCCAGCTGCACCTGCGGGTAGCGCTGCTGGAACCCCGGCAGTACCGGCAACAGGAAGCGGTAGCCGATGGTGGGCAGGCCGATGCGCAGCAGTCCACTTGGGGCGTGCTGTCGCTGCGCCAGATCCGCCTGTGCTTCGGAAAGCTCGTCCAGTGCACGCCGGCAGCGCTGCAACAGCAGTTCGCCTTCGTCGGTGAGGTGCACGCGGCGGGTGGTGCGCTGGAACAGGCGGGTGCCGAGTTCCTGTTCAAGGCGGGCGATGCGCTTGCCCACGGCCGACGCGGACAGGCCGAGGACGCGAGCGGCGCCGACGATGCTGCCTGCTTCGGCGGTACGGACGAAGGCCAGCAGGGCAGAGATGGAATCCATGCTGGGCATGATTACGGAACGATGGGCCGTAATCAACGTCCATCGAGCCTGTTTTTCAGGAATAGCGTCCTGTCCATCATCAATGCCCCTGATGGATAGAGGCCCGCATGGCCCCGGTTTCGATGCTTCCCGTACCTTCCCACACGCAGCAGCGGTGGGCGCTGCTTGCCGTCTGCCTGGCCGCGCTGGCGCTGCCGTTGTCCTTCTCGGCCGGTGCCGTCGCGGTGCCGGCGCTGGCCCGTTCCGCGGCGTCGTCGCCGACTGCGCTGGCGTGGGTCACCAACGCCTTCATGCTCACCTTCGGAAGCCTGTTGCTCGCTGCCGGTGGCCTGGCCGATCGTTATGGTCGGCGGCGATTGTTCCTGCTGGGTACGGCGGGCTTCAGCATCGCCACGGCCGTCGTTTGCCTGGCCCCTACGCTGCTGTGGCTGGATCTGGCGCGCGGGCTGCAGGGCGTTGCCGCTGCAGCGGCGCTGGCATCGGGCACGGCTGCGCTGGCGCATGCCTGGCAAGGGCCGGAGCGTGCCCGTGTGTTCGCCCTGCTGGGCACCACATTCGGTGCGGGGTTGGCGCTGGGGCCGCTGCTCGCCGGTCTGCTGCTGCAGGCATTGGGATGGCGCAGTGTGTTCGCCGCAGGCGGTGTACTGACATTGGCGGCCTTCGCAGTGGGGGCGCGCGCGTTGCCCGAAAGCCATGGCGAGTGCGGGCGGCTGGATGTCGGCGGCATGCTGGGCTTCAGCCTGATGCTGGCGGCGTTGACCCTGGCCCTGCTGTGGCTGGGTGAATTCGGCCTGCATGCCGTGCGCGTGCAGCTGGCGCTATTGGCGACGCTGCTGCTGGGTGGAGTGTTCGTCTGCATCGAACGACTGCACCGCTCACCGCTGCTGGACCTCTCACTGTTCTCGCAACCGGCGTTCCTGGGTGTCCAGCTGCTGCCGGTCGCAACCTGCTTCGGCTATGTGGTGCTGCTGGTGGTACTTCCTTTGCAGCTGCTGGGCGTGCATGCACAGAGCGCGACATTGGTCGGGCTGCAGATGCTGGCCTTGTCCGCGCCGATGCTGGTGCTGCCGATGCTGGCTGCGCGCTGGGCGGAGCGCGTTGGAAGTGCACGGCTGTGCACGCTGGGCCTGCTGGTCTGTGCCTCTGGCCTGTACCTGTTGTCGCGCCACGCATCGCATCCGTCGCCCTCGCAGTGGGTGCCGTTGCTGATGCTGATCGGCGCTGGAACGGCCCTGCCGTGGGGCTTGATGGATGGGCTTTCGGTCAGTGTGGTGCCGGTGCAGCGTGCGGGCATGGCCGCCGGCATTTTCGGAACCGTGCGGGTGGCCGGTGAAGGCATCGCATTGGCCGCAGTCACTGCCTTGCTTGCGCTGCTGATCGGCCACCAGCTGCAGGGAGCATCGCCCGCATCGTTGGCGCGCGCCGGTGCCTATCTGGCGACGGGTGCGCATGCACAGGCACAGGCACTGCTTCCTGCGATGAGCGGCGCACAACTGCAGCAGGCCAGTGCCGAGGCGCTGGCGATATTGCTGCGTGTCCTGGCGCTGCTGACCGCCGCATGCGCTGTGCTGTTGCATCTGCTGCTGCGGCGGCCAGCGTTGGCCGTGATCAGAACCGATAGCTGATGGTGCCGGTCACCACGCGTGGGTAGCCGGCGAAGCAGTCGCCAAAGGTGCGGCACGGCGCGTAGTAGCGCTTGCCGGTGAGGTTGGTGATGTTCAATGCCATCGTCCAGTCGGTCACCTGCACTTCCAGCAATGCATCGGCCAGCGTGTAGCTGGGCGTGATGATGCGCCCGCCATTGCCCAGCGACACCGTATTGCCGACATGGCGCACGCCGAGGCCCAGGCGCAGGCGTGCGGCATCATCCAGCTGGAAGCCCTTCGACACCCAGGCCGAGGCCAGGTCCTGCGGAGTGTCGTTGAGGCGCTGGCCCACTTCCAATGCGAAGTTGCTGCGGCTGACCTCGGCCTCGTTGCGCGCAACGGAGGCGGTGACCGTCAGGTCGTTGGCGAACTGAAACTGGCCTTCCAGCTCCACGCCCTTGGAGCGGATCTGCCCGGTCTGCACCACGTTCAACACGTTGTCCGGGTCGTTGGTCTGCCGGTTGGTTTCGGTGATGCGGTACGCCGCCAGCGTCAGCAGCAGGTTGCGCGCCGGTTGCCACTTGATGCCGGCCTCGGACTGGCGACCGCGCATCGGCTTGAAGGCGTTGCCGAACAGATCCTGGCCCGAGACCGGCAGGAACGATTCGCTGTAGCTCAGGTAGGGCGAAACGCCCGCGCCGAGTTCGCCGATCAGCCCGGCGCGATAGGTGGTGGCGTTGTCGGTCTGGCTGGGTTGGCCTTCCGTCTTCGAGCGCGCATGGTCGCGGCGCGCGCCCAGCACCAGCGAGACACGGTCGGCCCAGCGGATCTGGTCCTGCACATAGACACCCAGCTGGGTGGAGGTCTGGTCTGGCTGACGATCCCAGCCACGCACGATCGGTGCGACCGATACCGGGGTGTAGATGTCGATCGGCGTGCCGGTGGCGTCCAGCCGCTGCAGCTGCTCCTTGTACTGGCTGTAGTCCACACCGGCCAGCAGCAGGTGCTGGAAGGCACCGGTGGCGAAGTCGAACTGCAGCGCATTGTCGGCGCTGAAGATCTGCACGTCGGGGCGGGTGCCATAGGCCGTGCGGTTGACCACGCGCCGCTCGGCGTCGATGAAGGGATCAGCCGGATTGCTGTAACTGTCCACGTACATCTGCTGCAGGGTGGTCCTGCCATCGATGTAACGCACTGCCGAGCGCAGGCTGAGCGTGTCGTTGAAGCTGTGGTCGAACAGCGCGGTCAGGCTGTACACACGCGAGTCGATGCGGTCGAAGCCGGGATCGCCGATGAAGGTGGACGGGTCGAGGCGGCGTCCGGGCGGGGCCAGCAGGGTCGCAGCCAGCGGCAGGAACTGCTGGCTGGATCCGGTCTTGTCGCGCTGGTAGCTGGCCAGCAGGGTCAACGTACTGCGTTCGCCACGCCAGCTGATCGATGGCGCCAGATAGACGCGATCGTCCTTCAATACATCGGTCTGCATGTTCGATTCGCGCGCCAGGCCGACGAAGCGGCCGGCAAGTGTGCCGGCATCGTTCAATGCGCCGCCGATGTCACCCTGCAGCTGCCTGCGGTCAAAATTGCCGAGCTGCACGCCGACCTCGCCGTTGAGGGCGCCGAAGGTCGGGCGCTTGCTCATCGCATTGATGATGCCGCCGGTGGCGCCGGCACCGTACAGTACCGAGGACGGGCCGCGCAGCACTTCCACCCGTTCCAGGCCGTAGATCTCCGGGCGGGCGAGGGGACTGAAACCGTAGCTGCGGCGCAGGCCATCCTGGTACTGCACCGGGTCCAGCCCGCGCACCGAGGTGGCATCGTTGCGGGTATCCAGGCCCCAGGCATCGGCGGTGACGCCGGCGCTGTAGCGCAGCACTTCCTGCAGGTTGTGCGCGCCGCGATCGGTGAACAGCTGCTGGGTGACCACGCTGATCGCCTGCGGCGTCTCGGTCAGGGCGGTGTCGGTCTTGGTTGCGGTGCTGGCCCGCTCGGCCACCACCGTTACCTTGTCCAGGGTACGTGCCGCCGGGTTGTCCTGGGCCTGGGCGATGGCCGAGGCCAGCAGGGTGGGCAGGGCGAGCGTGTACAGCAGCGGGCGGCGCGGCGACAGGGCGGGCATCGTCAGGAATCCTGGAAGGGCGGTGACGGCGGATTATCCGGATGCCTGCCCGCAAATACAAATGATTCCCAAGTGCGATTGCGACTGCCCGGCCTTGCCTCAGGACAGGCCGTCAGTCGCGCCGCGGATGCTCATCCAGGCACCGCCGCCGGGGGCGCTGCCGGCGCGGACACGGAAGCCGTGCAGGCCGGCAATGGCGGCCACGATCGACAGGCCCAGGCCGAATCCCGGTCCCTGGCCGGCACTGCTGCTGCCGCGGAAGAAGCGCTGGTAGATCAGCGTGCGGTCCTGCGGCGGAATGCCCGGCCCATTGTCGATCACATCGATCCTTGGGGCACCGTGATCATCGACCGCACGCAGCAGGATGCGGCCGTGCGCAGGGGTGAACTGCAGGGCGTTGGACAGCAGGTTCGCCACCGCTTCGAACAACAGTTCTCGGTCACCACGCAGCGGGCCCACCTGTGGGTCCACCTGCAGCTCCAGCAACTGCTGCTTCTCCTCGGCCAGTGGCAGGTAGAACTGGTGCAGTTCCTGCAGCAGCTCGGTAACGTCGACCGCGTCGAAGGCCGAACGTCGCTGGTGGCTCTCCAGTTCGGACACCCGCAGCAGCGCGGTGAAGCGCGCCATCAGCATGTCTGTTTCCGCCAGCGCCTTGTCCAGCGGGTTGGCATGGGGATCCTGCTCGTCCAGGCCGACGCGCATGCGGTACAGATGCGCGCGCAGTCGGGTGAGCGGGGTGCGCAGATCGTGGGCGATGCTGTCGCACACGCCTTTGACCTCGGTCATCAGCTGTTCGATGCGTTCAAGCATGGCATTGACGATGCTCGACAACCGGTCGATCTCGTCGCGCCGGCTGGAGACCGGCAGGCGCTGGCCAAGGTCGCCGGCAACGATGCGGTTGGTGGCCGCCTCGATCTGCTGGATCCGCTTCAACGGGCGCCGGCGCAGCAGATGCCAGCCCACCAGGCCGGGAATGACGGTCAGCGACACACCCCACAGCAGTGCATCGAGGATGATGCTGTTGACCGCCATGAGCTTGCCGTTCTGGCGCACGAATACCAGCGTCCGTCCATCCCGGGTCACCACGCCCAGCGCACTGCCACCGTTCTCGTGCCGGCCATCGGCCAGCGTCCAACCGTCGACCGCATGCGAGTTGCCATCCAGCGGTAGTCCCCCGGGGATCGCCGTCAACGGGCCCGCCATCGGCATGCCGGCCTTGTCGAACAACCCATAGGTATAGACCTGGTGCAGATCGAAGCGCTGGCTGTCACGCAGCGCTTCATCCAGTGCCGGCCCGTCGAAGCTCATGAACAGATGCGCGCGCTGCTGCAGGCCCGACTCGGTCAGATCATTCAGGTAATCCGAGATGCGCCAGTACATCACACCCAGCAGCAGGCTCGACCACGCCACGAACAGGATGCAGTACAGGCCCAGCAGCCTGCTGCTGGAGGAACGCCAGTGGTCAGGATTGCGCGTCGAAGACATAGCCGGTTCCACGTACGGTCATGATCGGCTGCGGCCGGCCGGGTTGTTCGATGCGTTTGCGCACGCGGCCGATATGCACATCGATCAGGTTGGTGCCCGGATCGAAGTGGTAACCCCAGACTTCCTGGAACAGCATGCTGCGGGTGACCACCTGGCCGGCGTTGCGGACCAGGAATTCGAGCAGCTTGAACTCGGTGGGCAGCAGTGCAATCTCGTGGCCACCGCGTCGCGCCGAACGGGTCATCAGGTCCAGTTCAAGGTCGCCGGCACGCAGTACGTTGTCGATGGCCGGGGCCTGGCCCTGGCGCCGGATCAGCACTTCCACGCGTGCGGCCATTTCGTCGGAAGCGAAGGGCTTGGTCAGGTAGTCATCGCCGCCGGCGCGCAGGCCGCGCACGCGCTCATCCACGTCAGACAGCGCGCTGATCATCAGCACCGGCGTGGTGATGCCTTCACGGCGCAACGTAGTGACCAGGGCCAGCCCGTCGATGCCGGGCAGCATGCGGTCCAGGGTGATCACCGCGTAGTCGCCTGCACGTGCCAGCGCCAGGCCGTTGCTGCCGTCGCTGGCCACGTCCACGTCGAAGCCATGGCTGCGCAGTTCGGTGGCGATCTCCTCGGCGGTGACAAGATCGTCCTCGATGGTGAGTACGCGCGGCATGGGCCAGTGTGCAGAGTGGGACACGGGCATCCTCGCAATCGTGGGCAGCGACTGCAAATGAAAAATGTTTCATGCGCGATTTAGCAGGATCGTGCCGCCGCGTCTTCTATATTCGGCGCCGAACGCTCCCCCCGCGTGGAACCTGCAGCCGATGATCTTTCCGACCCCCCCCCGTCCGTACCGCGCCTGGCGGCTGCCACGAACCGTGGGCCTGCCGCTGCTGGCGCTTGCCCTGGCCGGCCTGCTCAGCGCCTGCGGCAAGGACGCGCCCAAGCCCGGCGCGACGACGCCTGAGGTGACGGTGCTGACCCTGCACAGCCAGCCGCTGGCACTGCAGCAGGAACTGCCTGGGCGCAGCGTCGCCTCGCAGGAATCGGACGTACGCCCGCAGGTGGATGGCGTGCTGGTGAAGCGGTTGTTCGAGCAGGGCCAGTGGGTGAAGGCCGGGCAGCCACTGTTCCAGATCGAGCCGGCGCTGTACCAGGCGGCGCTGAACGAGGCGCAGGCCAACCTGAAGACCGCCGAGGCCGCTGCGGTGACCGCGCGCCTGCGGGCGCAGCGCATGCAGGCGCTGGGCAAGGACCAGCTGGCCGCGCGCCAGGACGTGGACGATGCGATCGCCAGCGACCAGCAGGCTGCCGCCGCCGCGCAGGCCGCACGCGCCGCACGTGACACGGCCGGCACACGGCTGGGGTTTGCCACGGTGACCTCGCCCATTGCCGGGCGCATCGGCCGCGCGCTGTTCACGCCGGGGGCGCTGGTCACCTCCGGCCAGGCCGACCCACTGGCACGGGTGCAGCAGATGGACCCGATGAACGTTGACATCACCCAGTCCAGCAATGAGTACCTGGCACTGCGCCGCGCCATCGCCGATGGAGGCGTGCAGGCCGATACTGCGCCGGTGCGGCTGCGCCTGTCCGATGGCACCGACTACCCGCTGCCCGGCACGCTGGAATTCGCCGACGTCGACGTCCAGCAGGAAACCGGCAGCATCACCCTGCGGGCGCGTTTCCCCAACCCGGATGGGCAGCTGCTGCCGGGCATGTATGTGCGCGCATTGGTGGGGCAGGGGACCCGCCAGCAGGCGCTGCTGGTGCCGCAGGCGGCGGTCGATCGCAGCCCCAAGGGCGAGGCGCAGGCGTGGCTGGTGGACAAGGACGGCAAGGCGCGGCTGCGCCTGTTCCGCACCGCGCGTGCGGTGGGCGATCAGTGGCTGGTACTCGATGGCCTGGCCGCCGGTGAGCAGGTGGTGGTAGCCGGCGCGCAGGGCCTGGCCGATGGCATGACGGTACGGGTGAAGCCTGCGCCGGCACCGGCCGGGAAGGACTGAGCAGATGCTGCCGCGCTTCTTCATCCATCGCCCGGTATTCGCCTGGGTCCTGGCGATCTGCATCATGGCCTTCGGCACCATCGCGGTGACCCAGCTGCCGGTGGAGCAGTACCCGGACATCGCACCACCACAGGTCAACATCACCGCGAACTACACCGGTGCCTCGGCGCAGACGGTGGAAGACAGCGTCACCCAGGTGATCGAACAGCAGATCAAAGGCATCGACCACCTGTTGTATTTCTCGTCCACCAGTTCGTCATCGGGGCAGGCGCGCATCACGGTCACCTTCGACCAGAGCGCCAACCCCGATATCGCCCAGGTGCAGGTGCAGAACAGCGTCAACCAGGCCATCAACCGGCTGCCGCAGGAAGTGCAGCAGCAGGGCGTGACGGTAGCCAAATCGCAGGGCGATTCGCTGATGGTGGTCTCGCTGTACGACACCAGCCGGCGCATGGAGCGCGTGGACGTCTCCGATTTCCTGGTCAGCAACGTGCAGGACCCGATCAGCCGCATTCCCGGTGTCGGCGAGATCAACGTGTTCGGCTCGGCTTACGCAATGCGCGTGTGGCTGGACCCGCACAAGCTGCGCGCCTATGACCTGATGCCGTCGGACGTGCGCGCCGCGATCCAGGCGCAGAACACCCAGGTGACCGCCGGCGAACTCGGCGCGATGCCCTCCAGCCCGACGCAGAGCCTCAACGCTACGGTGACCGCGCAGTCGCGCCTGCAGACCCCCGAGCAGTTCCGCGCGATCATCCTGCGCACGCTGCCCAATGGTGCTGCGGTGTTGCTGGGTGACGTCGCACGGGTCGAGATCGGCGCGGAGAACTATCAGACCAGCAGCTATCTCAACGGCTATCCGGCGGCCGGCTTCTCGGTGACCCTGGCCTCGGGTGCCAACGCATTGGCCACCGCCGACGCGGTGCGCGCGGAGATCGAACGGCTGCGGCCGACTTTCCCGCCCGGCCTGCAGGTGGCCTACCCACGTGACAGCACACCGTTCGTGCGGGTCTCGATCGAGGGGGTCATCCATACCCTGATCGAAGCCATCGTGCTGGTGGTGGTGGTGATGTTCCTGTTCCTGCAGAACCTGCGCGCCACGCTGATCCCGGCGATTACCGTGCCGGTGGTGCTGCTGGGTACCTTCGGCGTGCTGGCCGTCGCCGGATTCACCATCAACACGTTGACGTTGTTCGCGATGGTGCTGGCGATCGGCCTGCTGGTCGACGATGCGATCGTGGTGGTGGAGAACGTGGAGCGCATCATCCACGACGAGCATCTGCCGCCGCGCGAAGCGACCGAAAAATCGATGGGCGAGATCACCGGTGCGCTGATCGGCATTACCGTGGTGCTGGGCGCAGTGTTCCTGCCGATGGCGCTGTTCGGTGGTTCCACCGGCATCATTTACCGGCAGTTCTCGATCACGATTGCATCTGCCATGGCATTGTCGGCGCTGGTGGCGCTGACGCTGACCCCGGCGCTGTGCGCGACCCTGCTCAAGCCGTCTTCGGCGCAGAAGCCACAGGGCCGCTTCTTCCGGGCGTTCAACCGGGGTGTCGAGCGCAGCCAGTTGGCCTACCAGGGAAAGCTCGGTGGCGTCGTCTCCCGGCCGCGGCGCTGGATGGCGTTCTACCTGCTGCTGGTGATCGCCATGGTCGCGCTGTATGCGCGGATGCCCACCGGCTTCCTGCCGGTGGAGGACCAGGGCCAGGTGACCTTCCAGTTCTCCACGCCGGAAGGCACACCGATGGCGCGTACCGAGGCGCTGGGCGAGCAGATCAGCCGCTACTTCATGGAGCACGAGAAGCAGAACCTGGACGTGGTGTTCGTGGTGGTCGGCCGCAACAATGCCGGCACCGGCCAGAACGCCGGGCAGGGCTTCCTCGCACTCAAGCCGTGGGATGAGCGCACGGGCGACAACACCGCTGCGGCGATCAGCACGCGAGCCAATGCCTACTTCCGCAGCTTGCCGGATGCCAAGGTCAATGTACTGGCACCGCCGGCGGTGCGTGGACTGGGTCAGTCCAGTGGTTTCGAACTGTGGCTGCAGGACACCAGTGCGGCCGGGCGCGTGGCCCTGCAGGCAGCGCAGGAACAGGTGGTGCGTGCGGCAGGCGAAGACGATGGGCTCACCTCGGTGCGCCTGAACGGCCTGGGTGACAAGGCCGAGCTGCGGCTGGACATCGACCATGCCCAGGCCAGCGCACTGGGCCTTGCCCAGGCCGACATCAATTCCACGTTGTCGGCGGCGTGGGGCGGCAGCTACATCAACGATTTCCTCGATCGCGGCCGGGTCAAGCGTGTCTACATGCAGGGCGACCAGCCCTACCGCAGCGTGCCCGACGACATCGGCCAGTGGTATGTGCGCGGTGGCAACGGGCAGATGGCGTCGTTCGCCAGCTTCGCCAGCAGCCACTGGGCGCGCGGGCCGCAGCTGCAGCAGCGTTTCAATGGCCTGCCGGCGATGCAGATCCAGGGCAGCGCCGCTGAAGGGCGCAGCTCGGGCGAGGCGATGCAGCGCATGCAGGCGCTGGTTGCCGATCAACCCGGGTTCGACCTGCAGTGGAGTGGCCTGTCCTACCAGGAACAGCTGGCCAGCAACCAGACGTTGTGGCTGTACACCGCCTCCATTGCTTTCATCTTCCTGTGCCTGGCAGCGCTCTATGAGAGCTGGACGGTGCCGGTGGCGGTGGTGCTGGTGATCCCGCTGGGCGTGATCGGTACGGTGCTGGCGACCACCGCGGCCGGGTTCGTCAACGACATCTACTTCCAGGTCGGTCTGCTGACCACCATCGGCCTGTCGGCCAAGAACGCGATCCTGATCGTGGAGTTTGCCGAGGCACGCTATCGCGCCGGGAGTTCGGCGGTGGAGGCTGCGCTGCAGGGCGCACGCCTGCGCCTGCGTCCGATCGTGATGACGTCGTTGGCCTTTGTGGCCGGTGTGATTCCGTTGGCATTGGCCACCGGTGCGGGTGCGGTCAGCCGTCGTGAAATCGGCATGAGCGTGATCGGCGGCATGCTCTCCGGCACTGTGCTGGCGGTGCTGCTGGTGCCGCTGTTCTTCGTGCTGGTGCGCCGCCTGGGACGTTCACGGCCGCAGGACTGAGGGGGGACGCGGCTGTCATCTGGCTGCCGCAGCACCCTCACCCGTTCTTTGCCCAGGTGTCGCTAGCGTAGGTCGTCCCCGTCCCCCACGGAGACCTGCCATGTGGCTGCTCGATCATCTCTGGCCCGGCCGCAGACCTGTTCCTCCCCCGGTCGCCGCCGAACCGCAGGCCACGCCCCGCCGGCCCTGGCTGAAACGCCCGGTGCGGGCCGGCCGCAGTGGCATGGCGCCGTGGCAGAAGGTCGCCGCGCCGCCGCGGCGCACGCGCCACTAAACGCCGCGGTCGGCCGGGTGGTTGACCCCGTCGTTGACCGGGATGATGCCCAGTGCAAATGGGTCGATGCCTTCCAGGCACGCCACGTTGTAACCGTACTGGTCGGGGTTGGAGCGGCGCCAGTGGTGGGTGTAGATGCCGCACACACCGCAGAAGTAGTGCTCGGCTACATGGGTGTTGAACTGGTACAGCTGCAGGTGATTCTGCCCGCGCACCACGTGCAGGCCCTGGCGGGTGACGCTGGCGGCAATGGCGCCACGGCGCCGGCACATCGAGCAGTCGCAGCGGCGGGGATCGACGATGCCGTCCGGCAGGTCCAGCAGCAGCTCGACCGTGCCGCAGTGGCAGGTCGCGCGGTGCTGGGGTTGGACCGGAACGCCGGCCACGGAAGTGATGCCCATCGTTGCTCCTGTGAGGTGAACCTGGCCGCAAAGGCCGCCGCCAACGGTGCGCCGGCCTGCCTGAACGGTCCGTAGATGCCATGGTGAACCCGCTTGTGGCTAACTATGCGGCTTCAAGACCGCGACAGGATGCCAGTGAAAGCCGCAGGACGATGGATGACAGGAAGTGCCATGGCGCTGCTGGCGCTGTGGGTGACCGGGCTGCTGACCTATCAGTTGCCGGGGCCGGGCTGGCTGGCCACCGGCGTCGCCGGGCTGTGGCTGCTGGTTGCGCTGTGGGCGTCGTGGCGGGTCGCGCGGGGCCGTGCCTCGCGCCGACTGGGCCTGGCCTTCGGGGCATCGCTGGCACTGGCCGGCCTGTGGTGGCTGCTGCTGACCCCGCGCCAGGACCGGCTGTGGGCCGATGACGTGGCCCAGCGTCTGCACGTGGTGTCCTTCGATGGCCGCCACGTCGTGCTGGACAACGTGCGCGATTTCCGCTGGCGCACCGAAACCGACTACGACGCACACTGGGTGCGCCGCGAGTACGACCTGGACCAGCTGCGCTCGGCCGACCTGGTGCTGTCGTACTGGATGGGCCCGGCGATCGCCCACACGCTGATCTCGTTTGGTTTCGAGGACGGTCGCCACGTGGTGTTCTCGCTGGAGATCCGCAAGGAGCGCGGTGAGTCGTTCTCCGCGCTGGGCGGCTTCTTCCGCAAGTTCGAGATGACGCTGGTGGCTTCGGAGGAGACCGACATCATCCGCACCCGCACCAATGCGCGTGGCGAAGATGTCTACCTGTACCGCCTGCACGGCATGGACCGCGCGCAGCTGAAGGAACTGTTCGCTGCGTACATCGAACAGGCGCGTGAACTGGATGCCAAGCCGGGCTTCTACAACACGTTGACCAGCAACTGCACGACCATCGTCTTCGACCTGGCCCGCCACATCGCACCGCGCCTGCCGCTGGATTACCGCCTGCTGCTGTCCGGTTACCTGGCCGAGTACGCGCAGGAGGTCGGTGCGCTCACGCCGGGCGTGCCGTACACCGAGCTGCATGCCAAGGGCCGCATCACCCAGCGCGCGCTGGATCTCGGTGATGGCGCCAATTTCTCCACCGCAATCCGCCAGGGCGTGCCCGGCACCGAGCAGGACCCGCAGTAATGACCCAACTCTTTCTGACCCGCTGGCAGCGCCTGCTGCCGGTGTTGTTCGCCGCCTTTCTGCTGCTGGGCAGCAGCGGCTGTGCGATGGTCACCGTCAAGCAGGTCAAGTCCAGCGATTCGCTGGTCAACAAGCGCGCGGATGTGCTCAACACCGGCAAGCTCAGCCCGGCCGCGCGCGAAACGCTCAGCGCAGCAGGCCTGGATGAGTCGCAGTGCGAGAAGGACTTCCTGGTCTGCCGCAGCACGCTGCTGATGACCGATGACCTCAATGTCGAGCAGCGGCTGTCGGCGCTGTCCGAATTGTGGGTGAAGGCCGCGCTGGCGATGACGCCGAAGAAGACGGCTGCCGGCGACCCGCCGATGAGTGATGCGGCATTGGATGCCTGGCTGGAAGCCGCGCGCTATGCCTATGCCTACCTGTTCTACAGTGGCCGCTCACCGTCCGACCGTGCCTTCGAGGATCGTCAGACGCAGGTGCGCGACTACTACAACTACGCGGCCGAGAAGGCGGCGGTGGTGCTGTTCGTGCGTGCGCGTGCAGCGGCACTGGCCGGCGAGGACTACACGAAGCCACTGACCGTGGGCAGCTGGTCGCTGGCGTCCAATTACCAGCAGCTGGGCCTGAAGAGCATTCCCGCGCAGCTGGTTCCGGCGGGAACGGTCAGCTTCGTCGGCCTGCGCAGCACCTATCGCCGCGATGGCTTCGGTGCCGAGCTGGTGATGGTGATGGATCCGCCGAAGCTGGTCGCGCCGGTGATCGCACCGGATGGCCCAAAGGCTGAAACCGCGCAGGACGACGAGGACGACGAGCGTCGCGGTCGCCGTCATCGCCATGACGATTCGGTGCCCGAGTTCAGTGAGATGTCCTCGATCAACGTCACTGCGCTGCTGCGGTTCGAAGGCAGCAGCCTGGACGACGTGATGCGCACGCGCCGGGTCGAACTGGATGCCTATTCGCCCGAAGCCACCGAGCGCATCACCCTGCACGGTGAACAGGTGCCGCTTGCCGGAAACTTCACCGCTGCCTATGGCTTGTGGCTGGCGCAGAGTGGCTTCGCGCGGCAGTCGCTGCGCACCCTGTTCGGCATGAGCGAGGGCATCGGCGAGCCGCATATCTACCTGATGCAGCCGTGGGATCCGAACCGCCGCATCATCTTCATGCTGCACGGTCTGGCCAGCAGCCCGGAAGCGTGGGTGAACCTGGCCAACGAAATCATGGGTGATCCCGAGCTGCGCCAGCAGTTCCAGGTGTGGCAGGTCTACTACCCGACCAATGCGCCGATCGCGTTGAACCGGTATGAGATCGCCAACGCGTTCAACGACACGCTGAAGCATTTCGATCCCAGCGGCAGCACGCGTGCGTCGAAGGACATGGTCTACATCGGCCACAGCATGGGTGGCGTACTGGCGCGGCTGCTGGTGAGCGATTCCGGCGACGTGCTGTGGAACGACCTGCTGGCCAACTACGATCTGAAGGGTGAACGGTTGAAGCGGGTGCAGAACAAGCTGGGGCCGCTGCTGCATTTCAAGGCACAGCCGAACGTGGAGCGTGCGATCTTCATCGCTGCCCCGCACCAGGGCACCGATATCGCAGGCAACAAGGTCGGGCGCCTGATCGGCCGCCTGGTGCGGCTGCCGCTGACCATCCTCGGCAAATTCGAGGATGTGTTCCTGGCGCTGGCGCAGGCCGAGCAGCAGGTCGACGGTACCGCCAAGCCGAAGATTCCCAACAGCATCGACAACCTCAAGGCCAGCGACCCGTTCGTGAAGGCCGCCGCGCAGCTGCCGATTGAAGCCGGCCTGAAGTACCACTCGATCATTGCCCAGCGCAAGCCGGAGCTGCCGGTGGAGAAGTCCGATGATGGGCTGGTGCCGTACTGGAGCGCACATCTGCCGGGTGCGCTGTCGGAGAAGGTGATCATCTCCGGCCACAGCGTGCAGGAAACCCCGCAGGCGGTGCTGGAGGTGCGGCGCATCCTGCATCGCGACATCGATGACATGGGCGCCGCGACCAGGTAGTGCCGGCCGCTGGCCGGCATCATCACGGCATTCCTGCGTGGGGGGGGGGTGGCGGGCCCCGGCCGGCCCAACCGCCGACTGTTGTGCGGGCGGGCGGGCGGCGCCAAAACTCCGTTCTGGGGGGGGGGGGGGGGGGGGGCCGCCCCCCCCCCGCCACTACCGAGCGCTGCCGCGCTACACCCGCCGCGCGATCACCGTGGCCAGCAGCGCCAGGCCGAAGGTGATCGCCAGGCACAGCACGTAGCCGGTGTGGGGTGCGTTTTGCACGAACAGCGCGAACAGTGCGCCGGAAACCGCCAGCGCGGTGGTCACCGACAGCGCCTCGCTCAGCTGCAGTGCTGAGGTGTTGGCACCCTGCTCGTGCGGTGCGGACAACGACAGCGTCAGCACCGACAGGCTGGCGTAGATCATGCCCATGCCGAAGCCGGTCATGGCCCAGCCGACCAAGGCCACCGGCAGCGGCACCGCATTGAACAGCACGGCCAGGGTGGCGGCGATACCGATCGTCATCAGCGGCGTGCCCATGCGCAGCAGCTGCTGGCGCGACCAGCCACGCTGCTGGTGGCCCTGCAGCCATGAACCGGCGAACCAGCCCAGTGCGCCAAGACTGAGCACGGCACCGGCCCAGCTGGGCGAGAGCCCACGTTCGCGCTGCAGCAGTAGGGGCAGGTAGGCCTCGCAGGCGAAGAATGCGGCCGCCGCGACACCGCGCAGCGCGATCACGCTGGGCAGTCCGCGGCGCAGGATCAATGTGCCGGCCGGCAGCAGGCGGTGCACGCAGAACAGCAGGGCCAGCAGCGCTGCGCCAATGCAGAGCAGGGCGGGCAGGCCGCGCTGCTGGCCACCGAAGTACAGCAGCAGCGCCGCCAGCGAGGCGCCGCTGGCCCAGCGCACCACGTTGCCGCGACCCTCGTCTCTGTTTCCTGCGTCGGTCGGTTGCATGCGCGCCAGCGCCGGGCGCAGCAGCAGTGCGGCCGGGACCGCCAGCAGTGGTACCGCCAGGAACACCCAGCGCCAGCCGAGATGCTGCACGATCAACCCGCTCAGCGCGGGGCCGATCATCGACGGCACCACCCAGCCGGCCGAGAACGCGGCGAATACCTTCGGGCGCAGGTGCTCGGGGTAGCTGCGCCCGACCATCACATACAGTGAAACCGAGATCGCGCCCGCACCCAGGCCCTGCAGCAGTCGGCCCGCAACCAGCATGCCCATGCGCATCGCGAATCCAGCCAGCAGCAGGCCCAGCACGAAGCAGGCCAGCCCATACCACAGAGGACGCGCCGGCCCCTGGCGGTCGGCCCAGCGCCCGGCCAGGGTCATGCCGATCACGCTGGTGGCCAGGGTGCCGCCGAAGGCCAGCGCATACAGGCGCAGGCCGTCCAGCGCCTCGGCCACGGTGGGCATGGCGGCCGCCACCGCCAGGGCTTCGAAGGCATGCAGCGCCACCAGCGCCACCATGCCGATGGTGGTGGCGCGGTAGCGCGAGGACAGGATCGACGTATCGGACGGCGCGATGGCGTCGGCGGGCGAGAGGGTCGGGGGCATACGGGTCAGATGCGGGCCGCGCTTGTCAACTGGCGGCGAAGATAGCAGCATGGCACCTCAACAGCAGTTGAGGTCAAGCAATGGTGTCCCAGGAACTGAGCGTGGGCGAAGTCGCCGAGCGCAGTGGCGTGGCGGTTTCCGCGCTGCATTTCTACGAGCGCAAGGGGCTGATCAGCAGCCTGCGCACCTCGGGCAACCAGCGCCGCTACAGCCGCGACGTGCTGCGCCGGCTGGCTGTGATCCGCGTGGCGCAGCGCGTGGGCATGCCGCTGGAAGCGGTCGGCCGAGCCTTTGAAAGCCTGCCAGAGGGCCGCGCGCCGACCAAGGCCGATTGGGCCAAGCTGTCCGCGCGCTGGCGCACCGAGCTGGAAGAACGCATCCACATGCTGCAACTGCTGCGCGACGAACTGACCGGCTGCATCGGCTGCGGCTGCCTGTCGCTGCAGCGCTGCCGCCTGGCCAACCCGGGGGATGTGCTCGGCGAGCGCGGCGACGGCCCGATGCGCTGGGAGTGAACCCCGAAAAGGGGACGGAGGGGATTATGTCGTTTGTGCATTAACGACTTAATCCCCTCCGTCCCCTTTTTTCTTACCAGACCGTGATCGTCTCGCCGCTCTGGATGCCTTCCACCGCGCGCTGGAAGGCCAGCGCCGCGCGCTGCGCGCTCACCGCTTCGAAGCCTGGGAAATAGGGGCCGTAAGCCGCCATCGACTCGATCAGCACGTTCGGGCTGACCACGTTGACGCGCAGGCCACGGGGCAGCAGCTCGAGTGCGGCGGCACGCACGAAGCCTTCCAGTGCGGCATTCACCGAGGTGGCGTTGACGCCATCGCGGATCGGCTGTGCGCTGACGATGCCGCTGGTCAGGGTGATCGAACCGCCGGCGTTGAGGTGGTGCTGCGCGGCCAGTGCCAGCCGCACCTGGCCCAGCAGCTTGTCCTGCAGGCCGAGGTTGAACTGCTCGGGCGTCATCTCCTGCAGCGGGCCGAAGTGCAGCTTGCCAGCGGTTGAGATCACCGCATCGACCGGGCCGGTACGCGCGAACAGTTCGGCGACGCTGGCGTCGTCGGTCAGGTCGACGCGCAGCTCACCGCTGTTGCGGCCGGCGGCGAGGATCTGATGCTGCTGGCCGAGCTGGTGGGCGACTGCCTGGCCGAGGGTGCCGCTGGCACCGACGAGGAGGATCTTCATGGCCGTTCCTTGCGAGAGGGGGGAATGGGCGCAGTCTGCGCCCTCACAGTGGGGTTAGGTAAGCGGCGTATGCTTCGCAGATTCCTAACTCTGGATTAGCAATGGATACCCTTCGCTGCATGCAGGCCTTCGTGGCGGTCGCTGAGCGTGGCAGCTTCGCCGGCGCTGCCGAACAGCTGCAGGTCTCGGCGGTGATGGTCGGCAAGTACATCCAGCAGCTGGAGGCGCACCTGGGCACTGCGTTGCTGCAACGGAACACCCGCCGCCAGCGCCTGACCGAAGCCGGCAGCGCCTACCTGGCCGGGTGCCGGCAGGTGCTGGAGCAGGTGCAGCAGGCCGAGGCCGACGTGGCCGGCCTGCAGGTTCAACCTCGCGGACTGCTGCGGGTCAGCGCGCCAACCACCTGGGGCAGTTGCGTGCTGGCGCCACGACTGGCCGGCCTGCTGCGCGCGCAGCCGCAGTTGAACATCGAGCTGGACCTGAGCAACCGCCGCGTGGACCTGATCGAGGATGGCTTCGACGTGGCGATCCGCGTTGGGCCGCTGCCATCGCAGGAGGTGGTGGCGCGGCCGCTGCCGCCGTATGCAATGAGCCTGTGTGCGGCACCGTCGTACCTGCGCCGGCGCGGCACGCCGCGCACGCCCGCGGATCTGCAGGGGCATGATTGCCTCAGTCACCTGGCCTGGCGCGGCGGCCATGGTTGGCAGCTGGCCAACGGCGAACAGGTGGATTGGGAGGCGCGGTTGACCTGCAACGATGGTGTCGCGTTGCGCGAGGCCGCCGTGGCCGGGGCCGGGCTGGTGCTGCAGCCGACCGCGCTGCTGGCCGGCGAGATCGCGGCCGGGCGGTTGAAGCCGCTGCTGCGTGACTACCTGCCCGAACCACGGCCGATGCACCTGATCTACCTGCGGGATCGACGGCCGCGTCCGCGCTTGCAGTGTTTCGTCGATTTCGTCATGGCCACATTGGGGCATTAGAGCTGCACTGCGGTGGGTGCCGACCGTTGGTCGGCACACCTGTTTCAATCATTCGCCGCAGACAACTCCTGCCCGCGCACCTGCGCGGCGCGCAACGCGGTGTCCACCAGCGCCTCGAAGCCACCGGCCTGGAAGCTCTCGATCGCGGCCTGGGTGGTGCCGTTCGGCGAGGTCACGCGCCGGCGAAGCTCGGCCGGGCTTTCACCGGCCTCGTCGAGCATGCGCGATGCACCCAGCAGGGTCTGCACCACCAGCGTGCGCGCGGCGTCGGCCGGCAGGCCCTGGGCGATACCCGCCGCTTCCATGGCTTCTGCCAGCAGGAATACGTAGGCGGGGCCGCTGCCGGATACGGCAGTCACCGAATCCATCAGCGCCTCACTATCGATCCACACCGTGCGCCCGGCACTGGCCAGCACCTGTTCGGCGCGTGCGTGCTGCTGCGCATCCACCGACGCGGTGGCGTACAGGCCGGTCACGCCGGCGCCGAGCAGGGCCGGCGTGTTGGGCATCGCGCGCACCACCGGCAGGTTCCCGCCCAGCCAGCGTTCCAGCTGCGCGCTGGTGATGCCGGCGGCGATCGACACCACCAGCGGCCGGTTCGCCTGCGCCAGCGCCTGCAGCGACTGGCACACATCGCGCAGTACCTGCGGCTTCACCGCCAGCAGCCAGGTGCGGCCCTGGGCGGCGGCATCGGCGGCGTTGTCGTGTACCTGTACGTCGAAGTCCGCAGCCAGTGACTCGCGCAGTGCGGCAACCGGTTCGGCCACGTGGATGTGCGCGGCGGGCACGCCCTGGCGGATCAGGCCGGCGATCAGGCTGCGGGCCATGTTGCCGCCGCCGATGAAGGTGATGGAATCAACTGCCATGGAAGTCTCCTTGGAATATCAGGCCGGGCGCGGGCGCGCGCCGAACAGAGCGGTGCCGATGCGCACCAGGGTGGCGCCCTCGGCGATGGCTTCGGCGTAGTCGCTGCTCATGCCCATCGACAGCGTGTCGATCTGCGCGTGCTGGGCAGCCAGCGACTGGAAAAGTGTGCGCATGCGCACGAATGCATCCCGACGGCGCTCCGCTTCGGGCCACGGTGCGGGAATCGCCATCAGGCCACGCAGGCGCAGGGTGGGTTCGGCGGCGATCGCCGCGGCCAGTGCATCCAGTTCTTCCGGTGCACAGCCATGCTTGCTGGATTCGTCGTCGATGTTGACCTGGATCAGTACGTTCAGCGGGCCACGCGCGGCCGGGCGATGGCGTGCCAGTGCGGTCACCAGCTTGGGCCGGTCCACGCTCTGTACCCAGTCGAAGTGGCTGGCCACGGCATCGGCCTTGTTCGACTGCAGGTGGCCGATCAGGTGCCACTCCAGTTCAAGGTGCTGCAGCACCTGCATCTTGGCCAGTGCTTCCTGCACGTAGTTCTCGCCGAAGGCGTGCTGGCCCTGTGCGGCCAGCGCGGCCACAGCCTCGGCTGGCTGGGTCTTGGACACCGCCAGCAGGCGTGGATCGGGCCTGCCCGCGGCCTCGGCGGCGGCATGCAGGTTGCTCAGGATCTGGGGCAGGGGAGTGGCCACGTAACGCGTTCCGTTGAATCAGGAGGCTATACTGCCGCCCGGGGAAAGATCCTTCCAGTCGAAGCCGTTATTGGGGAGTAGCCGCTCATGGATATCGCCGAACTGCTGGCGTTTTCCGTAAAGAACAAAGCGTCCGACCTGCACCTGTCCGCAGGCCTGCCGCCGATGATCCGCGTGGACGGCGACGTGCGCCGGATCAACATCCCAGCCCTGGACCACAAGCAGGTCCACGCGCTGGTGTACGACATCATGTCCGACAAGCAGCGCCGCGATTACGAGGAATTCCTCGAAGTGGACTTCTCCTTCGAGATTCCGTCGCTGGCGCGCTTCCGTGTGAACGCGTTCAACCAGAACCGCGGCGCCGGTGCGGTGTTCCGTACCATTCCGTCCGAGGTGCTCACCCTCGAGGACCTGGCCTGCCCGCCGCTGTTCCGCGAAGTGATCCAGCAGCCGCAGGGCCTGATCCTGGTGACCGGCCCGACCGGTTCGGGCAAGTCGACCACGCTGGCGGCGATGATCGACTACATCAACAAGAACGAATACGGCCACATCCTCACCGTCGAGGATCCGATCGAATTCGTGCACACCTCGCAGAAGTGCCTGATCAACCAGCGCGAAGTGCACCGCGACACGCATGGCTTCAACGAAGCCCTGCGCTCGGCACTGCGTGAGGACCCGGACATCATCCTGGTCGGCGAACTTCGCGACCTGGAAACCATCCGCCTGGCGCTGACCGCCGCGGAAACCGGCCACCTGGTGTTCGGCACCCTGCACACCAGTTCGGCGGCCAAGACCATCGACCGTATCATCGACGTGTTCCCGGCCGGCGAAAAGCCGATGGTGCGTTCGATGCTGTCCGAGTCGCTGCGTGCGGTGATCTCGCAGGCACTGCTGAAGAAGGTCGGTGGCGGTCGTACCGCTGCGTGGGAAATCATGGTCGGCACCCCGGCCATCCGCAACCTGATCCGCGAGGACAAGGTGGCGCAGATGTATTCGGCCATCCAGACCGGCCAGCAGTACGGGATGATGACCCTGGACCAGCACCTGCAGGACCTGGTCAAGCGCAGCCTGATCACCCGCAACCAGGCCCGCGAGTACGCCAAGGACAAGCGCCTGTTCGAGTAAGGCGGGACAGCAACGGGACGGCGTGCGCCAGTGCGCCGCCGTACCCGCGCCGTTTCCTCCACCGACCGTTTCCTGGTACATGCCCCATTGGGAGCCCGCCGTGAACACCACCGCGACCACCATCGATTTCACTTCGTTCCTCAAGCTGATGGCGCACCAGCGCGCCTCGGACCTGTTCATCACGGCCGGCATGCCGCCGGCGATGAAGGTCAACGGCAAGATCTCGCCGATCACGCAGACCCCGCTCACGCCGCAGCAGAGCCGCGACCTGGTCCTCAACGTGATGACCCCGGCGCAGCGCGAGGAATTCGAGAAGACCCACGAGTGCAACTTCGCCATCGGCCTGTCCGGTGTCGGCCGTTTCCGCGTCAGCTGCTTCTACCAGCGCAACCAGGTCGGCATGGTGCTGCGTCGCATCGAGACGCGCATTCCGACCGTGGAAGAGCTGAGCCTGCCGCCGATCATCAAGACGCTGGCGATGACCAAGCGCGGCATCATCCTGTTCGTCGGTGCCACCGGTACCGGTAAGTCGACCTCGCTGGCAGCGATGATCGGCTACCGCAACCAGAACTCGACCGGCCACATCATCACCATCGAAGACCCGATCGAATTCGTGCACAAGCACGAAGGCTGCATCATCACCCAGCGCGAAGTCGGCATCGATACCGACAGCTGGGAAGCCGCGCTGAAGAACACCCTGCGCCAGGCGCCCGATGTGATCATGATCGGCGAAGTGCGTACCCGCGAAGGCATGGACCACGCCATCGCGTTTGCCGAAACCGGCCACCTGGTGCTGTGCACCCTGCATGCCAACAACGCCAACCAGGCGATGGACCGCATCGTCAACTTCTTCCCGGAAGATCGTCGCAACCAGTTGCTGATGGATCTGTCGCTGAACCTGAAGGGCGTGGTTGCGCAGCAGCTGGTGCCGTCGCCCGATGGCCGCTCGCGCAAGGTGGCGATGGAGATCCTGCTGGGCACGCCGCTGGTGCAGGACTACATCCGCGACGGCGAGATCCACAAGCTGAAGGAAGTGATGAAGGATTCGGTCCAGCTGGGCATGAAGACCTTCGACCAGAGCCTGTTCGAGCTGTACCAGGCCGGCGAGATCAGCTACGAGGACGCGCTGCGCTACGCCGATTCGCAGAACGAGGTGCGCCTGCGCATCAAGCTCAGCCAGGGCGGCGACGCACGTACTCTGTCGCAGGGGCTGGATGGCGTGGAGATTTCCGAGATCCGGTGACTGGACGGGCGCCTGCGGGCGCCTCCTGCTCCGGGATGACCGCAGCGCCGGATGCACGCCGGCGTGAACCTGCCAGGGAGGCCTGCATGCGTGTAGCTGCGAGCGTGATACTGGCCATCGCGGTGCTGCTGCAGGCCGGCTGTGCCCGCCCGCCCGAGCACGCGGCTCCTGTGGCGATGGCGGGCTGCGGTGATCCGCAGGCACAGGCCTGGTATCTGCTGCCGCTGCCTGCGGTGGAGCCTAGCGACGACCGGCCTCCCTTCATCGATTTCACCGGGTTTGCGAGGGCGGCCTACGTTGCCCGGTTGCGGGATCTGGGTGACTTGCCAGAGCCGTCGTTCCGCTGTGGCAGCGTACCGGTCCAAGCGTATCGCTTCATCTGGGATCCTGCGTTCTTCCCGGGCGTGGTCATACGTGCGCAGCGCAACGCAGCCGGCCAGGCGTGGATCGTCGGGCGCAGTGCACGCGATTTCGAGATTCCCGGATCGTCGCCTGGGCGTCCATCCAGCGTCATCAAGGGCGGCACGTGCGCTCCACCGCGCGCGCTGAGTGTGCAGGAATGGAAGGCCATCGCCGCCGCGTTTTCGCTGTTGCAGGGCGAAGACTCGAGCGCTGGGCTTGATGGCTCATCGTGGATGTTCGAGTCCGTGGTGGACGGCGAGCAGCGTTGGTTCGCGCGATGGGTGCCGCGGGATCCGGCGTTCCGCAACACTGGCAGGATGATGGTGGAACTGGCGGGGTGCACTGACACCCTGCAGGGCATGGAATGACCGGCGCGCCGCCGATTGATGAATTCCAGTCATGACCGACTGCCATCCAGTCGGTTCAATCCACCGCCAGTGCAGGCGTATCGTCAGCGCTCCCCCTCTGGAGCACGACGATGCAGACACGTGAACTCGGCCGCAGCGGCCTGAAGGTTTCCGCCCTCGGCCTGGGCTGCATGGGCCTGAGCCATGGCTACGGCCAACCGGTGGAGCGCAGCCAGGGCATCGCCCTGCTGCAGGCCGCCGTCGAGCGTGGGGTGACCTTCTTCGACACCGCCGAAGTGTATGGCCCGTACACCAACGAAGATCTGCTCGGCGAGGCGCTGGCACCGTACCGCGACAGGCTGGTGATCGCCACCAAGTTCGGTTTCAAGGATGCCCGCGTCGATACCGGCCTGGACAGTCGCCCGGAGAACATCCGTGCGGTGGCCGAGGCCAGCCTCAAGCGCCTGCGCACCGACCATATCGACCTGTTCTACCAGCACCGCGTCGATCCCAACGTGCCGATCGAAGATGTGGCCGGCACCGTGCGCGACCTGATCGCCGAAGGCAAGGTCGGCCACTTCGGCCTGTCCGAGGCCAGCGCCGCCACCGTGCGCCGTGCGCATGCGGTGCAGCCGGTCGCCGCCGTGCAGAGCGAGTACTCGCTGTGGTGGCGCGAGCCGGAGCGCGAACTGCTGCCGACCCTGCAGGAACTGGGCATCGGCTTCGTGCCGTTCAGCCCGCTCGGCCGCGGCTTCCTGACCGGCGCGATCAACGCCGACACCACCTTCGACGCCAACGACTTCCGCAACACCGTGCCGCGTTTCGAAGTGGAAGCGCGTCGTGCCAACCAGGCGCTGGTCGACCGTATCAGCACAATCGCCGCTGCCCGTGGTGCCACCCCGGCGCAGGTGGCGCTGGCCTGGCTGCTGGCGCAGACGCCGTGGATCGTGCCGATCCCGGGCACCACCAAGGTCCATCGCCTGGAAGAAAACCTGGGCGCGGTCGACCTGCAGTTGGCACCGGAGGACCTGCAGCGCATCGCGCAGGCACTGGACGAAGTGTCGATCGTCGGCGAGCGCTACAACGCGCAGCGTGCGGCGCAGGCCAAGGGCTGATCACCAGGTGGGTGCGGGCTCCCATCATGGTGGGTGCGGATCGTTGGTGGTGGGTGCGGACCGTTGGTCCGCACTCCTCAACTCACCATCGGTCCGCGCAGCGCTTCAAGCACCGTGCGCATCGCCACGGTGACGTGGCGGCGCGATGGGTAATACGCGTAGTAGCCATCAAAGTGCGGGCACCAGTCGTCCAGCACCGACTGCAGGCGACCATCGTCCAGCATCGGCTGCACCTGGTCTTCCGGCAGCCAGGCCAGCCCGCTGCCGGCCAGTGCAGCCGCGCGGGTCATGCCCATGGTGTTGAAGGTCCATTGGCCGCTGACGCGCACGCTCAGTTCGTTGCCGTCCTGGCCGAAATCCCACGGCATCAGCCCGCCATGCGTGGGCAGGCGCAGGGTGACGCAGTTGTGATCTGCCAGCTCGTCCGGATGCCGTGGCACCACATGCTGGCGGAAGTAGCTGGGTGCACCGACCACGCGCATGCGCAGTGGCGGGCTGATCGGCACGGCGACCATGTCGCGCGCCAGCCGCTCGCCGAGGCGGATGCCGATGTCGTAGCGCTCGGCGACGATGTCGGCCAGCCCATAGTCGGCAGCCAGTTCCACCTTCAGGTCCGGATAGTGCTGCAGCAGCGGCGCCAGCCGCGGCCAGGCCAGGTACTCGGCGGCATGGCCGGTGGCGTTGATGCGGATGGTGCCGGCCGGGCGCTCGCGGTACTCGGCCAGTGCGGCCAGTTCGTCCTCGATCTCGGCCAGGCGTGGAGCGAGGGTCTCGAGCAGGCGGGCGCCAGCTTCGGTGGTGGACACGCTGCGGGTGGTGCGGGTCAGCAGGCGCACGCCCAGGCGCTGTTCAAGGCCGCGCATGGCATGGCTGAGCGCGGACTGGGAGACGCCCAGCTGGGCGGCTGCCCTGGTGAAGCTGCCCTCGCGGGCGACGTGGACGAAGGCCTGCAGGTCGTTGAGGTTTTCACGGGGCATGATTGGATGATACGGCCGGGCTGCGCCCGGCGCCTGCTTCAAGCCAAGGCAACGTCAACGTCAAATGCGTGCATTCCGTGGGATGGCGGGGTGGGTCCGGTTGAGGGGAACGCCGTAAATACGTCCATGTAGGCTCGGTCGCCGCTTGCTCGTGTGCGCTGTCCTGCGCACACGGCAAGACCGGGGTTGGGCGTCCTGCCCAACCCGCCCGAGGCATGCCTCGGGCCCATGCGGCTCACGCCCCCTCAACCGGACCCACCCCGCCTTCGACAGTTTCCCGCGAGCTGTTGGAACGGCATTCTGCTTTGGTGGGTGCAGACCGTTGGTCGGCACTGGGTCGGACGGACGTGTGGGGTTGTCGATTTCTGCGTCTGTGATTCGTCGAATGAGTGACTTCAACGGGAGCTGCACATGAGCACTGACACCAAGCCCAAGGGCCCGGCCTCGTACTTTCCCTCCATCGAGAAGACCTATGGTCAGCCGGTGGCGCACTGGTTCGGCCTGCTGGCGAAGCAGCCCGGCCTGAAACACATGGAGCTGGTCAGCTTCCTTAAAAGCGCGCATGGGCTGGGCCATGGCCACGCCAATGCGCTGGTGGCGCACCATCTGGCCGGGAAGGGATGAGGCAGGCAACGCTGCGCTGAACGGTCGTGTGGGGTCAGTCCACACAGTTTCCAGGGTCGGGCAGACTGGGCGTCCTTCCCGAGGCAGGACGCCCCCATGCAGGTCACGCTGGACGCGATCACCGTCGAGAACTACGAAGCCGTGTGCGATCTCGACGTCAGCGAGGCGCAGCAGGACTTCGTCGCTGGCAATACGTGGTCGCTGGTGCAGGCAGCATTCCATCCCGGCTACCAGACCCGTGCCATCCTGGCCGATGGCGAGCTGGTCGGGTTCTTCATGTGGGTGCCGGAGACGCCGCAGCGGACGTCGATCTGGCGCTTCATGGTCGATCAGCGCTGGCAGGGGCGTGGCATCGGGCGCCGCGCGCTGGAACTGGCGCTGGCGCAGATCCGGGATACGCCCGGCCTGGCCGAGATCGAGATCTGCTACAACCCGCACAATCCGGTGGCGGGCGCCTTCTATGGCAGCTTCGGTTTTGTCGAGACCGGCATGGACGATGATGGCGAGGACATGCTGGCCGTGCTGCCGGTGACGCTTCCGAAATAACCTGAATGGGCGAGCGCAGCTGAACGATTTCATCTGCAACTGTCATGCAGATCGTGTCTAATATCGCTCCCCACCTGCTGTTCCCCCACCCGTATGTCCCTTCCCGCCCATGGCTCCGCGCCGTGCGACGACGCTGACGGCCACCTGGTCACCGCCGGTCCGCTGACCCCACCGCCCGACAGTGCCGGCACCACCGCCGACGAAAAAGCGCTGCGCCACTCGATTGCCGAGGACGTGCAGGGCATGGTGCTGGCCACGATGGTGGCCTCGCTGGGCCTGGCCATCTTCGCCAAGGGCGGGCTGATGATCGGCGGCATGGCCGGCATGGCGTTCCTGCTGCACTACGCGATGGGCTGGAACTTCGGCCTGGTGTTCGTGCTGGTCAACCTGCCGTTCTACTGGGTGGCGCTGCGGCGCATGGGCTGGGAATTCACCCTGAAGACCTTCGCTGCGGTCACCGCCTGTGGCGTGCTGACCGACCTGTTGCCGCGCTGGATCGATTTCTCGCACATCAACCCGCTGTATTCGGCGATCGTCGGTGGTGCGTTGTCCGGCCTGGGCATCCTGTTCTTCATCCGGCACCGTGCCAGCCTCGGTGGTATCGGCATCCTGGCGGTGTACCTGCAGCGCACCCGAGGCTGGAGCGCGGGCAAGGTGCAGATGTCCTACGACGCCTGCCTGATGGTGGCCGCGTTCTTCGTGTTGTCGCCGTCGAAGGTGCTGTACTCGGCCATCGGCGCGGTGGTGCTCAGCCTGGTGCTGATGTTCAACCACCGCCCGGGCCGTTACATGGGCGTGTGACGATTCAACGGTAGTGGCGGGCGCCGGGCGGCCCGCCCCCCCCCCCCCCCGCCCGCCCCCGGGGGCGCCCGCCCCCCCCCCCCCACTACCGGGAGGCCTGCAACCACGGCGGCGACAGCGTCAGCAGCCGCGCGTGCACCGGGCAGTCCTCGGCGTGCGCACCGGGCAGGTAGCCCAGGCTCATCAGGAACTCACCGGTGATCTCGCCGCCGGTGAAGCGGAAGGTCTTCTTGAACAGCTTCACCCAGTCGGCCTTGCTGCGCGGATGGTGCGCGTCCAGCCAGCCCGCGAAGCTGCCGTGGCTGGCCCGCAGCTGCTGGATCACCTGCGCGTTGTGGATCGCCGCCAGCACCTTCAGCCGGTTGCGGATGATGCCCGCGTCCGACAGCAGCCGTTCGATGTCCTGCTCGGCGTAGGCTGCAACCCGATCCACATCGAAGCCGTCATAGGCCGAGCGGAAGCCCTCGCGCTTCTTCAGGATGGTCTCCCAGCTCAGCCCGGCCTGGTTGATCTCCAGCACCAGCCGCTCGAACAGCTCGCGCTCGTCACGCTGCGGGAAGCCGTATTCGTTGGCGTGGTAGTAGTCGTGCACCGGATGGCCCGGGGCGATGAGGCAGTAACCGCTCATGGAGAAGACTCGTTGGATTCGGGTTCGGGATCGATGGTCACCGCGGGGCGTCCGCCGATGGACAGCATCGGCCAACGCGGCGGTTCGAGAGTGAGTTCGCCATCACGCAGGGCCTGGTTGATCGCCTCGGCCTGGCCGCTGACGGTGCCGAACAGCGAACCGGCCCGGCGCCAGTGGGCATCCCTGCCACGTGCGTACAGCACGCAGTCCGGGCCACGGTGGGTGTACAGCTCGCACAGCAGCACTTCGCCGGTGCCATCGCCGTCCAGGTCGCGATGCACGATCAGGCAGTCGCGCTCGCTCTGGGCGCACGATTCGCCATTGATCGCGCGGGTGGCCAGCGCCTGCCACCAATCGTCCGGTGGCGAGCTGGATCCCTTGGCCAGCTTCAGCGCGCGCTGCAGGGCGGCGACATCCTGCGGGCCCTTGTCCAGGCGGGTGCCGCCGTCCCAGCGTGAGGTGCGTGCCAGCGCATCGGCGATCACCTGCGGCGCGTTGGCATCGGCGCGGGTCGCCGGATCGTCCTGCAGTCCGCGCAGCGCCTGCACGCCGCGGCGGCCGAGGTCGAAGCGCAGCACGTTGACGTCGCTGCTGGTGATCGCCGGCGGGTCTGCACGCAGCCGTGCCAACTGGCTGGACAGGGTCAGCCGCACCGGGTCCAGCAGCGGCGAGTTGCCCAGCAATGCCAGTGCCAGCACCGCCCAGCACATCCAACGGTTGACCGGCTCCAGCGTCTGCAGCCAGCGGCTCTGCCGGCGCAGCACCGCCAGCGCGTAGCCCACGGCATAGCCGGCCACGGCCAGCGCGATCAGCACCGCCCAGAACCGGTCCACGGTCCAGCCGTACTGCACCACGCGCAGGCCCAGTGCGTACAGCGCCAGTGCGGCGTAGACCGGCAGCGCCAGCAGGCTGGCTTCAACCAGCCGGCGCAGCAGCAGGGGGTAGGGCGCGGTGTCTTCCCCCTGCTGGTAGACCGCATTGGTGAACAACACCAGCAGCAGCGACAGCACCAGCAGCAGGCTGGCGGCCGAACGGGTCTTCCACAGCGGTTCCAGCCCGGTCAGCGGCAGGCTCAGCACGAACAGCACGGCGATGAACGAGAGCAGCGGCAGCAGCCCGCGGCAGATCGCGAACAGCACCTGGCGGGTGATCTGGATCGCGCGGTGCTGGGTGCGCCCGATCAGCACACCGAACCCGGCCAGGCTGCCGGTGGCCAGCGCAATGAACGCGTCCTGCCGGAACAGGTCGCGGAAGACGGTCACGTCCAGCAGCTGGAACAGCGCCGCCCACAGCCACAGCAGCAGCCAGGTCAGCCCGGTGAACAGTGCGGCGAGGGCCAGGGTCAAACCGTTCTGCCAGGCGCGCTCGAACAGCTCCGGATAGCTGGCGCGCCAATGCCCGTGCTGCAGCTGGAACTGCCACCAGGGCAGGGCCACGAACACCGCCACGGCCATGCCCAGGGTCAGCGGGAACTGCAGCGCGCCCGAATCCAGCGCGGTCTCGCCGTTGAGGTTCCAGCCAACCCAGGCGGCCAGCGCCAATACCACCGCTGAGCCGAACACGGCCTGCAGCCACAGGCGGCGCTGGCCCAGCTCGACCAGGCTCAGCGCCACCGCGCTGGGAATGGCCAGCACCCAGGCGTACCAGCAGTAGCGCCAGCCGATATCGCGGAACGGCCACGCATCGGAAAGTTCCTGCGCGGCATACAGCATCAGGCCCTGCAGCAGCGCGATCAGGACGATGGCGCTGCGTGCCGGCAGGGTCAGGGGCGATGAAGACTGCATCGATGACCTTCCATGGCAAAGCACCATCCTAGCCCATCGCTGTTCCGCGCCATCGCGCGACCATCCCGCCCCCAGCAGGTAGAATGGGCCCATGCCTGTAACGCCGACCTCCCTTGCCGATCACCTGCTCGTCGCGCTGCCGTCGCTGCTCGACGCGACCTTTGCCCGCAGCGTCGCGCTGATCTGCCAGCACGACGAGAACGGGGCGATGGGTGTGCTGGTCAACCAGCCTTCCGAGTACACGCTGGGTGAAGTGCTTGCACAGATGGACATCACCACCGGTGATGGCGACCTGCAGGCACGCATGGTGCTCAACGGCGGCCCGGTGCATCCCGAGCGCGGCTTCGTCATCCATGACGACGCGCGCGCATGGGATTCCAGCCTGACCGTGGGCGACGGCCTGTACCTGACCACTTCGCGCGACATCCTCGAAGCGATGGCGCGCGGCGAAGGCCCGGCCAATGCCGTGGTCACCCTCGGCTGTGCCGGTTGGGGCGCAGGGCAGCTGGAAAGCGAGCTGTCCGAGAACAGCTGGCTGACCGTGCCGGCCGATGCCGAGCTGGTGTTCCAGCTGCCGCTGGAGCAGCGTTGGCAGGGCGCGGCTTCGCGTATCGGCGTGGACCTGTTCCGCCTGACCGACTACAGCGGCCATGTCTGAGCCGGCGGCGCCCGCACCGGTTTCTCCTGCCCCGGCCATCCGCCGTGACGGCACCGTTCTGGGTTTCGATGTCGGCTCGCGGCGTATCGGCGTGGCCATCGGCAGTGCCTTCGCTGCGCATGCGCGTGCGGTGGCGGTGGTCGATGTGCACGGCAACGGCCCGGACTGGACCGCGATCGAACGCCTGCTCAAGGAATGGAAGCCCGACGGCCTGGTGGTCGGCGACCCGCTGACCCTGGACGGCCAGGACCAGCCCAACCGCAAGCGTGCGCAGGGCTTCGCCCGCCAGCTGCGGGAACGTTTCAAACTGCCGGTGGTGATGATCGACGAGCGTTCCAGCTCGGTCGAGGCCGCACGCCGCTTCGCTGTCGAGCGCGCCGAAGGGCGCAAGCGCCGCCGTGATGCGGCCGCCCTCGATGCCGTGGCCGCGGCGGTGATCATCGACCGCTGGCTGTCGTCGCCGGACGACGCCACCCCCATTCCCTGACTGCCCGACACCGCCATGACTGCCCAGCAACTCGATGCCTCCGGCCGCCTGCGCCACCTGCTGACCCTCGAAGGCCTTCCGCGCGACACCCTGCTGCAGCTGCTTGACCGGGCAGGGCAGATCCGCGACGCGGCGGTCGGTCGTGTCGGCAACAAGCGCCACGTGCTGGCCGGTTCGGCGGTGTGCACGCTGTTCTTCGAACCGTCCACGCGCACCCGCAGCTCGTTCCAGCTGGCTGCGCAGCGCCTGGGCGCCGACGTGCTGAACTTCGATGCCTCGACCTCGTCCACGCGCAAGGGCGAAACCGCCTGCGACACGCTGCGCAACCTGGAAGCGATGGGCGTGCGCGGCTTCGTGGTGCGCCACCCGGATGATGGCGCCGTGGCCGCACTGGCCGAAGCGGCGGGCGAGGGCACTGCACTGATCAACGCCGGTGACGGCCGCAGCGCGCACCCGACCCAGGGCCTGCTGGACATGCTGACCCTGCGCCAGGCCAAGGGCCCGGATTTCTCGAAGATGAAGGTGGTGATCGTCGGCGACGTGAAGCACTCGCGCGTAGCCCGCACCGACCTGCATGCGCTGCGTACGCTGGGCGTGGGCGAGATCCGCGTGTGCGGCCCGCAGTCGCTGCTGCCGGACGACGAGACCCTGAAGGGCTGCGTGGTCGGCGATGATTTCGACGCGATGCTGGAAGGCGTCGACGCGCTGATGATGCTGCGCCTGCAGCGCGAGCGCATGGAAGAAGGCCTGGTGCCGTCGCTGGAGCAGTACCACGCCCAGTACGGCCTGACCAACGAGCGCCTGGCCCGCGCCGGCAAGGATGCCGCGGTGCTGCATCCGGGCCCGATCAACCGTGGTGTGGAAGTGACCGACGAGGTGGCCGACGGCCCGCAGTCGTGGGTGCTGCGCCAGGTTGCCAACGGCGTCGCCGTGCGCATGGCCGTGCTGGAAACCCTGCTGGGCTGATTGCCCTGGTGGGTGCCGACCGTTGGTCGGCACAAATAGGATTCACCTTGAACAATCTGGGTGGGTGCCGACCGTTGGTCGGCACAAATAGGATTCACCTTGAACTGTCTGGGTGGGTGCCGACCGTTGGTCGGCACAGGACCATCAGTCCCGTGAAGTGCCGGGCTCAGACATTGAATAGCTACGGGCCTACCTGGACTGATGGGGTTGCCCGATAGAAGAACGCGGTCAGCAGGCACACGCTTGTGCCGATGAACCGCGCACGCCTGAGACTTGGCCGCCATTCCCGGATCGGGCAATCCTACATCCTGACGACCGTCACCCAGGGGCGTCGACGCTACTTCGACGATGCCACAGCGGCGCAGTTGGTGATGGACGTGGTCCGTCGCCTTGATACTGAAGGCCTGACGTACTCACTTGCCTATGTAGTCATGCCGGACCACATCCATTGGCTTGTGGAGCTCCGCGCGTTCTCGCTGGATTACGTCATGCGGCGCTTCAAATCGAGCAGTGCATTGCTGATAAACCGCATGCTCGGCAGATCAGGACGATTCTGGCAATCGAGCTATCACGATCACGCCATTCGTTCTGAAGAATCACTGTTTCGCCATGCGATGTACATCGTCGCCAACCCGGTCAGGGCGAACTTGGCGAGCTGCGTGGGAGAGTATCCGTATGCCTGGTGCCGATGGGAGATCGATGGGAGGTACCAAGCAATGGATTATCCCGAAGCGGAGAGATAGTGCCGACCAACGGTCGGCACCCACCAATACCCAAGCCGACCAACGGTCGGCACCCACCAATACCCAAGCCGACCAACGGTAGGCATCCACCAACAGATGTTTCCCAGCAGGAGCTGCGGCTCAGCGCTTCTGCGCGAACAGCCACGCCCACATCGCCGGATCGGCGTAGGTAGCGTCCCAGGCGTTATGGTTGCCTTCCGGGTACTCGGTGTAGCGCACATCGCGTGCGTTGGCGCTCTGGAATGCGAAGTGCAGCCTGCGGTCGTCGTCCGGTGGCACCACGTCGTCCAGTGCACCGTGGAAGATCCAGATCGGCGTGTGCCGCAGGCGCTGCGCGATCACGGCATACGGATCGGTTTCCTGGGCAACCTGCTCGACGAACAGGGTCGGCCGCTTCGCGCGCGGTGCCAGCACGGCACCGCATACCGGCACGATCGCGGCAAAGCGGTGCGGGTCATCCAGCGCGATGTTCCAGCTGCCATAGCCGCCCATCGACATGCCGGTCAGGTACTGCCGCGTCGGGTCGGCACCGAATTCGGCGATCGTCGCGTCCAGCGCGGCCACGGCCATGCGATTGTTGCGGCCGCTCCATTCCGAATGCTTCGCCACCTGCGGGAAGACGACCAGCGCCGGAAAGTCGGAGTGCTCACGCAGATAGGGGCCCAGCCCCGAATACGTCTGCTTGATGCCGTCGCCGCCGCGTTCGCCGGAGCCGTGCAGGAACAGGATGACCGGGAGGTGGGTGGGAGCGGCGGTCTGCACGCCGGCCGGAATGAACACCTGGTAGTAGGCGGTCTCCCCCTCCACCTTCACCGCGCGGGCTTCGAAGCGCCCGCGCGCGCTGTCTGGAAGCGATGTGCAGGCGGTCATCATCAGAACGGCCAGCAGTGGCAGCCAGCGCGACAGCGAACGGACCATGGGCTTTCCTGTAGCGGCAGGATCGTCTGCATCGTAGTCCGCCGCGATCAGCCTGGCATCATGCGCTGCGTCACTCCGGGCGCGGGAAGCTGGCGATGATGTCCAACTGCTCCTGTGCTTCGGTATTGCCTTCGGCGGCAGCCGCCTGCACCTGCGCCATGTCCGGATGCAGCACCACCAGCAGCGGGTTCTCGCAGACCGGGCAGTCGTACTCGGTGGCGTCTTCGTCCAGTTCCATCACCATGGCGCGCGAGCAGCCCTTCCATTCGCAGGCCGGGCAGGTGTGCTGCTGGTCGCGCCAGCCGGGCTGGAAGTAGTTTTCTATCGTTGTTGCCATGGGTGTTCCAGTTGGGATCGGGCCAGAGCCCCGCGTGGCGGGGATCCGACCCTGCAGGGTTCAGTGCAGCAGCACCAGCGTGGCCAGGCCGAGGAAGGTGAAGAAGCCCATCGAGTCGGTCACGGCGGTGAGGAAGATGCCGCTGGCCAGCGCCGGATCGAAGCCGAAGCGCTTCAGGGTCAGTGGCACCAGTACGCCAGCCAGCGCAGCGAACAGCAGGTTGCAGGTCAGCGCGATGGCGATCACCGCCGACAGCCCGGGCGAGTGGAACCAGGCCAGCACGATCAGCCCCAGCACGGAACCCAGCATCACGCCGTTCAACAAGGCGACCCGGACTTCCTTCCACAGCAGCGTGCGGGCGTTGGATGCGCCTACCTGGCCCAGCGCCAGGCCGCGCACCATCAGCGCCAGCACCTGGGTGCCGGCATTGCCACCCAGGCCCGCCACGATCGGCATCAGCACGGCCAGCGCCACCAGCTTGTCGATGGTGCCCTCGAAGTGGCCGACCACGCTGGAGGCCAGGAACGCAGTGCACAGGTTCACCGACAGCCACATCAGGCGGCGGCGCATGGCGCGCCAGACAGGGCTGAACAGGTCCTCGTCCTCGTCCAGACCGGCGGCGCCCAGCGCCTGGTGCTCTGCCTGGCCACGGATGATGTCGACCACGTCATCGATGGTGATGCGGCCGATCAGGATGTTGTTGTCGTCCACCACCGGCGCGGAGATCCAGTCATGGTCGGAGAACTGGCGGGCGACCTCCTGGTCGCTCTCGCCGACGTCGATGGCCGGCTGCTCGTCGTCGATCAGGCGGTTGATCGGGGTGGTGTCCTCGTGGGTCACCAGTGCCGCCAGCGACACCCGGCCGAGGTACTGGTGGCGCCGACTGACCACGAACAGGTGGTCGGTGTGGTCAGGCAGTTCGCCGCGCAGGCGCAGGTAACGCAGCACCACGTCGACGTTGACGTCGGCGCGCACGGTCACCACGTCCGGGTTCATCAGGCGGCCAGCGCTGTCCTCGGGATAGGACAGCACCTGTTCCAGGCGCTCGCGGTTCTCGCGGTCCATCGACTTGAGGACCTCGTCGATGACCGTATCCGGCAGGTCTTCGACCAGGTCGGCCAGATCGTCGATGTCCAGGTCTTCGACCGCGGCGATGATCTCGTCCGGGTCCATGTCGGCCAGCAGGCTTTCGCGCACTTCCTCGCCGACGTGGACCAGCACTTCGCCGTCGTCTTCCGGGTCGACCAGGCCCCACACGATGGCACGCTTGCCCGGCGGCAGCGATTCAAGCAGGTTGCCGATCTCGGCCGGGGCCAGGGTGTTGACCAGGCGACGCACCGGGCCCAGCCGACCGCTGTCCAGTGCATCGGACAACATCCGCAGTTGGCGCGCAGTCTTGTCGTGGCGTACAGCTTCAGCCATCGCAGCTCCCGCGGGATAAGAAAAGCCGCGATCCCGGCAAGGATGCGGCAACAGGGGTGTTCAGCGCGTCATTATCGCAAGGGGATGTTTCAGCGCATAGCCGCCGGGTGGTGGTAGTGCCGGCCGCTGGCCGGCAATCGTCCCCATCGAAGCCCATGAGGTTGCCGGCCAGCGGCCGGCATACCCTTGGTGCTCAGAGCGTATCGGCCACCAGCGCCAGCCAGCGCTCGATGGCGCGGCGGTCGCGCGCGGCCAGCAGCTTCGGGGCACGTGCGCGCAGCACCGACAGGTCGGCCTCGCGGATCGCGCGTCGCACCTCCAGCAGAGTGCCAGGGTGCAGGCTGAACTCGGCCAGGCCCAGCGCCAGCAGCAGCGGGGTCATCCGCGCATCGCCGGCCATCTCGCCGCAGACCGCCACCGGGATGCGGTGGCGCGCGCCGGTCTCGATCACCATCTGCAGCAGCCGCAGCACCGCCGGGTGCAGTGGCGAGTACAGCTCGCCCAGCGCCTCGTTGTTGCGGTCGGCCGCCAGCAGGTACTGCACCAGGTCGTTGGTGCCGATCGACAGGAAGTCGACCAGGTCGATGAAGCTTTCCAGTGCCAACGCCGCAGCGGGCACCTCGATCATCGCACCCAGCGGCACATGATCGGACACCATGTGACCTTCGCTGCGCAGCTGTTCGGTCAGCTTGAGCATGCGCCGGCGCACCGCCAGCAGTTCCTCGCGGGTGCTGACCATCGGCACCAGCACGCGCAGCTTGCCGTAGGCCGAGGCCCGCAGGATCGCGCGCAGCTGGGTGTCGGCCACCTTCGGCCGCGCCAGCGACAGGCGCACCCCGCGCAGTCCCAGGGCCGGGTTCTCTTCATTGCTCAGGGTCAGGCCGGTGCGGTCGGCCTTGTCCGCGCCCAGGTCGAGCGTGCGGATGGTGACCGGTCGCCCGCTCATGCCCAACGCGGCATCGCGGTAGGTCTGGAACTGTTCTTCTTCGTCCGGCAGCTCGTTGCGCTGCAGGAACAGGAATTCGGTGCGGTACAGGCCCAGTCCCTGCGCGCCCAGCGCATGCGCCTGGGTGACGTCTTCCAGCGATTCGGCATTTGCCAGCAGGGCGATGTCGACCTGGTCGCGGGTACGGCTGGGTTTGCTGCGCAGGCGGCCGAGTTCGCGCTGCTCGCGCGCGTGCTCTTTCAGTCGGACGCGGTAGTCACGCAGGTTGTCGGCCTGCGGGTTGGCGGTGATGCTGCCGTCGGCGCCGTCGATGATCAGCACGTCGCCATCGGCGATGCGGCTGAGCAGCTGCGGCACGTTGACGATCAGTGGCAGGTGCAGGCTGCGGGCCAGGATCGCGCTGTGCGACAGCGCGCTGCCGGCGGCGGTGACGATGCCGACCACGCCCTGCGCCTGCAGCTGCGCCAGTTCGGACGGAGCGATGTTGTCGCAGACCAGGATTTCACCGGCCAGACCCTTCACCACCGGCGGGCGTTCGGGCTGCAGGAAGGCGTGGATACGGCCGATCACATGGTCGAGGTCGTCCATGCGGCTCTTCAGGTAGGCATCGTCCATGCCATCGAAGACCTTGGCCAGGCGGTCACGCTGCAGGCGCAGCGCATAGCCGGCGCTGTAGGGACCGCTGCGGATCAGTTCGTCCAGCCCGAACAGTAGTTCGGGGTCATCCAGCAGCAGGGCATGCAGGTCGAGGAACTCGCCCACTTCCTGGTTCAGGGCACCCTGCAGGCGCTGGCGCAGCTCATGCATTTCCGTGCGCGCGGCATCCACCGCGCGGTGCAGGCGGGCCAGCTCGGCCTCGACCTGGTTGGTGGCGACACGCTGTTCGGCGACTTCCAGCGCATGCGGCAGGCGCACCCGCGCCCGGCCCATTGCAGTACCACGGGCCGCTCCATGACCGGCCAGCAGCTGTACCGGCCGCTGGCCGGAACCGAGCTGCCCGGCGCGTGCGCGTGGCACGCTCAGTTGTCCTCGTCGAAGCGGCGTTCGAACAGGCCGACCACCGCCTCCATCGCGGCAGCTTCGTCCTCGCCGTTGATACGCACCGTGACCGGAGTGCCCTGGCCAGCGGCCAGCAGCATCACGCCCATGATGCTCTTGGCGTTGATCTCACGGCCTTTGGCGGCCATGGTCACGTTGCAGCGGAACGGCGCCAGGGTCTGCACCAGCTTGGCGGTGGCCCGGGCATGCAGGCCCAGGCGGTTGCTGACGGTGAGTTCTCGTTCAAGCATCGTCGACTATCGCTCCATTACGGGTACCCGCCGCGGCTGTGGCGGGCAGTTGATCCAGTCCCTGTTCCGGATAATTCATCACCCGCAGCAACATCGGCAGGCTCAGCGCCGACACCCGGCGAACCGGGGTCCCCAGACGGGCCAGCTGCCCGGCAAGGTTGGCGGGGCTGGCGCCGTACAGGTCGGTCAGGATCAGCACGCCATCCCCCCCATCGACCCGCCGCAGGGCGGCCGAGGCGAGCGGGAGCAGGGCGTCCAGGTCTGCGTCGAACGGTACTTCGAAAGCTTCGGTTTTCAGCGGCAACTGCCGCAGGAGCCGGGTCGCCACGTCAAGCAGGGCGGTCCCGACCCCGGGATGTGTTACGAGGAGAATGCCACAGGTCATTACTGCACGTTAACAGGTCAAGGTGAATCGGCGATAGCAGCAGATGAGGGGCACTGTGTCCCGTATTCAGCGTTATCGGGGTCAGAGCCCTTTTCCCCTGGAAAAGGGATCCGACCCCATCCGTTTTTCGATGCCTGACCGGGATTCATCCACGCATGGCGTGGATCTACTGTGTCGACCAAGGTCGACACCCACCAACAGCACACGGAATCTGTCAGAGGGGGGGGCGGTGTGGGTGGGCAGGACCGTTGGCGCCATGGATGGCGCCATCGAGCCCCCAGGGACGGGTTTACGGCGTGTCCTGCCTACCCACACCGCACCGCCATCCCACGGAAGCCGCTTTTGCTGTTGCTGTTGCCGGCCAGCGGCCGGCACTACCAGCGGGTGCCGGGCGCAGCCCGGCCGCCCCCTCAATCCTGTTCGCGGTGGTACGTGGCCACGTCTTCCCAGCCCATCTCGCGGGCATGCCGGGCCATGCGCTCGGCCAGGAACACCGAGCGATGCTTGCCGCCGGTGCAGCCGAATGCCACGGTCACGTAGCTGCGGGTGCCGTCGCCCAGTTTCGGCAGCCAGGTATCGAGGAAATCCATCAGCTGGGTCAGGTAGCGCTGCACGTCCGGCTGCGCTTCCAGGTAATCACGCACGCCCGGTTCGCGGCCACTCAGCGCGCGCAGGTCCGGGTCCCAGTGCGGATTGGGCAGCACGCGGGCGTCGAACACGAAGTCCGCCTCGGCCGGCACACCGCGCTTGTAGGCGAAGGATTCGAACAGCAGCGACAGGCCGGTGGCATGGTCCATCGCGAACTCGGTGATGATCCGCCGCCGCAGTTGATGCACGTTGAGGTTGCTGGTATCGATGACCGCATCGGCCTCTCGGCGCAGCGGCGCGGTCAGCTCGCGCTCGCGGGCGATCGCTTCGGGCAGTGACAGGCCCAGCTGGCTCAACGGGTGGCGACGGCGGGTGTCGGCATAGCGCTTGAGCACCGCTTCGTCGCTGGCTTCGAAGAACAGCACCTTCACTTCCACGCCGGCATCGGTGGCCAGCTGCCGCCAGTTGCCCAGCTGGCTCAGGTCGGACTGGCCACGCACGTCGATGCCTACCGCCAGCCGGCGCGGTGCGCTGCCGTCGTGGTTGGCCAGCAGGCTGCGCACGAAGTCGGGCAGCAGGTGGATCGGCAGGTTGTCCGAGCAGTAGTAGTCCTGATCCTCGAAGGTCTTCAGGGCGACGGATTTACCCGAGCCGGACAGGCCGCTGACGATGATCAGGGTCGGGGCGGAGGGGGTTGCGGTGCTCATGGACAGGCTCTTCGAAGGGCAGGGAAGTCAGGGCGTTCGCCGTTCCAGCAGATTGCTGTGGCGGGCGATGAACATCGCCGCCGGGTCGATCCCCTTGGTGCGCAGGATATGCAGGCGCGTGGCGGCTTCGGTCAGCACGGCCAGGTTGCGGCCAGGCATCACCGGCAGGGTGATCAGCGGAACATCCAGGTCCAGCACATGGCGGGTGCCCGAGTCGCCGGTCAGGCGCTCGTAGCCATGCGGGGTGGGTTCGGTCATCGGCTTGGTCAGGTGGACGATCAGCCGAAGGTACTTGTTCTTCTTTACAGCCGTGTCGCCAAACATCTCGCGCACGTTCAGCACGCCCAGGCCGCGCACTTCCAGCAGGTCCTGCAACAGTTCGGGGCAGGTGCCGTCGAGCACGTCGGGGGCGATCTGGGTGAATTCGGGGGCATCGTCGGCCACCAGGCGATGGCCGCGGCTGAGCAGTTCCAGCGCCAGCTCGCTCTTGCCTGACCCGGCCTCGCCGGTGATCAGCACGCCGATGGAGTAGATCTCCATGAACACGCCATGCAGGATCACCCGCGGCGCCAGCGTGCGCGCCAGGTGGTAGGACAGGTGGTTGAGCAGTTCGTGGCCGCGCTTGGGCGACAGCCACAGCGGCGTGCCGGATTCGTCAGCCGCCGCGCGCAGGTCTTCCGGGCAGGCCTGGTTGCGGGTCAGCACCAGCGCCAGCGGGTGCGACTGCATGATCTTTTCGATGGTTTCCCAGCGCTGGCGCGGTTCCAGTGCATCCAGCCAGGACAGTTCCTCGGTGCCCAGGATCTGCACCTTGTTGGGATAGATGGCGTTGAGGTAGCCGGCCAGCGAGGGGCGCCGCGAGACCGTGTTGCCGGCCTCCAGCTCGCGCTTCTCGCCGGACTTGCCGGCAGCCCAGCGCAGCCCCAGCCGCTCGCGCTGCTGTTCGAACAGTTCACGGGCGGTGATGCTGGTATTCATGCGGCACTCGCAGGTGGGGTCATGTCCAGCGCCTCGCGCAGCGCCCGGGCATCGCCCGCTTCGCGCAGGGCCTGGCGGATGTCCGGCGCCGAGAACAGCTCGGCCAGCTCGGACAGCAGCATCAGGTGCTGGTGGGTGTAGTGGGCGGGGACGGCCATGGCGAACACCAGGTCCACCGGCTCGTCGCCACCGAAATCGACCGGGGTGGCCAACCGCAGCAGGGCGCCGCGGGGGCGGTCCAGGGTTGGCGCGCGGCCGTGGGGAATGGCGATGCCGTGACCAATCGCGGTGCTGCCCAGCGCTTCGCGCTGGCACAGGTTCAGATAGATCTGTTCGGCGTTGGCCTGGCGGCAGGCCAGCAACCCGGCGGCGGCCTGCAGGACGCTGTCGCGGTCGGTAGCCGTGCAGAGCTGGGTCTGCACGGCCGCCAGGAGGTCAGTCAGGGGCATGTCTGCGGGGAACGGTGGCGATCAGCCACCATTGTCGCCCACCGGCAGCGGTGCGTGCTGCTGTTTTTTCTCCTTGTGCTTGATCACCAGACGGTCAAGCTTGTCCGCAAGCAGGTCGATCGCGGCATACATGGTCTGGGCATTGGCCTCGGCGTGCAGGGTCTGGCCGGGAATGTTGAGGCTGGCGTCGACGTGGTGTTCGGTCTTCTGCAGCTTGAGGGTCACCCGCGCTTCGCAGTGCTGGTCGAAGTGTTTTCCGATCCGGGCCAGCTTCTCCTCTACATAGGACTGCAGGGCCGGGGTGACTTCGACATCTTTGCCAAACGTTTCGATGCGCATCGGGTTTCTCCTGTGTTCGGATGTGCCAATGAACCTCTCCGCCGGGCGCGGCGGCGCGTCAAGCGATTCTGACCCTTTCGTGCGAGGCGGAAATGTTCATGGCTTCACGATACTTCGCCACGGTGCGTCGCGCTACTGGAATTCCCGACGATTTGAGCAGGTCAGCCAGCTTGGCGTCAGAAAGCGGCTTGCGCGGGTTCTCGTCGTCGATCAGGCGCCGGATCATCGCCTGGATGGCAGTGCTGGACGCCTCGCCACCGCCCTCGGTATCGATGCCCGAGGCGAAGAAGGCGCGCAGCGGCAGGGTGCCTCGCGGGGTACGCACGTGCTTGCGGGCGATCGCGCGCGAGACCGTGGATTCGTGCAGGCCGAGCTCGGCGGCGACCTCGCGCAGGGTCAGTGGACGCAGCGCCTGCTCGCCGAATTCGAGGAAGCCGGCCTGCTGCAGGATCAGGCTGCGCACGACGCGCAGCAGCGTTTCGCCACGCTGCTGCAGCCCTTTCAGCAGCCAGCGTGCTTCCTGCAGCTGGGCACGCAGGTAGCCGGCATCGGCGTCGCCACAGCGTCGGATCAGCTGTTCGTAGCCGCGGTGGATCACCACCTTCGGCCCGGCATGCGCGGCCAGCGCAGCGCGCCACACGCCGTTCTGCCGCCACACCACCACGTCCGGCACCACATAGGTGTCCTGCGACAGCGGCGCGATCTGCGTGCCCGGGCGCGGGTCCAGCGAGCGCAGCAGCGCGACAGCAGTCTCGACCTCGTCCAGCGGCTGCTTCAACTCATGGGCAAGCCCGGCGACGCCGCTGCGCGGCAACCGTTCCAAGGGGCCTGCGGCAATCTGTCGCGCCAGGATCAGGCCGGGCGTGTCGCTGGCCAGCACATCCAGCTGCAGCAGCAGGCATTCGCCCAGCGTGCGTGCAGCCACACCCACCGGATCGAAACGCTGGATGCGATGCAGCACGGCGAGGATCTCGTCCTGGTCGGCATGGATGGCCGGCAGCAGGGTTTCGGCGATGGTGGCCAGCGGCTCGCGCAGGTAACCGTCGTCGTCCAGTGCATCGATCAGTGCGGCACCGATGCTGCGATCACGCGAGGACAGATGCGACAGATGCAGCTGCCACAGCAGATGGTCGGCCAGTGTTTCGGTTTCGGCTACGCGCTCGGCAGCGCTGCCGTTGTCGTCGTCATCGTCGAAGCTGCCGCCGCTGCCGGCCGCGCTCCAGTCGAGTTCGGCCGGTGCCCAGTCGTCACCGGCATCGGTGCGTTCTGCGGGGGCGTCGCTGTCGTTGCCATCGCCGGTTTCGTTGGCGGCGCTGCTGCTGTCACTGCTGTCGGCCCAGTCCAGCAGTGGATTGCTTTCCACCGCCTGGGCGATTTCCAGCTCCAGCTCGGTGGTGGACATCTGCAGCAGCTTGATCGCTTGCTGCAACTGGGGCGTGAGCACCAGCTGCTGTCCCAACGATGTCTGCAGCCGAGTCTTCATGCCTGTGCCGAAAGGAAGGAAAGGGACCCGGCGACTGCTTCACAGCTTGAAGGAATCCCCGAGGTAGACGCGACGTACATCGGCGTTGTCCAGGATCGCTTCCGGCGAACCCTGGGCCAGCACGCTGCCCTCGGCGAGGATATACGCGCGGTCGCAGATACCCAAGGTCTCACGCACGTTGTGGTCGGTGATCAGCACGCCGATGCCACGCTGCTTGAGATGGGTGACGATGCGCTGGATCTCGCCGACCGAAATCGGGTCGACACCGGCGAACGGTTCGTCGAGCAGGATCAGGCGTGGCTGCGCGGCCAGGGCACGGGCGATCTCGCAGCGACGACGTTCGCCACCGGACAGGCTGGCGCCGAGCTGGTCGGCGACGTGGCCCAGCTGCAGTTCGTCGAGCAGGCTGTTCAATTCGCGCTCGCGGCCCTTCGAATCAAGGTCCTCGCGCAGTTCCAGCACCAGGCGGATGTTGTCGGCCACGGTCAGCTTGCGGAACACCGACGGTTCCTGCGGCAGATAGCCCACGCCCTGTTTGGCGCGGGTATACATCGGGTCGCCGGTGATGTCCTTGCCATCGAGCACGATGCTGCCGGCGTCAGCTGCAACCAGGCCGACGATCATGTAGAAGCAGGTGGTCTTGCCGGCGCCGTTGGGGCCGAGCAGGCCGACCACTTCACCGGCGTCGAGGGTCAGCCCGAAGTCCTTGACGACTTCGCGTTGCTTGTACTTCTTGCGCAGGCCCTTGGCGACGAGCATTACTTCCTGCTCCCGGCCGGCTGTGCCGGCGTGGCGGCCTTGGGCTGTGCCGCCGGCGCGGCCGGGGTCTTGTTCTTCGGCGGGATGACGGTGCGCACGCGGCTGCCGTCGCCACCGGAGTTCATTTCGCCGGTGCGGGTGTTGTAGACCATGCGCTGGCCGGCATTGGTGCCGCGCGCGCTGGTGACCTTGTAGTTGCCGGTCAGGGTGATGATCTCGGTCTTGATGTCGTAGTCGATGCGGTCGGCCAGGGCATCCATCCAGGTGCCGTCATCGAGCTGCTGCTTCATCTTGGCCTGCTTGCCGGTGAACACCACACGCACCGCTTCGCCGTCCTTGAGGTAGATCTCGGCCTCGGACGAGCGCAGGTCCAGCGTGCCCTGGGTGATGATCACGCCCTGCGACAGCACGGTCTTGCCGTCGCCGGTGAGCATGCCCGACTGGGCGCCGGAATCGATGTGCATGTCTTCGTTGCGGTCGGTGGACTTGGCGAAGGCGGCGCTGGGGACAAGAAGACCAAGCGCGAGTACGGCGGCAAAGGGAATCTTCATCGGGGTCCGTTCTACCGGTGGGGGCCTCCCGGGTGGACCGGGGGCGGGCGGGTGGGGCTGCCGGCCTTGCGCCTGTCCGGAGACGTCGCAGGCTGGCGGCGGAATCAGCGTTTGGGCGTGTAGCGGCCCTTGGACTGGCTGAGGAAATGATACGTGTTGTTCTTCGAATCCACTTCGAAGCCGACGCCGGACTGTTCCATGCCTGGGCGGGTCATGGTTACCAGGGCGTCGGTGCGGGCGCGGCTTTCCTTCGGGAACACGTCCAGATGGTCGGTGCGGAAGGTGGTCGGCACCGTGCCGGGGCCGACCGGGCTGTCGCCGGCGACATTGCCGCGCAGCTTCATCTCGTCGCCCTTGGCGCTGAGCCAGCCGGTCTCGGCACGCAGGGTCCAGTGTTTGCCATCCTTGTCCGGCATCTCGAACAGCGGCGTGGCGATGTTGATGGTCTGGTCACCGCGCTGGCGCTCCAGCAGCGGCGCACGCAGCGTGGTCGATTCCTTGCCATGCTCATCCAGGGCGACGATCTGGAAGTCATGCAGGATGTAATCCACGCCGACTTCCTGGCCGCCACTGGCCGGACCCCTGTCACGGTTGCGCAGCGCCGCCCAGCTGCTCAGCAGGGCGGCCAGCAGCAGGCCGATGCCGAGCACGGTGCGCCAGTTGAGAGTGGGCAGGTTCATGCGCCGAACCTCGCCAGTACGGCGTCGACATGCCCCTGCGCGGCCAGCAGGATGTCGCACAGCTCGCGCGCGGCGCCACGCCCACCATCGGTGCGGGTCTGCCAATGCACGCGTTCTGCGATCCACGGATGGGCGTTGGCCGGGGCCACCGCCAGGCCGACCGCGCCCAGTGGCGCCAGGTCGGGCAGGTCATCGCCCATGAAGGCCACCTGTTCCAGGCCGATGCCATGCTGCGCGCACAGCGCCTGTACGCTGGCCAGCTTGTCGCCCACGGCGATCTGGGTATCGATGCCGAGGTCGGCGCCGCGCTTGAGCGCGGACTGGCTGTTGCGCGCGGTGATCAGCACGGGGTGGATACCGTGCTGCTGCAGCAGTTTCAGGCCCAGGCCATCCTGCACGAAGTACGCCTTGCTCTCGTTGCCGTCCTTGTCGTAGTACAGCCGACCGTCGGTGAGGGTGCCGTCCACGTCGAAGCAGGCCAGGCGGATACGGGCCGCGGCGGCATGCAGGTGGGCGGGGAAGGCGGGCAGGGGGGACCAGGGCATCAGGGCGGCAGGCTCGTTGGGGGCAGGTGCGGCGTTACAGACTGAATGGGGTCTACGGACTGTCGGTTAAACCACCCGGGCCCGCAACAGGTCATGAATGTTCAGGGCGCCGACCGCACGGCCCTGGCCATCGACCACGATCAGGCCGGTGATCTTGTGGGTCTCCATCAGCCGGGCCGCCTCGACCGCCAGCTGGTCGGCACCGATGGTGCGCGGGTTGCGCGTCATCACATCTGCGATCTTGGCGGTGCGCACGTCCAGCGCGCTGTCCAGCGCACGGCGCAGGTCGCCGTCGGTGAACAGGCCGATCAGCACGCCGCCGGCATCGACCACGGCGGTCATGCCCAGCCGTTTGCGGCTCATTTCCATCAGCGCTTCGCTGAGGCTGGCGTCGGCGCCGACGCTGGGCAGGTCGTCGCCGGTGTGCATCACGTCGGTGATGTGCAGCAGCAGGCGGCGGCCGAGGCTGCCGGCCGGGTGTGAACGGGCGAAATCGTCGGCGGTGAAGCCGCGTGCGTCGAGCAGGGCCACCGCCAGCGCATCGCCCATCGCCAGCGAGGCGGTGGTGCTGGAGGTCGGGGCCAGCGCCAGCGGGCAGGCCTCGGCCGGTACGCTGACGTCCAGATGGATGTCAGCGGCGGTGCCCAGGCTGGACTGCGGGCGGCCGGTCATGGAAATCAGCACGTTGCCCTGGCGCTTGAGCACCGGCAGCAGCATCAGCACCTCGTCCGACTCGCCCGAATAGGACAGGGCCAGTACCACGTCGTCCTCGGTGATCATGCCGAGGTCGCCATGACCGGCCTCGCCAGGGTGCACGTAGAACGCCGGCGTACCCGTGGAGGCCAGGGTGGCGGCGATCTTGCGGGCGATGTGGCCGGACTTGCCCATGCCGGTGGCGACCACGCGCCCGCGGCTGGCCAGAATCGCCTGGCAGGCCTGCTGGAAGGCCTCGCCGAGGCGGTCGGCCACGGCATCCAGCGCCTGCCGTTCGATCTCGAACACGCGGCGGCCACTGGCGACCAGGCCGGCAGGGTCGACGGAACGGGGGGGCAACAGGGATTCGGCCATGCGGACGCCACGCAGCGGAAGTAGAATGGACGTACATTTTATTAGGAAAGCCCGTTGGACGCCGACACCATCCGCAATCTGATCGAAACCGGCCTGCCCGGCGCCCGCGCCGACGTGCAGGGCGACGATGGCGTGCATTTCGAAGCGACCGTGGTCTGCGAGGCCTTTGCCGGCAAGATGCCGCTGGCCCGCCACCGCATGGTGTATGCCACGCTGGGCGACCTGATGGGCGGCGCGATCCACGCGCTGGCGCTGAAAACCGTGACCCCGGCCGAAGCCGGCTGAACCGCAGAAGATCCCGAATACATGGCCAAGATCGTTGTGACCGGCGGCGCTGCGCTGCACGGTGAAGTGAGTATCTCCGGCGCCAAGAACGCCGTCCTCCCCATTCTCTGCGCGACCCTGCTGGCCGATGCGCCGGTGGAGATCACCAACGTGCCGCACCTGCACGACGTGGTCACCACGGTGAAGCTGCTGGGCGAGCTGGGCGCCAAGGTCACCATCGACCAGGGCACGCTGTCGCGTGGCAGTGCGATCGTGGTTGATCCGCGTTCGGTCAACCAGCACGTGGCCCCGTACGAGCTGGTCAAGACCATGCGCGCCTCGATCCTGGTGCTGGGCCCGCTGCTGGCCCGCTTCGGCGCGGCGGAAGTATCGCTGCCGGGCGGCTGCGCGATCGGTTCGCGTCCGGTCGACCAGCACATCAAGGGCCTGCAGGCCCTGGGTGCCGAGATCGTGGTCGAGAACGGCTTCATCAAGGCCACCGCCAAGCGCCTGAAGGGGGGCCACTTCACCTTCGACATGGTCAGCGTCACCGGCACCGAGAACGTGCTGATGGGCGCGGTGCTGGCCGAAGGCACCACCATCCTCGACAACTGCGCGATGGAACCGGAAGTGACCGATCTGGCGCACTGCCTGATCGCGCTGGGCGCGAAGATCGAAGGCCTGGGCACCGCCCGCCTGGTGATCGAAGGCGTCGAGCGCCTGTCCGGTGGCCGCCACGAAGTGCTGCCCGACCGCATCGAGACCGGCACCTTCCTGGTGGCCGCAGCGATGACCGGTGGCAAGGTCACGGTCAATCGTGCGCGCCCGAACACCATGGACGCGGTGCTGTCCAAGCTGGTCGAGGCCGGCGCGACGATCGAGACCACCGAAGACACCATCACCCTGGACATGCAGGGCAAGCGGCCGAAGGCGGTCAACCTGACCACCGCGCCGTACCCGGCGTTCCCGACCGACATGCAGGCGCAGTTCATGGCGCTCAACTGCGTGGCCGACGGCGTGGGCGTGATCAACGAAACGATCTTCGAGAACCGTTTCATGCACGTCAACGAACTGCTGCGCCTGGGCGCGGACATCCAGGTCGAAGGGCATACCGCCATCGTGCGTGGCAGCGAACACCTGAGCGGTGCACCGGTGATGGCCACCGACCTGCGCGCCTCGGCCTCGCTGATCCTGGCCGGCCTGATGGCCAGCGGCGAGACCACCATCGACCGCATCTACCACCTTGATCGTGGCTACGAGAACATCGAAGAGAAGCTGTCTTCGCTCGGCGCCACCATCCGGCGCGTGCCATGATCCTGCGCGGCAAGTTCAGCCCGCGTCGCAAGGCGCTGCTGGCCCTGGTGCTGATCGTGCTGGCGTGGCTGGGCTATGCCTGGTACGCCAACATCGCCATCACCCAGGGCATCGAGCAGAAGGACATGGACTGGAACGGCGATGGCACGGTTTCGCGCGATGAAATCATCGAGTCGTTCTATGCGGTTGCAGTGAACGACAGCCAGGACGGCAACCGTCATTGCCGCACCTTCGTCTGGCGCAGCACCGGTGAACAGATCCGTGTGGACTGCCGCACCGAGTTCAAGGCGGCCGAAGAGAAACCGGCCGAAGCGAAGAAATAAGAAAACGCCCGCGAAAGCGGGCGTTTCTTTTCGGTAGTGCCGGCCGCTGGCCGGCAACCCCATGAACCTCGTGGAGCATCGCGAAAATGCCGGCCAGCGGCCGGCACTACCGGATTGCTGGTCAGTTCATCGCCCTGATGGTCAGGTCCAGCGCATCGCGGCCGCTCTCACGCTGCAGCATGCGCGCCGGCACCGGGAACTCCGGCACGATCCAGGCGATCAGCTCCTTGTTGCCGTCGGCGCGCGAGACCTTGGTGGCCTCGTAGCTCTTGCCGCCCACGGTGATCGATTCCTTGCCGATCACACGGTACGTCATGTTCTTGATGCGGCCTTCGTCGACCATGCGATAGGTCAGCGGCTTGCCGGCGGCCAGGTCACGGGCGATCGCCAGATTGATCAGCAGCGCGTCCATGTCACCGGCTTTCAGCGCAATCGGGCCAGCGCGATCCGGCTTGATGTCACCGGTCCAGGTGGCCTGGTTGCTGGTCCAGTTGTAGTTGGCCTGCACGTTGCGCTTCTTCACCAGCAGCGCCGAACGGTCCTGGCTGCTGAGCGGGCGCAGTTGGCCACGCACCTCCTCGAACACGGTACTCTGGCTGAGGTCGGCCAGCTGGTTCTTCACCTGCAGGCTGTAGCGCCATTTGTTGCTGCCTTCGCTGGCCAGGGTCATGGTGCCGTTGGCCTGCATGCCCATGTAGCTGGCCAGGTAATCCGCCTTGAACGGTTCCAGCGCCATGGCCGGCAGGCTGGCCACGGTCAGGGCAGCGGCTGCGATCCAGGTGAGGGGGCGGGTCAGGGTATTCATGCTCAGACTCCTTGGTATTCGATCAGGCGCAGATCGACGCGATCTTCGCCGTCTTCGCGTTGCAGGATGCGCACCGGGGTGGGGACACCGTTGGCGATCCAGAGAATGGTTTCGTTTCTGCCACCGTTGGTCCGGTAGACCCGCAGCGCGTTGTAGGACAGGTCGCCGACCTCGACGTTCTCGGTCTGCGGCGCGGCCTGGTAGTCGTGTTCACGGACCTTGCCCATGTCCACGTAGCGGTAATGCATGGTGGCGCCCGGACGGGCATCGCGCATGATCGCCAGATTGATCAGCAGCGCGCTCTGGTCGCCCGCCTGCAGCGGGATCGGCTGTGCGCGTTCCTTCTTGACGTCACCGGTCCATTGCGCGGTGCCGGCCTGCCAGTTGTAGGTGCCGACCGCCTTCTTGCCCAGGAACAGGCCCTTGCGCACCGTGCTCTGGCTGAGCGGCGCATACACGCCGCTGCGCTCCTCGAACACCGTACTCTGTTCGATGTTCAGGCCCAGCACGCTGGCAAAGCCGCGGCGGCCGACCACCTGCATGTCCACCCGCCACTGGCTGCCGCCTGTGTGGGTGACCTGCATGCTGGCATCGCCCGCTTCCTTGCCCTTGTAGAAGGCCTGGTAGGTGGCGCTGAACGGTTGCAGCGGCGGTGGCTCCCAGGCCAGTGCCGGTGGCATCGGTACGGCCGGCGCATCGGCTGGCGGCTGCGCTGCGGGCACGGGTGCCGGCGGGGTGGCGGGCGCCTGTGCCTGGCCCCAGCCCACGCCGGGGAACACGGCAAGCGACAACAGCAATGGAGTGGACAGCAGGGTCGTGGTCTTCATGGAGGACAGGGACCGCAGGAGGGGGCAGGATGCCAGCCCCGCAGTCAGCGGGGCGTGTGCATGGGGACTACCGGTTCAGGTTCCCGGCGGAATCTAGGGCCAACGGGCTAAACAGGGGGTGACCGTCCAGTTGCGGCTGGCCCTCCCGTTCAGCCAGGCGGCCGGCGCACAACAGCTGCAGGGTGGCGATCAGCAGCGGATGCTCCACCGCCAGCACGCGCGCGGCCAGGCTGTCGGCGTCATCGCCGGGCAGCACCGGCACCCGCACCTGCGCCAGCACGGCGCCCGCATCCAGCTCGGGCACGACCAGATGCACGCTGGCACCGTGCTCGGCGTCGCCCGCCTGCAGCGCCCGGGCGTGGGTGTCCAGGCCCTTGTGCAGCGGCAGCAGCGATGGATGGATGTTGACCAGCCGGCCATTGAAGCGCTGTACGAAGGCCGCGCCGAGGATGCGCATGTAGCCGGCGCAGACGATCCAGTCCGGTTGTACTGCGGCCAGCGCATCGCCGAGCGCCTGCTCGTAGCTGGCGCGGTCGCTGAAGGACTTCGGTGCATGCGCCCAGCGCAGGTTCGGTGCGACGCGCTGCAGGGCCTCTGCGGCGGGGCGGTCGGAAAACACGCCGACCACCTCGGCGGGCAGTCGGCCGTCGGCAATGGCATCGAGGATGGCCTGCAGGTTGCTGCCGCGACCGGAGGCGAGCACGGCAATGCGGGTGGTCGCGGTCACTGCTGGGCGCTCCGGCGGATCAGCGGCCAGATCAGCAGGCTGCCGAGGGTGGCCATCAGCATGTCGGCGTGCGCGTCCCACATGTCGCCCTGCTGCCCGTTGTAGGCCTCGGCAGCATCCGGCGACAGCGCCAGCGCGATGGCCCACTCGAACCATTCGTACACCAGGCTGGCACACATCACCGTCATCACCGCCAGGGTAAAGGCCTGTCCCAGGCGCAGCGCCGGCCACGCGTGACGGGCCAGCTGCAGCAGCGCGGGGGTGAAGCAGACACCGAACAGGAAGTGGATGAGGCGGTCGAAATGGTTGCGCTGCCAGCCGAAGGCCGCATTCGGCGACCAGCCGGTCAGCGTCTGCGCCCAGGCGTCGTAGGGCACGTTGGAATACAGCCAGCGCGCGGCCACGCAGTGCAGGGCGATGAAGCCGCAGATGGCGATGAAGGCGCCGTTGCCCAGCCAGCCGCCGCGACGATCGACCCACAGCAGCGCGGCCAGCCCGATCACGGTCAGGGTGCTGTGCAGGGCCTGTTCGGTGGGCCACAGCGGGTGGACCCAGCTGATTGCGAACACCGCCAGCACGGCGGCAAAGGCCAGCTTCTTGGGGCCCGAGAAACGGTGGGTGGTGGGCGAAGCGGACGTCGGGAGGGCGGGCGCGGACATGGGAAATCGATCAGGAAAGGACGGGGCGTCTGCCGGCAGGTTCAGACACTGAGGTGGTCGCCGCGGTCGAACAGCGCGGCCATTTCAGGCTTGGACAGGAACACCCAGGCGTAGGCGGCCAAGGCCATGCCCAGCGGGCCGGCCAGTACGCCCAGCCAGGCCGCGCGCTGGCACCAGGCCAGCCCGGTGCGATGTGAGAGCTGGCGTGCGGTGTGCAGCTGCACGAACCCCAGCACGGCCGCCAGCACGGCGATCGACGCATAGACCGTGGTCAGCATCCAGGCATCGTCCAGCCCGCGTGAGTGGGCCACCCAGCCGCTGAGGCCGAGGAATGCCACTGTGGCGACCCAATGGAAGCCGGCCAACGCGTAGAACAGCACTTTCAGCGTCTGCAGATGGCTGGTCAGCTGCAGCTGCGCCAGGGTCTGATGCGGCAGCGGCGGCGGATTGCCGGAGGCGGTCATGCGGTCGCGGCGGGAAGGTCGAAGGCGGCCTTGACCTGCGGGCGCACCAGGGTGATCAGGCTGAACACCCCCAGCGCAGTGCCGATCGGCGCGAACAGGCAGGCCAGGCCGGCCACGATCAGGCACAGCAGGTAGCGGCGGCGACGGCTCAGGCAGCGGCCGGCGTAGGCCACGAACGCGCCCAGGGTCACGCCACCGAACACGATGACGCAGCCGACGATGGTGAACATCCAGCCGAACAGGCGCTGCTCGGCCGGCGACGACGGCTGGCCGCCGGAATTCATCGGCAGGTTGCCGGTGAGCGCGGTGATGCCCAGCACGATGTGGATGATGAAGATCAGCGAGAACAGCGCGATCAGGGCGCCGACCACGTAGTGCGCGATGGCCAGCATGCGCAGGTGGTCGGCATCCTGCGCGCTGAACGCCGGTACCGTCGCCAGCGGTGGCGGCACGGGGGCGGGCGACAAGGGGGGCGTTGCATCCATGCGGGGCTCCTGGGTTGCCGGGATCAGCCGATGTGGACGCGCTCGGCGCCTTCGGCGGTGACCACCTGGCCGATGGTCCAGTGCTCCAGGCCCTGCGCCTTGACCGCATCGGATACCGCGGCCACCTGGTCCGGCGCCACGATCAGCACGAAGCCGATGCCGCAGTTGAAGGTGCGCCACATCTCGCTGTCGGCTACCGCGCCTTCCTTCTGCAGCCACTGGAACACCGGCGGCAGGGTCCAGGACGAGGCCTGGATGTCCAGGCCGAGGCCTTCGGGCACCACGCGGATGATGTTCTCGGTCAGGCCGCCACCGGTGATGTGGGCCATGCCGTGGATGGCCTCACCGTGCGACTTCAGCAGCGACAGGATCGGCTTGACGTACAGGCGGGTCGGCGCCATCAGCGCATCGACCAGCTTCACGCCGCCTTCCAGCTCCAGCTCGGCCGGGCGGCCGGCGCGGTCGTAGATCCGGCGCACCAGCGAGTAGCCGTTGGAGTGCGGGCCGGACGAGGCGATGCCGATCAGCACGTCGCCGGCAGCCACGCTGGCGCCGTCCTTCAGCTCGCTCTTCTCGACCGCGGCGACGGTGAAGCCGGCCAGGTCGTACTCGCCCGGGGCATACATGTCGGGCATTTCAGCGGTTTCGCCGCCGATCAGCGCGCAGCCGGCCTCGGTGCAGCCGTTGGCGATGCCGCCCACGACCGCCGCAGCGGTGTCGATGTCCAGCTTGCCGGTGGCGAAGTAGTCCAGGAAGAACAGCGGTTCGGCGCCCTGCACCAGCACGTCATTCACGCACATCGCGACCAGATCGATGCCGATCGTATCGTGGCGGTTCAGCTGGTGGGCCAGCTTCAGCTTGGTGCCCACGCCGTCGGTACCCGACACCAGCACCGGCTCGCGGTACTTGTTGGACAGGTCGAACAGGGCGCCGAAGCCACCCAGGCCGCCCATCACTTCCGGGCGGAAGCTGCGCTTGACCAGGGGCTTGATCCGCTCGACCAGCTCGTTGCCGGCGTCGATGTCGACACCCGCGTCACGGTAGGTGAGGGGGGAGGGGGCGGAAGACGGGGTGTTGGTCACGGGCGTCGGCGCTGGCAGGGGTTGAACGGGCGATTTTAACAGGCCGCATTGGCGCAAAGGCCGTATTCGGGCAACAATTCCCCCGGATACGTCGAGCCAATGGATGTCCTGATGCGCCGCAGCCTGATTCTGACCCTGCTCCTTGCGCTGAGCCTGCCGGTGGCCACGATGGCCCAGAGCGGCCTTCGCACCGAGGGTGATGTCGCCACCGCCAGTGGTGCGTACGAGGCCGAAGTGCCCGTCAACAGCCAAGCCGAAGCCGATCGCAACGGCGCCCTGGCCCGCGCCTTGAGCGTCGTACTGGGCAAATTGTCCGGCGATCGCAGCGTGATGTCGCGCCCTGGCGTGGCGCAGGCGCTGCGTAATGCCAAGGATTACGTGGCCAGCTACGACTACAAGCAGGACCAGAGCGTGGGCGCTGGCGGTGCCCCAAGCTTCCGGACGCTGCTCGTCGCCCGCTTCCGCGAGGATGACGTTGATTCGCTGGTGTCGGCGCTGGGCCTGCCCTTGTGGCCGCAGCCGCGACCGAAGCCGGTGCTGTGGCTGGCCGTCGACGACGGCAGCGGTCCGCGCCTGGTCAGCGTGCAGCAGGCCAACGCCGCGCGCCCATTGCTGAACCGCGCCATCGAGCGCGGCTACAAGCTGGGCCTGCCCAGCGGTGGTGCCGCCGAACAGGCACTGGCCGGTGCCATCTGGCGCCAGGACAGCGCCGCCGTGGCCCGCGCCTCTTCGCGCTACTCGCCGCCGATGCAGCTGATCGGCAAGCTGTACCGCGCCAACGGCGGCTGGCAGGCGGACTGGGTGTTCGTCGACAACGGCCGCGAGCTGAACAAGTGGACCAGCAAGGACGCCAACGCGATGCGCGCGATGGCGGCCGGTGCCGATGGCGCCGCCGATGCGCTGGTCAAGCGCTATGCCAAGGCCGGCGCGGCCGTGGGCCAGGCCGGCACCTACCGGGTGGTGGTCACCGGCATCAACAGTGCCGACGACTACCTGCGCCTGGCCGCCGGCCTGCGCGAGGTGCCGGTGGTGCGCAACGTCACCCCGCTGCATGCCTCGGCCGGCCAGCTGGAGCTGAGTCTGGAGATGACCACCGGCCTGGCCGGCTTCAACCGCATGCTGGGCGACAACGGCGTGCTGGTGCCGAGTGCGCCGCTGCCGGCGCTGCCGACGCCGATCGATGACACCACCGGTGCCCCGGTGGCCCCCCCGGTCAGCAACGAGTACCGCTTGCGATGACTCTGACCCCGGAAGCGGAAATCGCGCAGTTCCTGCGCCGCCTGAAGTACATCCTGTTCGCCGGCATGATCGGCTGGGTGGTGTGGCTGCTGGCGCCGATCCTGACCCCGTTCGTGCTGGCGCTGGCGCTGGCCTGGCTGGGCGATCCGCTGGTGGACCGCATCGAGGCCACCGGCCGCTCGCGCATGACCGGCGTGGTGCTGGTGTTCGCGGCGATGGTGCTGGTGATCGTGGCACTGCTGCTGGTGCTGGTGCCGATGATCGAGCGCCAGATCACCACCTTGATCGCGGTCGCGCCGCAGGCCCAGGCGTGGCTGATGGAGAAGGGCATTCCCTGGTTCGAGCAGAAGACCGGCCTGGAAGTGATGCAGTGGCTGGACCCGGACCGCCTGATCGAATGGGTGCGCAGCCACTGGCAGCAGGCCGGCGGATTCGCCACCACGTTCATGGGCTACGTCTCGCGCTCGGGCTTTGCGATGGTGACCTGGGTGGTCAACATCCTGCTCCTGCCGATCCTGGCGTTCTACTTCCTGCGTGACTGGGACAAGCTGGTCGAGCGGGTGGCGTCGGTGATCCCGCGCAACCAGATCGGCACCATCAGCGCGCTGGCGCGTGAATCCAACGAAGTGCTGGGGGCGTTCATCCGCGGCCAGTTCCTGGTGATGCTGGCGCTGGGCGTGATCTATGCCGGCGGCCTGTCGCTGGTCGGCCTCAAGCTCGGCCTGCTGATCGGCCTGATTGCCGGCCTGATCAGTTTCATTCCCTACCTGGGCGCGACCACCGGCATCCTGATGGCCATCGTGGCCGCGCTGGTGCAGGCACAGGGCTTCGACCTGAAGCTGCTGATACTGGTCGGTGTGGTGTTCACCGTGGGCCAGCTGCTGGAAAGCTACGTGCTGACCCCGCGGATTGTCGGCGACAAGATCGGCCTGCACCCGGTGGCAGTGATCTTCGCGGTGATGGCCGGCGGCCAGCTGTTCGGCTTCCTCGGCATGCTGCTGGCGCTGCCGGTGGCAGCGGTGACCAACGTGCTGCTGCGCTACGCGCACCAGCGTTATCGCCAGAGCGAGCTGTACGTGGGTGAGAAGCCGGCGATCGTGCTTGATGGCGTGGTCGATGCCCCCCATATCATCATTCCGAACGACAAGGGCCCCGACCTGAAGTGATGGGTGTGCCGCAACTGCCGCTGGCCCTGCATTACCCGCGGGACCAGCGCCTGGAGACCTTCATCGGCGCGCCGGATGGCGCGCTGGCGCAGCTGCGCGCGATCGCGGTGGGCGCGAGCCACGATTGGGTCTACCTGGAAGGTGCGGCGGGCACGGGCAAGACCCACCAGGCGCTGGCGATGTGCTCCAGCGCCGAGCAGGCCGGGCGGCTGCCGACCTACGTGCCGCTGGCCAGCGCCGCCGGCCGTGTACGTGCAGCGCTCGATGGGCTGGAAGCGCGCGAACTGGTGGCGCTGGACGGCCTGGACGAGGTTGCCGGCAACCGCGAGGACGAGATCGCGCTGTTCGATTTCCACAACCGTGCGCGCGCTGCGGGCGTGACCGTGCTGTACACCGCGCAGAAGGCGCCGGAAGAACTGGGCCTGGTGCTGCCCGATCTGCGTTCGCGGCTGGGCCAGTGCGTGCGCGTGCTGCTGCAGCCGCTGGACGAGGAAGGGCGGGCCGCGGTGCTGCGTGAGCGTGCACTGCGACGCGGCCTCGCCATCGACGAGGCGTCCATCGAGTGGCTGCTGTCGCATACCGGGCGCGAGCTGGGTGGGTTGATCACGCTGCTGGACTGGCTGGACCGCGAGTCGCTGGCGGCGAAGCGGCGGATCACCGTGCCGTTCCTGCGCCAGGTGCTGGAAGAAGGCCGGCCGCGTTACTGAGGGTGGGGTTTGCTTTGCAGGGCTGCGCCCTGCACCCGCCGAAGCAACGTCAACGTCAACGTCAAAAGCTGGCTTCCTGAGGGGAGGCGGGGTGGCTCAGGTTGCGGGGGACGGCGCAAGTACGTCCATGTAGCCTCGGTCGCGCCATCCATGGCGCTCACGCCCCCGCAACCTGAGCCACCCCGCCTTCGACAGGTTCCCGCGATCTGCCGGGACTGCGTACTGCACTGCTGTTGGTGGGTGTCGACCTTGGTCGACACGTGTCTTGCTTGTGGTGGGTGACGACCGTTGGTCGTCACCAGAGCAAGCGCAGCGAAGCGACCCGCTTTTGCTTTTCTTTCTTTCTTCCGTGGCTGGACGCCCACGGAAACTGTCAGAGGCCGGGCGGGTGGGCCATGCAGGGGCGTTGGCGCCATGGATGGCGCCATCGAGCTTACAGGGACGTACTTGCAGCGTCCCCTGCATGGCCCACCCGCCCGGCCAAACACGCGATCCGCTCTACGCGACCAACCACGAGGGGCTCAGCCGTTCGCCGCCAACTCCACATCCAGCGCGCGCAGGCGATCCACGGTCCCGACATCGGTCCAGCGTCCGCGATGGTGCTGCCCGGTCATCAGCCCTTGCGCCATGAAATGCTTCTGCAGCGGCACCACCGAGAACTTCGGCGGCAGCCGCTCGCTGCCCGGCGCATCACCGATCACCGTGCGCCAGTCGGCCACGATGGAAGGGCGATACACGCCGATGCCGGCATAGGTCAGGCAGGGTCCTGCGCGGTCGTGGTGCAGCACGCCCTGTGCATCGAGACGGTAGTCGCCGTCCGGGTGCTGCGCGGGGTTGTCGACCAGCACCAGGTGCGCCTGGCCCTGCGGTTCGCGGGGCAGGGTGGCGAAATCGAAATCGGTCCAGATGTCGCCGTTCACGACCAGGAACGGGGCGTCGCCCAGCACCGGCAATGCGTTGAGGATGCCGCCGCCGGTTTCCAGCGGGGTCTGCCCTTCGTACATGAAATGCAGGCGCAAGCCCCACTGGTTGCCGTCGCCCAGCGTCGCCGGGAACTGCTCGGCCAGCCATGCGGTGTTGATCACCACCTCGCGCACGCCGAGTGCGGCCAGGCGTTCCAGGTGCCAGACGATCAGCGGTTTGCCGGCCACTTCCAGCAGCGGCTTGGGCGTGTGCAGGGTCAGCGGGCGCATGCGCTCGCCGAGGCCGGCGGCAAAGATCAGTGCCTTCATCGGGCCACGCGCATCGGTGCAGCCAGTTCGGCCAGCGCCGGTTTGATGCGGTCTTCCAGCAGTTGCTGCAGCGGTGCCAGCTCGCGGTAGCGCGGCAGCACTTCATCCAGATAGGTGATGAAGCGCGGCGCGTCGTCGAGGTAATGGCCCTTGTTGTCGCGATAGCGCAGGCGGCAGAACAGGCCGAGGATCTTCACGTGGCGCTGGATGCCCATCCAGTCGGCATCGCGCAGGAAGGTGGCACGGTCGGGCACCGGCAGGCCGGCGTTGCGGGCGCGCTCGTGATACTGCGCCAGCCACTCGTCCACACGCTGCAGCGGCCAGCTCAGGAACGCGTCCTTGAACAGGCTCATCGCATCGTAGGCGATCGGGCCGCGCACCAGATCCTGGAAATCCAGCACTGCCGGACCATTCTCGACCGGCATCAGATTGCGCGGCATGTAGTCGCGATGGGTCATCAGCTGGGCCTGGCCCAGCGCGTTGTCCATCAACCTGCGGTGCACCAGCTGCAGCCCTTCAATCTCGCCGCAGTCCAGTTCCAGGTTCAGGTGGCGCTGCAGGAACCATTCGTCGAACAGGCCGGCATCGCGCTGCAGCAGTGCTTCGCCGAACTGGCCGAAGTCGGCCGGCACCGGGATCGCCTGCAGGCGCAGCAGCTGTTCGATCGAACGGCCGAACCATTCGTCAGCGTTGCGCTCGTCGAGGATCTTCGCCAGGGTCGGGCCGCCGAGATCTTCCAGCAGCAGGAACCCAGCATCGAGGTCCTGCGCCAGCAGCACGGGCACGCGCAGGCAGTGGTCGTGCAGCAGGCCGCGCATGCGCAGCCACGGCCGCGGATCTTCCAGCCCCGGCGGGGCGTCCATCACGATGTGGCTGCCACGGGTGCTGGTGGTGCGCCAGTAGCTGCGCATGCCGGCATCGACCGAGGCGCGTTCGACCACGGCGTTGGCATCATCGAGCTGGGTACGGGCCCACTGCAGGCGCTGCGCGCTGCGCTGGGGATCGGAGGCGGGTTCGGTCATGCAGGCATATCCGGGCGCGCCGGGCGCGCCAACGTCGGCAACAGGAAAGGAAGGAGGGGCAGGCTCAGCGGCGACCGCTGAACAGGCGCAGGATCGCCAGCACGACGACAGCGCCCACCACCGCACCGAAGAAACCGGCCGGTTCACCAGCGGCATACCAGCCCATGTACTGGCCGAACCAGCCTGCCAGCAGCGCGCCAAGGATGCCCAGCACGATGGTCAGCAGGCAGCCCATGCGGTTGTTGCCGGGCATGAAGAAACGCCCGAGCAGGCCAACGAAGAAGCCGACCAGGATGATGTAGAGCCAGCTGCTGCTGCCGAACAGACCATTCATGCGCGCGATTTCCACCAAGGGTGGACGCAGCCTAGCAAGGCCAGGCTGCGTCCGTCACGATGTGCCGTAATCAGCAGCAGCCGTGATCGCCGTGGCGGGTGCCACTGTCGGCAGCCACCGGCGAACCGCTGGTCTCGCCGCGCAGGCTGGCGGCGTAGTGCTCGCTGATCACCTTGGACACGCAGGCGGTGACCTTCTTGCCCATCGGGATGTGCAGGAACTCGTTCGGGCCGTGTGCATTGGAGTGCGGGCCGAGGACGCCGGTGATCATGAACTGGGCGCCCGGGAACTTCTCACCCAGCATGCCCATGAACGGGATCGAGCCGCCTTCGCCCATGTACATCGCCGGCTTGCCGAAGAAGGCCTGGCTGGCGTCGTCGATGGCCTGGGTCAGCCATGGCGCCATGGCCGGCGCGTTCCAGCCGGTGGAGGCCTTTTCCAGGTCCAGGGTGACGTGGGCGCCGTTCGGCGGATCGCGCAACAGCGCTTCCTTCAGCAGCTCACCGCAGGTCTTGCCATCGGCGGTCGGCGGCAGGCGCAGCGACAGCTTCACCGAGGTCTGCGGACGCAGCACGTTGCCGGCCGATTCCAGCGCCGGCATGCCACCTACGCCGGTGACCGACAGCGCAGGGCGCCACGTGCGGTTGAGCACCAGCTCGGTCAGGTCCTCGTTCATCGGACGCAGGCCGTCGACCATCGGGAATTTCTCGAAGATCTCGGTATCGACCACTTCGGCGGCACGCTTGGCCTGTTCCTGGCGCTCGGCCGGAATTTCAACGTTCATGCCGTCGATCAGGATGCGGCCGGTGTCCTGGTCCTCGATGCGCGACAGCAGCTGGCGCAGCAGGCGGAAGCTGGACGGCACCACGCCGGAGGCATCGCCGGAGTGCACGCCTTCGTTGAGCACCTTCACGGTGAAGTTGCCGCCAGTCAGGCCGCGCAGCGAGGTGGTGCACCACAGCTGGTCGTAGTTGGCGCAGCCCGAATCCAGGCACACCACCAACGACGGCTTGCCGATGCGGTCGGCGAGGTGGTCGACGTAGGCCGGCAGGTCGTAGCTGCCCGACTCTTCACAGGCTTCGATCAGCACCACGCAGCGGGCATGCGGCAGGCCCTGGGCCTGCAGCGCCAGCACCGCGGCCAGCGAGCCGAAGATGGCGTAGCCGTCGTCCGCACCGCCGCGGCCATACAGCTTGTCGCCGCGCAGGACCGGGGTCCACGGGCCGAGGTCGTCGTCCCAGCCGGTCATTTCCGGCTGCTTGTCCAGGTGGCCGTAGAGCAGGATGGTGTCGTCGCCGGTCTCGGCGCCGGTAGCCGGAATTTCCAGGAAGATCAGCGGGGTACGGCCTTCCAGGCGCACCACTTCAACCTTCAGGCCGGGCAGCTGCTGGGCCTTGGCCCAGTTCTCCATCAGCGTGACCGCCTGTTCCATGTAGCCGTTCTGCACCCAATTGGCGTCGAACATCGGCGACTTGTTGGGAATGCGGATGTAGTCGACCAGCTGCGGGACGATTTCGCTGTCCCACTTGTCATTGACGAATTGGCCGAGCTTGGCGCTGTCCATCTGAAACTCCGGTTGCATGGGCTGATCCGGCCATTCTACGCCTGTGCCGCGGGTAGGGTTTTTCCTACATCACGTCGGGTATTTGGCTGGCTTTTAGAAATCCAGGAAACCGATAGGCTGTGTGCATGTGGTGACGGACACTGTTCCTACCGACGGGATTGCCGGTCGGGACGGCCAGAATCACAAGGAGATACACGTCGTGCCTTGGAGTGTCGTGTTGAGGGCACTGGTGCTGGTCGTGTGGATCGCTGGGGCGCATGCCGCCGAACCGATCGACATCAACCGCGCCGATGCCCAGGCGCTGCAGCAGGGATTGACGATGGTCGGAGCCGCCAAGGCCGAGGCGATCGTCGAGCACCGGCGCAGACACGGCCCGTTTCATCGCGTCGAGGACCTGACGCAGGTGAAGGGGATAGGGAAAGCAATCGTCGAACGGAATCGACAGCGGATCACCGTAGGCAACAGGTTGTTGCCGGCGGATCCGGTACCTGGATCGGTACCGGTGCGGACCGTACCGAGGCGCTGACAGCAGGAACCGTCGGAACCGGCAGGAGGCTGGTTCACCGGTCACGGACAGGAAGGCCGTGACCACCGACCGCCGCAGGACGCGGCACCAATCACCAGGATGGTGGCATCACAGACCTGTGGAAGGGGCTGAGATACAAACAGGACAGACGCGGCCGCGTGCAGGATGCAACGCTACCCCCACAGCGCAGGATGCGAGGGGGCGGCAGCAGGCCGACAAGGACGTAACGATTGCCCGGTACGACACATGGCTGTGTCGCCGGGCAGTTTCATTTCCGGCGCCTGGTTTTGCCGCGGCCACCACGGGCCGATGGTGTACGGTGGCCGCTCCGCATGGAAAGGACCCCCGCTGGATGCTCCCGCACCGCCCCACGACCCTGATGCTCGCCCTTGCACTGGCCCTGCCGCTGCTGGCCCATGCCGCTGCGCCGACGTCGGCTGCCAAACCTGCAGCTGCCGCAGCCAGCACCGCCGAAGTGCGCGGACCGACCGACCTGAAGCCGGGCGAGTACCTGTGGCATCCGGAAATCTCGCCGACCGGCCCGATCGTGCTGGTGGTCAGCCTCGATGAGCAGCGCGCCTACGTGTACCGCAACGGCATTGCCATCGGCCTGACCACGATCAGCTCGGGCAAGGCCGGGCACGAGACGCCGACCGGTGTGTTCACCATCCTGCAGAAGGACAAGGACCACAAGTCCAACCTCTACAACAGCGCGCCGATGCCGTACATGCAGCGGCTGACCTGGGACGGCATCGCCCTGCATGGCGGCAGCCTGCCCGGGCACCCGGCCTCGCACGGCTGCGTGCGGCTGCCGCAGGCTTTCGCGCAGAAGCTGTTCAGTGAAACCCAGCGCGGCGACACCGTGGTCGTGGCCGATGCCAAGAGCTCGCCGATGACGCTGGCCTATCCGTCGGTGCTGGCGCCGGTCAACGCGCGTGGCCAGGCCCTGCCGGAGACCGAGGGCGGGGCGCCGGCGCAGGCCTGGTGGAACGACAGCGCGGCGCCGGCCGGGCAGGTCGGCATCCTGGTCAGCCTGCATGACCAGCGCCTGTATGTGCTGCGCGATGGCGTGATGATCGGCGAGTCGCCGCTGAAGGCCGATGCCCTGCCGGCATTCCAGGGCACCACCCTGTTTGTGATGGGGCAGGGCTACAGCGACACCCCCAGCCCGCTGGACGTGAACCAGCGCCTGCACCAGTGGACGGCCTATCCGCTGCTGGGCCAGGACCGTGCGCAGGCCACCCCGGACCTGCTGGCCACGCCCTCGCTGCCGATGGCGCTGCCGGCCGATTTCGCCCGCCAGCTGTACCAGGTGCTGGTTCCGGGCACGACCCTGCTGGTGACCTCGCTGCCGGCGGTCCGCCCAAGCCCGGCTGAATCCGGAATGCAGCCGGTCTTGGAATCCGAGCCGCCAGGGTCCACCCTCAAGGGCAACTGAGTCCCCCTGTTGTGCCCATGACTGCATCCCGCCTGTGCCGGCTGGCCGCGTTCGGCCTGCTGGCGACCTCGGCCAGCGCCCCGGCGCTGGCACAGACGCCCGCCCTTGCCACCAGCGCCGATGATCTGGCTGCCCTGCTGTCGCGCAGCGCGCCCAAGGCCGACCGCCACGTGTTGCAGCTGGCGGCGCACGCCATGCGCTGTGCGTTGCAGCGGCCGGAGCTGGGCATCAACGGTGATCGCCTCAGCGTGATCGACTACTCGCGCCCGTCCACCGAGCCGCGCCTGTGGGTGTTCGACCTGGCCCACCAGCGCCTGCTGTTCGAGGAATGGGTGGCGCATGGCCGCAACAGCGGCGAGAACCGCACCGAGCACTTCTCCAACCGCGATGGCAGTTTCATGTCCAGTCTCGGCGCGTTCACCGCGCAGGAGACCTACATGGGTGGCAACGGCTATTCGCTGCGCCTGGCCGGGCTGGAACCGGGCTTCAACGACCGCGCGCGCGATCGAGCGATCGTCATCCATGGTGCGCCGTACGTGAACCCGGCGATTGCGCAGCTGCAGGGGCGGCTCGGTCGCAGCCTGGGCTGTCCGGCGGTGCGCCTGTCGGTGGCGAAGCCGCTGATCGATGCGTTGCGTGGCGGCACGATGGTGTTTGCCTACTACCCCGACCAGGATTGGCTGAAGCACTCGCAGCTGCTGGCCGGCGAGTGCGGTGGCCAGGGCACGCTCGCCACGCGGTGATGCACGACGGCGCGCGGCATGATGCAATGCGCGGATGAACATCGACTCCCTGCTGCACACTCCGAGCCAGGTGATCTCAAGCCTGGATTACCGCCGCGAACGCTGGCGGAATGGACTTGGCTGGACCCGCGAGATCCTGCGCCTGCCTGCGCAGGGGGATGACTGGGCGCTGCGCCTGTCGGTGGCCGAGATCGAGCAGGACGCCGCGTTCTCCACCTTCCCCGGCGTGGAGCGCGAACTGGTGCTGCTGCAGGGCAATGGTGTGCGCCTGCGCTTCGACGATGGCCGTGTGGCCGAGGTGCTGCCGCCACACGGACGGGTGCGGTTTGCGGGTGAGGAAACCCTGCACGGTGAACTGGTCGATGGCACCACCCACGACTTCAACCTGATGTGGAAGCGCGAGCTGCTGCAGGCCGAACTGCTGCACCGGCCGCTGGTGGGCGCCATGTTCTTCTTCTGCGAACCGGGCGTGGCCTGGGCACTGCATCTGCTGGCCGGTCAGGCGGAGTTCGGTGCCGACAGCGGCCTGCCGGCGCTACGGGCCGGCGATACCGCGTGGTTGGCGGCCGGCGAACGGCAACGGCATGCGCTCACCGGTGGTGGCGAGTTGCTGGCGATCCGGGTGAGTGCGGCGGAGGGATGATTCCTGGGCGCCGGTTGGCACTATCCACGCATGGCGTGGATCTACTGCAAATGCGGTTGCCACCATGCCTGGACACGCTGTTCAGTAGATCCACGCCGTGCGTGGATGCGGCCGCCGATACCGCGTCACGGTGCGAACCAAGGTTCGCACCCACCAGAACGCGGTTCGCATCCGCCGAAGTGGAGCAGTAGATCCACGCCATGCGTGGATGCGGCGACCTCAATACACGTCGCGCCGGTAACGGCCGGCCAGCAGCAGTGCTTCCTTGCCCGCAACACCCAGCACCTGCTCGATCACCGCATCCACCGCCGGCGCCATGCCCTGCAGGCTGCCGCAGACCAGGATCGTGGCGCCTTCATCCGCCCACTGCCGCAGCGTTGCCGCTTCGGCCAGCAGCCGGTCCTGCACATAGCGATGCGCGCCGCCGTCGCGGCTGAACACTGCATCCAACCGCGCCAGCGTGTCGTCGGCCAGCATTGCCTGCAGTTCTTCACCGAAGTGGAAGTCGTACGCGGCGGTGCGCTCACCGAACAGCAGCCACGTCCGACGTGCGCCACTGCGGATACGTTCGTGCAGGTGCGCGCGCAGGCCGGCGATGCCGGTGCCATTGCCGATCAGCAGCAGCGGCACGTCGGCGGCCACGCCATGGAAATTGTCGTTGCGGCGCAGACGCAGCTGCACCGCTTCTCCGATGGCTGCGTAGTCGCACAGCCAGCCGCTGCCGATGCCGGGTGTGCCATCGGCGCGCAGTTGGCGGCGCAGCAGCAGCTCCACCGCGCCGTCGGCCATCACCGAGGCGATCGAGTACTCGCGATGCGGCAGCGGTTGCAGGGTCGCCAGCAGCGCTGGAAGATCACCCGGGGGAACCAATGAGGGCAGGTGCGAGCGCGCGACGCGTGCCAGCAACGTCTGCCCGTCATCCAGCACGGTGTCCGCATCGAAGCGTTGTGCGTCCAGCCAGGCACGCACGGTGTGCGATGCATGCTGCGGGCCGATTTCGGCGATGTCGCCGGCCTGCCATTGCACATCAACACCAACGGGTGGCTGCAGACGCAACCAGTACACCGGGCCGCCAGGGCTGCCCGGGTTCAGATGCTGACGCTGCAGCAGCGTCCACGGCTGATATTGGACCGGACTCCAGTCGGGTAGTTCACTGGCGCCACCGCCGAGTTGACCCAGCAACTGCTGCCAATGACGCAGCGCCGCCGGATCGGCGTTGTCGACTTCGATCGCATCGAACAGCGGGTGCGCGCCGTGCTGGCGCAGCCATTGGTCGAGCTGATGGCCGAACCCGCAGAAATGGCCATAGCTGCGGTCGCCCAGTGCGAGCACGCCGTATTTCAGGTGCTGCAGCGAGGGCGGCGTGGCCATCACCCCACGTAGGAAGGGCAGGGCGTGGTCGGGCGGATCACCTTCGCCGGTGGTGCTGGCGATGAACAGCGCGCGCTGGCTGTCGGCCAGCAACGCGGCGTCGACCTCATGCAGTCCGCGTACGCGCACTGGCACGCCGGCACCACGCAGGGCCTCGGCGCTGCGTTCGGCCAGCTCACGCGCGAAGCCGGTCTGGCTGGACCAGACCAGCAGGATCGGGGGCGTGTCACCGGTTGCGGCATCGTCGCGCGGGCGCCCGCGCCACCACAGGGCCACGCAGGCCAGCGCATACAACGCCGTGGCGACCACTGCGATCTGCGATTGCCGCGCCGGCGGCGCGCCCTGCCACCAGGCTTCGCCCAGATGGAGTCGCAGCAGCGCCCAGCCGATCACTGCCAGCAGGAACAGCACCAGCGCGTTGCCGAGCCACGCGCGCGACGGACGGGTGCTCATGCGCCCTGCTCATCGAGCAGGCGCTGGAAGGCGCTGCTGAGGAATTCGCGGGGGCCATCCGCTGCGCGTTGCAGGTAGCGCGCGGCCAGTCCTTCGCGCTCGGCCAGTGCCATGCCCTGTTCGCAACCGAGTACGGTCAGTGCGGTGGCCCAGGCATCGGCGTGCATGGCGTCGTCGGCCACCACCGTGACCGCCGCTGCAACCTGCCGCACCGGTCTGCCGGAGCGCGGGTCCAGGCTGTGACTGTAGGCCTCGCCATCGGCCTGGTACTGGTGCCAGCGATCGCCGGAGGTGGCCACCGCCTTGCCATCCAGTGCGAGCACGCGTGGCGGAGTGTCGGTGTGCGCGTCTTCTTCTGGTGCGGATTCCACCAGCACGCGCCACGGTTGGCCGTCCGGTTTCCGGCCGTAGCCGGCCAGTTCGCCGCCGACTTCGATCAGCGCTGCAGCAATGCCCTGTCCACGTAACCAGGCGGCCACGTGATCGACGCCGAAGCCCTTGGCGATCGCAGAGAGATCCAGTTCCAGTCCGCCCGGTTGCAGCAGCGCATCGTCCTGCCACTGCAGGCGCTGCCAACCGCAGCGATCACGCGTGGCCTGCAGGGTAGCGTCGTCGGGCTGGCGGCGTTCACCGGCATGTGCACCGAAGCCCCACAGTGCAACCAGCGGACCGATGGTGGGATCGAAGGCGCCGCCACTGGCGGAAGCGATGGCCTGTGCGCAGGCCAGAACGTGGCGGGTCTCGGCCGGCAGCACGCACCATTGGCCAGCGTCGGCGCGGTTGTAGCGGCTCAGATCCGAACCGCGCTCCCAGGTGCTCATCTGCGCGACCACCTCACCCAGTCGCGCCTGGATGCCGGCGTGCAGCGGGTGCAGGTCGCGCTGGCGCGACGCGACCAGCGACACACTCCAGGTGGTGCCCATGGTGGTGCCACCGAGGCGGGCGATGTCGAGCAGGGAATCGGTCATGGTGATGCGTTGCGGCGGCGATGCCGGGGAATGCCCGGCATCGCGGTCCACATTACTGCGGCAGCACTTCCAGCGTGGCGACGTAGCTCAGGCGGCGCTTGGCGGCCTGCTTCACCGACGTCTTGTTGTCCTCGGTACCGGTTTCCAGCCAGTACATGCCGGCTTCCGGCCAGGTCACCTTGATCTCGCCCTTGGCGTCGCTGGTCAGCTTCAGCTCGTCCTGCGCGTTGCGGTAGCGGGTGGCGCCACGCACGATCTCGAACTCCAGGCCGGCGGTCGGCTTGCCATCGACCAGCACGCGGAAGGTGGCTTCCTCGCCAGCGAACAGATCATTCGGGTGGCCGACGGCGACCAGCTCGATGCCACGGTTGGTCGGCTTCAGCGCGGTGTCGTTCGGCGCGCCGTTGGTGACGAAGGTCTCCACGCGACCGACCGACTGGCTCACTTCCAGCTTCTTCGCGTCCTTCGGCAGTTCACCGAAAGTAGCCACGCTGCCGCGCCAGCGCTTGCGCTCGCCGTTCTGCTCGTAGGTGGCGAACAGGCCGTCATTGACCGAGGCAAGGCGGTAGGTGCCGGGCTGCTTCAGCTCGACATCGAACACGCTGCGGTACTTGCCGGTGGACGCGTTCTGCGGCTGCACGGTGCTGCCGTCGGGCGCGGTGATCACCAGCGATTCCAGGCGCAGCGGTACATGGTTGAAGTAGAACAGGTCGTTGGAGACCGCACCGTCGACGGTGATCCACGGCGCGTTGCCGGCGATCACGGTCTGCGAGGGCAGCAGCCAGGCCTTGTGGGCCAGGGCGGAGAAGGGAAGGGCAGCGGCCAGAGCGGCGGCGAGGACGAGCGTGCGCTTCATGCGGAAGACTCCAGTTGGAAGGGGTCGGATCCCTTTCCATCGGAAAGGGCTCTGACCCCGGGGGATAGGGCGATGGGGTCAGAGCTCTTCCTGCGGAAGGGATCCGACCCCGGGTCAGGCGGTTAAGGTTTGACGGCGAGGGTGACCTGGCCCAGTTCGGTGGCGCCCTGTGCCTTGCCGTTCTGTGCGGCGGTGGCCGGCCAGGTGAAGGGGATTTTCAGCAGTTCGCGGCCGCCGACTTCGCGCACCGCTTCCACCACCAGGGTGTAGTTGCCCGGGGCCAGCTGCTTCAGTGCCGGCTGCTTGTCGTTGAACGACAGTGCGTGCTTGCCGGCCGGGCGGGTCGGGCCGGTCACGCCGTCCACCGGCACCTGCAGGGTGCGCCCGCTCTTGCGCCACCACTGGCGCAGGTCGGGCAGCCACTTGGTGCCATGGCCTTCGCTGTTGCTGGTCTGCTGGTACCAGACCGACAGGTTGGCCGCGACCTTCTGGTCTGCGCCTTCCAGCCACACCGCCACATACGGGCGGTGGTATTCGGCCACGTTGAGCTTGGGCACTTCGACGTTGATGTCGAGGGTGGTGGCATAGGCCGGCGAGGTGGCCAGCAGGCCGCTGAGGGCGATGGTCAGGGTGACGCGCATGGGGCGGCTCCGGAAACGAAGGAAAGTCAGTGGATCAGCAGCAGGGCGATCAGCAGCGGGATCATCAGGCCGAGGCCGACCAGCGGCCAGGTCATGCGCCGCTGCCGCGCATGCAGGTGCAGCAGGAACAGGCCGGTGATGCAGAACACCAGGCAGGCCACGGCGAACAGGTCCAGGAACCAACCCCACGCCGGGCCGGCATTGCGGCCCTTGTGCAGGTCGTTGAGGTAGGACACCACGCCGCGCGAGGTTGATTCGTACTCCACCGCGCCGGTCTCGCGATCGATGCTCAACCAGGCGTCGCCCCCCGGTCGTGGCAGCGACAGGTAGATCTCTTCGGGCGACCACTCGGCCGGGCGCCCGCCGATGGCGATGCCCAGCTGCGTGTCCAGCCATTGCCGGGCCGGGTGCGGAATCGGCGCGTTGCCGTCCTCGCGCGTGCCCAGCTGGCCCAGCAGCGCGGCCGGCAGTTCCAGATGCTGGCTCTGCACCTCGGGCTTGGCCTCGATCTTCGCGGCATGGTTGAGGGTCAGGCCGGTCACCGCGAACAGCAGCATGCCGATCAAGCACACCGCCGAGCTGATCCAGTGCCACTGGTGCAGCGTACGCAGCCAGAAGCCACGGTTCTGTTGCTGCTGCACGGTGGAAGAGGCAGGACGGCTCACGGCACGGTTCGAGGCGGACGGGGACTGCCCATTACATCATTGATGAGAATAGCTCGCAATTGCGTATCGTTCTGTATCCCTGGAGGAGGAGTGCCGGCGGCGGCCAGCGGCCGGCACTAACGTTGATCACTGGATCCACGCCATGCGTGGATGGAGCGGTGCCGACCAAGGTCGGCACCCACCCGGGCAGGGCAATGCCGGCCAGCGGCCGGCACTACCGTTACCGCCGGTCGGTAGATCCACGCCATGCGTGGATGAAGCGGTGCCGACCAAGGTTGGCACCCACCAGGGCAGGGCGGTGCCGACCAAGGTTGGCACCTACCGAAGCAGCGCGGTGCGCGGCGATCAGAACTTCGCGTTGAGCGAAATCCAGTAGCTGCGGCGCTGGTCCTTGGTCGCGTAATCATCCACGCAGCTGAACTCGCTGGGATTGAGCAGCAGGCACGACTGCGAAACGAAGTCCTTGTCGAACAGGTTGTTGACCCGTGCGTTGACCGTCAGCCACGGCGTGGCCTTCCAGCTGCCGCCCAGGTGGAAGATCGTGTAGTCCTCGTAATAGCGCACGTGGCGGGTGCCGGCGCTGTCGATGAGGGTGTCGCGGTAGCGGTCGTAGCGGCCCTCGCCGATCAGCGACAGGCTGACCGCTTCGTTGATCTGCCAGTTGAGGCTGGCGTTGGCCATGTGCTTTGCCGGCGTGGTGCCAGAGATCGGGCGTCCCTTGTCGGGGCCGCTGGTCTGCTCGCTCTTGGTCCAGGTGTAGTTGCCGCGCAGCTGCAGGGTGTCGTGCAGGTCGACATGCGCGGCCAGTTCGGCACCGCGGGTCTCGGCCTTGTCGATGTTCACGCTCTGGGTGAAGGTGCTGTAGCCCAGCGCCGCCCAGCCCGGGCCGATGTCCACGCAGTAACCGCTGCTGGCCGGCGCCACTTCGCAGTTCGGGAAGGTGCCGCCGCTGGCGATCTTGTCCTCGAACTTGTTGAAGAAGCCGGTCACGTTGAAGCCCCAGCGCTGGCCTTCGTAGTAGGCGGCCAGCTCATAGTTGGTGCTGGTTTCAGGCTTCAGGTTCGGCGAGCCCACCAGCGGCAGCACGCCCTGGCCACCGAAGCCGGTGATGCCCGGGAACAGCTGGTCCGGACGCGGCGTCTTGTAGCCGGTGCTGACGCCACCCTTGAAGGTCCACGCGTCGCTGGCGTTCCATACCAGGTAGCCGCGCGGACTGACGTGGCTGCCGAACACGTTGTGGTCGTCGTAGCGCAGGCCGAAGGTGGCGGTGAGGGTGTCGGTCAGCGACCAGTTGTCCTCGGCGAACAGGGCCCACATGCGGTGCTTCTGCTTGGTGTTGCTGCGGTAACCGGCGCCATCCATGCCGAACACGCCGTCGATCATGTCGGTGTCGTTGTACTGGCCGCCAACGGTCAGCTTGTGCGCGCCGAAGTCGAGGTCGAGCATGGTGTCGAGCACGTAGCCTTCCAGCTCCATGGTGCGCAGCGGACGCGGCAGGAATGCCTGCAGGCGTGCCATTTCACTCGGGTTGAGGGCGGCCAGTGCATTGCCACGGCCGGCCGCGCAGTTGTTGGCGCCGCCGGTGCGGCGGCAGACGTCGTTCCAAAGGGTCTGCAGGTTGGCGCGTTCGTCCAGGGTCAGCGGCAGCGAGCGGCCGAGGTTGCTGCTCTTGCTGTGGGTCAGCGAGGTCTGCCAGGTGCCGAAGCTGTAGCGGCCCTGGTGGGTCAGCGACAACTGGTCGCGCTCGTAGCGCTGGTAGGCGGTGTAGCCCACGCGCGGCTGCACCACGCGGCGGGTGACGGTGCCGCTGCCGTTCGGGTTGGGGATGACCGCGTTGCCGACGCGCCAGAGACTGGCCAGGCTGTCCAGCGTGCCGGTCTGGCCGTCGCTGTTGTCGTACTTCTGCCGCGACACGTCGTAGTCCAGCCACAGTTCGTGATCGTCGTTGACGCGGAAATCCAGGCGTACGCCAGTGTTCCAGTTGGTGTTGGCCACCGACTTGCCACCGCCGCCGAAGCCGATGCTGCGCTCCCACAGGCTGCCGTCCGGCAGGGTCAGTGCATCCCACTCCGGATTGGAGGCCTTGGCGTCGTAGTAGCTGCCGCGTACTGCCAGGCTGAGGCGGTCCTTCAGCAGCGGGCCGCTGAGGTACAGGTCGGTGGTGCGTGCATCACCGAACTGATCGTCCTGCTGCACGGTGAAGCCCTGGGTCACAGCGCCGTGCCAGCTGTCCTGGTTGCGACGGGTGATGATGTTGATGACGCCACCCATTGCATCCGAGCCGTACAGCGTGGACATCGGGCCGCGTACCACTTCGATGCGTTCGATCGCGTCCAGCGGCGGCAGGTAGGCGAACTGGCCGCCACCGAAGTTGTTCGGATACAGCTGGCCGACATTGCTCTGGCGACGGCCGTCGATCAGTACCAGGGTGTACTCGGACGGCAGGCCACGCATGGAAATGGTGGCGCGGCCGTTCTTGTCGCTGGCCTCCAGGCCGACGTCGATGCCTTCGACGTCGCGCAGCGCGTCGACCAGGTTGGTGTAGGGGCGCTTGCTGAGTTCTTCGCGGCTGACCACGCTGATGCTGGCCGGGGCGTCGACCACCTTCTGCTCGAAGCCGGAGGCGGTGACCACCACTTTGTCGAGCGTCTGCGGTGCGCCGGAAGCGTCACCGTGGGCGAGGGCAGGGGCGGTCATGGCCGCCAGCACGGCGCTGGTCAGCAGGGTACGGGACAGGGACGAACGGACACGATGGCGCTGGGCCATGGCAGTTACCTCGAAGGATGCAGGGTGGTGCGATGCCTGGCGCAAACGGCGCGGCATGCACGGGGAGGCCCGGTCAGGGGCGGCAGGGATGAAGCAGGCAGCGGCGTACAGGCGCGACCGCGAAGGCGGTCACGTCGGGCCGTGGATCAGGCGAGCGGCGGCGCCTGGCCGCGTTGCTGGCGACGCCCGGGCGCATCGGCCCAGGGCGTGTCCGGAGCGGCCAGCGGCCAGTCCGGGCGCACGCCGGGCATGGCCGGCGTGGCGGGTACGAGTTCCAGCTCAGTGCGCAGCCATTGGCTCGCCAGCAGCAGTGGCGGACGTGCCTTCTCGGCCGACTTCACCGGAGCGGACGCGCAGCGGCGCAGCTTGGCCGGTGCCTCTTCCTGCAGGGGGCCTTCGCCACCGCGTTCTTCCAGCGGCATCTGCACGGCCATTCCGGCCTGGGCGTGCGGCAGCAGCGGCAGGGTGCCCAGCAGCAAGGCCAGCATCGCCACCCACGCCAGCAGGCTGGCCAGCGCAGGACGCTGGCCGCGCATGGCGGTGCCCATCTTGCGATGGATGAGTGGACGAGGGCGAAGCGGGCGCAGCAAGCGGGGTCCCCAAAGGTCTGCCGGCAGCGGCCGGCATCAACGGGGCGTGATTGTAATGAGAGCTGTTAGCCGTTGCAAATGAGAATGATTGCCAAAATGTCGCAGGCCGGCCAGGTGGGGCTCAGACTTCGCTCCAGCGCCGCAGCAGGTTGTGGTACACGCCGGTCAGCTGCAGCACCGCCTCGGCGTCGCCGCCGGTCTGCCGCAGGCGCTCGATCGAGCCATCCATTTCCCACAGCAGGCGCCGCTGCACGTCGTCGCGGATCATGCTCTGCACCCAGAAGAACGAGGCAACGCGCGCGCCGCGGGTGACCGGCCGCACCTGGTGCAGGCTGCTGGACGGATATACGATCAGGTCGCCGGCCGGCAGCTTTACCTCGTGCTCGCCGTAGGTATCGCTGATGATCAGCTCGCCGCCCTCGTACTCCTCGGGCGCCGACAGGAACAGGCTGCAGGAGATGTCCGAGCGCAGCTGTTCGCCGTTGGCCAGGTTCATCACCGCGCCATCGACATGGAAGCCATAGGTGCCGCCCCCGCTGTAGCGGTTGAAGCGCGGCGGCAGGTACTTCAGCGGCAGCGCTGCGCTGAAGAACAGCGGGTGCCGGACCAGCGCGACGAGGATGATCTCGCCCAGTTCGCGGCGCAGCGGCGAGGCCTCGGGCAGCTGCTGGTTGTGCTTGGCCTGTGCGCCCAGGTGGCCCACGGTTTCGCGGCCATCGGTCCAGTCGGCGGCGTCGAGGCGGCGACGGAAATCGGCCACCTGGTCGGCGCTGAGAATGTCGGGGATGTGCAGCAGCATGCAGGACTCCTCAGAGGGACGGCGGTGCGACCAGGGCGCGCACCTGTGGATGCGGCGACGCGGCCAGCTCCGGCACGATGTGCGCCATGAACGCCGGGCTGCCGTGCGCCAGTGCGAGCCGCAGCCAATGCACGGCCTGCTCGACCTGGCCGGCCTGCAGCAGGATCGAGGCGTAGTTGGCCTGGCCGCGGAAATCACCGGCTTCGGCCGCGCGCTGGTACCAGGCGAGCGCCGCCTGCGGATCGGGTGCGGTATCCAGCCCGTCTTCGAGGTGGCGGGCCAGCAGGTTCATCGATTTGGCATGGCCCAGGTGCGCAGCACGGGTGTACAGGGCCAGTGCCTGCGCGCGGTCCTGCGGAACGCCGCGGCCGGTGGCCAGCAGGTTGGCCAGGTTGTAGAGGCCCCAGTCCAGCCCCGTGTCGGCCGCGCGCCGGTACCACACCGCGGCGAGTGTCGGGTTGGCCGCGGTGCCGTGGCCCAGCTCATGGCAGCGGCCGAGCATGTTCATCGCCATCGGCGCGCCGTTGTTGGCGGCGGTTTCGTACCAGAGCAGCGCGGCCGAGGCGTCCTGCGCGGTGCCTTTGCCTTCCATGTGCATCTGCGCGAGCAGCAGTTGTGCCTCGACCTGTCCAGCCTGCGCGGCGTCGCGCACGCGTGCGAACGCGGCCTGCGGATCATGCTGCAGCAGCTCGGCCAGGGCGTCGCTGTCGATGGGAGTGCGGGTAACCATGGGGTGAGTATCGCCGGAAACAAAAACGGCGGCAGGAGACCCTGCCGCCGTGGTGGAGCGGAGTTACATCAGAACTTCACGTTCAGTGCCAGGGTGGCCGAGCGACCCGGGGCGATGCTCGCGTAGTGCGAGGCATAGGCCTTGGTGAAGTAGGTCTTGTCGGTCAGGTTCTGCACGTTGAGCTGCAGGCTGATGTTGTCCTGGATCGCGTAGCTGGCCATCGCGTCGAAGCGGGTGTAGCTCGGGATCCACTTGGTGTTGGCGACATCACCGTACTGCTTGTCCGAGTAGAACGCGCCGGCGCCGATGGTCAGGCCGATCGGGAAGCGGTAGGTGGTCCACAGGTTGGCGCTGTGCTTGGCGGTGTTCGGGAACACGTTGCCGTTGTTCGGCGACGGCACGTAGACGTTGGACGGGCAGGTGCGGCCGGACACGGCGCACACAAAGCCGTTGTCCTTCAGTTCCGAATCCAGGTAGGTGTAGCCGCCGTACAGGCTCCAGGCATCGGTCAACTGGCCATTGAAGCCCAGTTCGAAGCCGTTGATTTCCTTCTTGCCAGCATTCTGGCTGGTGCCGTTGTCGATGGTCACACGTGCATTGTTCATCACGGTGTGGAAGATCGCCGCGGTCAGGTTCAGGCGGTTGTCCAGCAGGTCCCACTTGGTGCCGAGTTCGAGGTTCTTCGTATCCTGCGGCTTGAGGTCGGCCACCAGCCCGGTCAGGCCGTCGGAGCCATCGCCACCGTCCATGCCCGGCGGGGTCGAGGAGGTGCCCCACGACAGGTAAATGCTGCCGTTGGCCGCCGGCTTGAACACGACGCCGGCTTGGTAGTTCACGAAGTCGTTATCGTTGCGCAGGCGGGTCGGCGCTGCGTTGAGCACCGGCGTGGTCAGCGTAGTGCTGTAATCGTCATAACGCAGGCCGACGTTGAAGCTCCACTGTGCATTGAGCTCGATGGTGTCGAACAGATAGGCGGACTTGGTCTTGGTGCGCTGTTCAACGTCCAGCGCCTTGTTGCTGCGATAGACGATCTGACCGGCAGCCCACGGATCGTTCGGATTCGGATTGTTGAAGTCGGTGCAGTTGTAGTTGGTGGCGGCGCCGGACACGCGGCACACGGAGCTGTTGGCGGCAGTTTCCAGCGGATTGGCGGTGCCCGGCGTCATCAGGTAGCTGCCGCGGGTCATCTTCTCGTCGCTGTATTCCACGCCGGCGCTGTAGCTGTGCTTCAGTGCGCCGGTCTGGAAGGCGCCGGTCAGGCCGAGCTGATCAGCGAAGCTCTTGACGTCGACGGCGCGGCTGTTGGTGCGGCGCCACAAGGTGCCGTAATTGTTCGGGTTGCCCTTGCTGTCGTCGGGCTGGGTCCACAGGTAGTCGTTGCTGGTGTTGCCCAGGCGCGCGATGTTGCGCAGCTTGTGGCCGCCGAAATCGTAGCTGGCGTCCAGGGTGCTGATGTCGGCGCGGGTACGCTGGAAGTCACGGTCGACCAGGCCGTAGTAGTTGTTGCGGTCCGGCACCATCGGGCGGCCATCGCCATTCTTGGCCACGTTAGGGCCGCTGGTGAACGGGTTGTTGTACGGGAAGCCACCCGCGTCCGGCAGGTCATCGCTCTGCATGTGGTAGTGGCTGGCGATCAGCTGCGCCGGCCCGTTCAGGCCGAACGCGATCGACGGTGCGATGCCCCAGCGGCTGACATTGGCAGCGTCACGGCCGGCGATGTCCGACTCGTGCTTCATCAGGTTCAGGCGGGCGGCGATGCCATCGCCCAGCACGTAGTTGGCGTCCACGGTGCCGCGTGCGTAGCTGTCGGTACCGATGCCCATGCTGGCGCTGGTCTCGTTCTTCAGCTTCGGCGTCTTGCTCACCAGGTTCAGGCTGCCACCACCGGAGTCACGGCCGCCGTAGGCCGAGCTCGGGCCCTTGACCACTTCCACCTGCTCCAGGTCGAAGATCTCGCGGGTCTGCGAGCCGACATCGCGCAGGCCGTCGACGAAGATGTTGCTCTGCGAATCGAAGCCACGGATGAAGGGACGATCGCCGGTCGGGTTGCCGCCTTCGCCGGCACCGAAGGTGATGCCCGGCACCATGCGCAGCGCATCCTGCAGGTTGGTCGCACCGGTCTCGGCGATCAGCTTCTCCGACACGATCGATACCGACTTCGGGGTGTCCAGCAGCTCGGCGGTGAACTTCGGCGAGGACGGATTGAACCAGCTGCCGCGTACCTGCACCTTGTCCAGGTCGGTGGCCTTGCGGGAGCCGTCGGCGCTGTCGGCAGCCTGTGCGGCCAGCGGCGCGAAACCGGCGGCCAGGGTGGCGGTGGCGAGCAGGGAAACGCGCGGAGCGTGCTTGCGGGACGTGATGTGGGTCATGGCTGTAGGTAGTGGCTTGGATCGGGAAAGGGCGAGAGCGAGCCGGCGCAGATGGGCATGCGGCGACAGGCGGGAAGTGGGTTCTGTAGAGCCGAGCCATGCTCGGCTGGCAGGAAACGCAATCAGGCGCACGGCAACGGCCGCAGGGCGCCTCAGCTGGCGTGCGGTGCGGGCGGAGCGTGGCCGGGGTTCAACCGCAGTGCGGGATCACGCAGCTGCCAGCGCAGAGCGTCGGAACGCCACAGCGGAACATGCGCGACCAGGGCGGCGCGCGGGGGGGGCAGTCCGGTACAGGGCGTGGCACCCTCGCCATCCAGCGGCGGCTCGGGTGCTGGCGCGGCATGGTGCGGGCACTCGTCCGCCGGCGGGGCCGGCATCGGCATGACCTGCTGCAGATTTTCAGCGTGTGCCTGCCAGCCGTGGGTGGCCGGGTTGTTGCCGCGTCCTTCGTGCAGTGCCGACCAGCCCAGCAGCAGTGTCAGCAGCGCGGCCACGAGCAGCGGCCACCCTTGACGGGCAAGCTGGCACAGCGTGGCGGTGGGCGCGGGCGAAGCCATGGCGCGGAGGCGGAGTCGTTACGAAGATGTTACGTAGAATAACATCAACGATAATGATTCGCATGTGCGGGGCGTGGCGCGTCGCCGGGGCGGCCCTGGAGTGGCCTGGGAAGGCCCTCACGGCCTTCTGGTAGAGCCACCCCATGGGTGGATGCTCTCTCGCGGGGCGGCCCGTGGCTGATTCCTCCGGGCCGAACGCCGCCTCAATCCCGGTCGTCGCGGGTCCAGATCGCGTCGTGCTCGCGCTTTACCGGAAACTTGGGCACCGGGCTGTAGGCCGGGGCGCACAGGGCGCGGCCATCGCGCACGTCGAAGCGCGCCCCGTGCAGCACGCATTCCACGCTGCCTTCGCTGGTGTTGAATTCGCCCGAGGACAGCTCGAACTCCTCATGCGTGCACTGGTCTTCCAGGGCGTACAGCTCGCCGTCGAGGTTGAACACCACGATCGGCGTGCCGGTCACCTCGTCGAACACACTCTTCATTTCACCCGGCAACAACTCGGCGCCGGCACAGACAAAGGTCCAGGCCTCGCTCACGCGGCGGCTCCGGCCAGCGGTTTTTCCAGGATCTCGAAGCGCAGGTCGTCGCGCTTGGGAATGCCGAAGCGTTCGTCGCCATACGGGAACGGCTTCTTGATGCCGGTGCGCTGGTAGCCGCGGCGTTCATAGAAGGCGATCAGTTCGTCGCGCACGTCGATCACCGTCATCTGCATCACCGGCACGCTCCATTCGCGCGCGGCATGCGCTTCGGCAGCCTCCATCATCTGCTTGCCGACACCGCCGCCCTGTTGGGCCGGGTCGACCGAGAACATGCCGAAGTAGCCCTTGCCATCGACATCGGCAACGTGGGCGCAGGCCACCAGCTGGTTCCCGCGCTCGGCCAGCAGGATGGTGGAGCGCGGGCGGTCCAGGTCGGCCTGGATGCCTTCGGCGTCGATGCGGGCGCCGTCCAGCAGGTCGGCTTCGGTGGTCCAGCCAACGCGGCTGGCGTCACCACGGTAAGCCGAGGTGACCAGGGTGATCAGGGCGGGGATGTCGGCCGGCGTGGCGGCCCGGTAGGTCAGGGTGGTCATGGGCACATTCTAGGTGGGGTGGGGGCGGGCGCAAATGGGGCGCCCCGGCAGTTCCGGCAACGGTATGCTCGCGCTTCATCAACTGTCATACAGGGCCGTGGCGTGGACGTGTCGAGGGGAGTCGCGCTGGCGTTGACCGCGGGGATGATGATGGCCCTGGTACGTCTGCCGGCGCATGTGGACGGCGGCGGCATTGCGCCCAACGGCCTGGGGTGCCCGGGTTTCAGTCCGTCCCGTGCGTTGCCGGTCACGTTGGAGGCGCTGCGGGCTGATCCCATGCGCTATCACGGGAGATTGGTACGCGTGCGGGGTGCCTACGTTGATGGTTCTGAAATGTCTGCGCTGCATCCCGGGCCGCCGGTACAGGACCCATGGGCGGCTGAGGGCGTGTGGGTGAATGGAATTCCCATCCTGGTGCTGCCGCCAGAGCAGGCGGTTGAGCTCACCGGAATCGTAGCGGCGGCCCGGCCCGATTTCCCTTTCGGCAAGGGGCATCTTGGGCAATGGCCTGCGGAGCTCTGCGTGTCTTCGATCCTGCCATTGGCGCCGCCATGAAAAACGCCGCGGCTTCCCGCGGCGTTCTCGGCTTCCGGCTGGCCTGGGAATCTCACCCCAGCAACTTCCGCACCTTCGTCAGCGCAGTCATGAACCGCTCGATCTCAGCGTGGGTGTTGTAGAACGCCAGCGAGGCACGGCAGGTAGCCGCCACGCCGAAGTACTGCAGCAGCGGGTGCGCGCAGTGCTGGCCCGAGCGCACGGCCACGCCTTCCAGGTCGAGCAGGGTCGCCAGGTCATGGGCATGCGCGCCGTCGATCAGGAACGAGACCACGGCGGCCTTCTCCGGCGCTTCGCCGATGATACGCAGGCCGTCGACGTGGCGCAGCTCTTCGGTGAAGTGCGCCAGCAGTTCGGCTTCGCGGGCTTCCACGTTCTCCTGGCCGAGCTGCTGCAGGTAGTCGGCGGCCACGCCCAGGCCGATGAAACCGGCGATGTTCGGGGTGCCGGCTTCGAACTTGTGCGGGGCATCGTTGAAAACGGTGCCGTCGAAGCTGACTTCCTTGATCATTTCGCCGCCACCGAGGAACGGTGGCATCGCGTCCAGGTGCTCGCGGCGCGCCCACAGCGCACCGGTGCCGGTCGGGCCGCACATCTTGTGGCCGGTGATGGCGTAGAAGTCGCAGCCGATCGCGGCCACGTCGACCTTGCGATGCGGCACCGCCTGCGAGCCATCGACCACGGTGATGATGCCGCGCTTGCGCGCTTCACGGCAGATCTCGCGCACCGGATTGACCGTGCCCAGCACGTTGGACACGTGGGTGACGGCGAGCAGCTTGACCTCGGGGGTCATCGTCGCGCGCAGCGCGTCCAGGTCCAGCGCACCATCGGGGGTGATCTCGGCCACGCGGATGGTCGCGCCGGTGCGCTGGGCAACCAGCTGCCACGGCACGATGTTGGCGTGATGCTCCATGCGCGTGATCAGGATCACGTCACCGGCCTTCAATCGCGGCAGCGCCCACGAGTAAGCCACCAGGTTGATGGCGAAGGTTGTGCCACTGCACAGCACCAGGTCGCTGGGGCGCACGTTGAGGAAGCGCGCCAGCTTGTTGCGTGCGCCTTCGTAGGCATCGGTGGCTTCGCTGCCCAGTGCATGCACCGCTCGGCTGACGTTGGCGTTGTAGCGGCGGTAGAACTCGTCCACCGCGCCGATCACCTGCACCGGCTTCTGGCCGGTATTGGCGTTGTCGAAATAGACCAGCGGCTTGCCGTGCACTTCACGCATCAACAGCGGGAAGTCGAGGCGGACGCGGTCCCAGTCGGGAGCGCCGGTGCGTTCTTCGATCGGGCGCGGCGTGGACAGGTTCATGCCACACCCGCCTCGGCCAGCGCCTTGTCCAGACGGCGTGCCAGCTGCGCACGCAGCGCGTCCGGCAGGATCTTCAGCGGCTCGTGGCAGAACGCGGCGCTGAGCAGGGCCTGCGCCTGTGCCTGCGGCAGGCCGCGCGAGCGCAGGTAGAACAGCGCGTTGGCATCGAGCTGGCCGACGGTCGCACCGTGCGCGGCCTTCACTTCATCGGCGTCGATCACCAGCGTGGGCTGGGTGTCGATCTCGGCATCGGCCGACAGCAGCAGGTTCTTGTTGGACAGGTTCGCGTCGGTGCCATCGGCGCCTTCGCGGATCTGGATGCCACCATGGAACACCACGCGGCTGCGGTTGGCGGCGACGCCACGCCACAGCAGTTCGCAGCTGGTATCGCGCGCGATGTGGTCGATGCCCAGGCGGGTTTCGACGTGGCGGCGGCCATTGCCAAGCAGCACGCCGTTGGCGGTCAGTTGCGCATTGTCGCCTTCCAGGCGCACGTTCAGTTCATGGCGGCTGAGCGCTGCGCCCAGTTCCAGGTCGACGCGGTGGTACTGCGCGTCGCGGGCCAGCACGGCGTCGGTGCGCAGGAAGCTGGTCTGGCGCGCGCTGCCGGCCTGCACGCGGGCGTGCTTGAGCACGGCATCACGGGCGACGTGGGCATGCAGTACGGTGTTGTCCAGGTGGGCGGAGTCACCCACGCTGAAGCGGTGCTCGACCACGCCGAGGCTGGCGCCGGCACGCAGTTCGATCAGGTGGCGGTGATGCCAGGCCAGGTCGGTATCGCCGGCCACGCTGGCGAACACCAGCTGCAGCGGCACTTCGACCTGTACGCCTTCATCTACGCGCAGCACCACGCCTTCATCGGCCAGCGCGGCATTCAGGCGGGCGAAGATCTCCTCGCTGCGCTCGTAGCGCCGGCCAAGGAAACGCACGGCGTCTTCGCCGGAGGCCAGTGCGGCCGACAGCGGCTGCAACTGCACGCCGTCCGGCAGCGCCTGCACGTCGCTCAGCGCGGCATCCAGGCGGCCGTTGACGAACACCAGGCGCGGCGCCGGGATGTCGTCCAGCAGCGCGGCGTCCAGCGCCGGGCCCTGCAGCGGTGCGGCAGCAAACGCACGGCGTTCCAACTGGCGCAGCGAGGTGTACTTCCAGGCTTCGTTGCGGGCGGCCGGCAGACCGTCGCGCAGGGCCGCATCCAGCACTTCGCGGCGCGCATCGCTGCCGCAGAAGGCCTGGGCCATCGAATCAAGCAGGGCGCTCATCAGACCGCCGCCTCGGGCACGACCCGGTCCTTCAGGAAATCATAGCCGTGCGCTTCCAGTTCCAGTGCCAGCTCCGGGCCGCCACTCTTGACGATGCGGCCATCGGCCAGCACGTGCACCACGTCCGGCTTGATGTAGTCCAGCAGGCGCTGGTAGTGGGTGATGACCAGGAACGAGCGATCAGCAGCGCGCAGTGCGTTGACGCCATCGGCCACGCTCTTCAGTGCGTCGATGTCCAGGCCCGAGTCGGTTTCGTCCAGGATCGCCAGCTTCGGCTCCAGCACGGCCAGCTGGAAGATCTCGTTGCGCTTCTTCTCGCCGCCGGAGAAGCCTTCGTTGACGCCACGGTGCAGCAGTTCGTCCTTCAGGTGCAGCACGGCCAGCTTCTGGCGCACCAGCTTGAGGAACTGCATGGAATCGAGTTCTTCCTCGCCGCGTGCCTTGCGCTGGGCGTTCAGTGCCGCGCGCAGGAAGTAGGTGTTGTTCACGCCCGGGATCTCCACCGGGTACTGGAACGCCAGGAACAGGCCGGCGGCGGCACGCGCTTCCGGGTCCTGCTCCAGCAGGTCGACGCCGTCGAACTGCACGCTGCCTTCAGTCACGTCATAGCCGTCGCGGCCGGCCAGGACATTGCCCAGCGTGGACTTGCCGGCGCCGTTCGGGCCCATGATGGCGTGCACCTGGCCCGGCTGGACGTCCAGCGACAGGCCCTTGAGGATTTCCTTGTCGCCGATGCGGGCGTGGAGGTTTTCGATCTTCAGCATGGTGGGGGTTTCCGTGGGGCGGGCCGCGGCCCGCCGGTAAAGAGAATGCGTTTGCGAGGGGCAGGGGCGGGCGGTCAGCCCACCGAACCTTCCAGCGAGACTTCCAGCAGCTTCTTGGCTTCCACCGCGAACTCCATCGGCAGTTCGCGGAACACCTGCTTGCAGAAGCCGTCGACGATCATCGACACCGCGTCTTCCTGGCTGATGCCACGGGCGCGGCAGTAGAACAGCTGGTCGTCGGAGATCTTGGAGGTGGTGGCCTCGTGCTCGACGGTGGCGCCCGGGTTCTTCACTTCGATGTAGGGGAAGGTGTGCGCGCCGCACTGCTTGCCGATCAGCAGCGAATCGCACTGGGTGTAGTTGCGCGCGCCGTCGGCGTTGCGGTCCACACGCACCAGGCCGCGGTAGGTGTTCTGGCCACGGCCGGCACTGATGCCCTTGCTGACGATCTTGCTCTTGGTGCGCTTGCCGACGTGGATCATCTTGGTGCCGGTATCGGCCTGCTGGCGGTGATGGGTCAGCGCCACGGAGTGGAACTCACCGACCGAGTCGTCGCCCAGCAGCACGCAGGACGGGTACTTCCAGGTGATCGCCGAGCCGGTCTCGACCTGGGTCCAGGTGACCTTGCTGCGCGCGCCACGGCATTCGGCACGCTTGGTGACGAAGTTGTAGATGCCGCCGACGCCGTTCTCGTCGCCCGGGTACCAGTTCTGCACGGTGGAGTACTTGATCTCCGCATCTTCCAGCGCGACCAGCTCGACCACTGCGGCGTGCAGCTGGTTCTCGTCGCGCATCGGCGCGGTGCAGCCTTCCAGGTAGGAAACGTAGGCCTTGTCCTCGCACACGATCAGGGTGCGCTCGAACTGGCCGGTGTGGCCGGCGTTGATGCGGAAATAGGTGCTCAGTTCCATCGGGCAGCGCACGCCCTTGGGAATGAACACGAAGCTGCCATCGGAAAACACCGCCGAATTGAGCGCGGCGAAGTAGTTGTCGCCCACCGGCACCACGGTGCCCAGGTACTGGCGCACCAGCTCCGGGTGTTCCTTGATGGCCTCGGACATCGAGCAGAAGATGATGCCCTTCTCGGCCAGTTCCTTGCGGAAGGTGGTGCCGACGGACACCGAGTCGAACACCGCGTCCACGGCCACGCCGGCCAGCTTGGCGCGCTCGTGCAGCGGCACGCCCAGCTTGTCGTAGGTGTCCAGCAGCTCCTTGGGCACGTCATCCAGCGAGGCGTACTTCGGGCCCTTCGGCGCGGAGTAGTAGCTGAGCGCCTGCAGGTCGATCGGGGCGATCTCCAGCTTGGCCCAGTCCGGCATCGGCATGGTCAGGAAGTGGCGGTAGGCGTCCAGGCGCCACTGCGTCATCCACTCCGGCTCTTCCTTCTTGGCCGACAGGGCACGGATGGTGTCCTCGTCCAGGCCCGGCGGCAGGGAGTCCGATTCGATCTCGGTGATGAAGCCGGCCGAATACTTGCGGCCGAGCTGCTCGTGGATCTCGCGGTTGGGGGTGTCGTCGTGGGCGACGTTTTCGATGGTTTCGGTGGCCATGGGGGGCTGCCTACGGATCAGGAGACGACGTCGACAGCGATGGTGCGGCGCTGTTCGTCATCGGCAAGGGGGAGAGGGGGCAGGATCTGGGCGAGGGTGACATCGCGCAGGGCCTCGGAAACCACGTCGTTGATCAGCCGCCAGCTGCTGCGCGCGCCACACTTGGGCGCCATGCCGCACTGGTGGTGGTCGTGGCTGCATTCGGTCAGGGCCAGCGGCCCTTCCATCGCTTCGACCACTTCGAACAGCGAGATCTCGATGGCCGGGCGGGTCAGACGGTAGCCGCCACGGACGCCGCGCAGGCCTTCAACCAGGCCGGCCTGGGCCAGCGGCTTGAGCACCTTGCTGACGGTGGGCGGCTCCAGACCGGTGAATTCGGCCAGCTCGGTGGCACTGAGCACCTCGCCCGGACGGGCGGCGAGCACAGTCAGTACGACGGTGGCGTAATCGGTGAGTTTGGTGACGCGCAACATGGGGATGCGAGTGGTTCTTAAAGCGGACTGAAATTGTACGCTTTTATTCGCCGCCATCCAACCCGGGCATTCAGCCGGCGCTGGGGCCGGGCCGGGAGGACACACCGGGGCCGTTGCCAGGGCGCAATGCTGCGCCAACGGGGTGATTTTCGCAATCACCCGGAATGGGCGAGAATCAACGTTCCTTTCGCTGCAGACCTCCCTTGCCGATGCCCAAGAAGATCCAAGCCCGCAAGTCCGCCATCCACGGCAACGGTGTTTTTTCCGTGGCCCCGATCAAGCAGGGCGAGCGCGTGATCCAGTACAAGGGCCTGCTGCGCAGCCACGGCGACGTTGATGCCGATGACAGCGGCGACGTCGAAAGTGGCCATACCTTCCTGTTCACCCTCAACGACGACTGGGTGATCGATGCCAACTACAAGGGCAATGACGCGCGCTGGATCAACCACAGCTGCGACCCGAACTGCGAGGCAGTGATCGAGGAAGACGAGGACGGCGACAGCCGTGGCGACAAGGTGTTCATCGAGGCACTGCGTGACATCAAGGCCGGCGAAGAGCTGACCTACAACTACGGTATCACCCTGGCCGAGCGCCACACCGCCAAGCTGAAGAAGATCTGGGAGTGCCGCTGCGGCTCGCCCAAGTGCACCGGCACCATGCTGCAGCCCAAGCGCTGACCCGCGGAGGGTAGTGCCGGTCGCTGGCCGGCACACATGTGAAAAGCGTGCCGGCCAGCGGCCGGCACTACCTTATTTGCCCAGTACGCCTGCCGGCACCAGGTTGCCCAGGTTCTGGTTGAAGGTGACCACCAGCTTGCCGTTCTTCACCTGTGCCGACTGTACCTGCAGGGCGCCGAGCAGGCCGGCCACGGCCGGGTCCAGCTTGTAGATCGGTTCGCGCTGGGCGTAGTCGCTCAGCCAGGCATTGAGCAGGCCGCGGGTGCGCGAATCGAGGCGACCGCCCTGGTTGGCCGGGGTGAAGTCATCCACGCTGGGCTGCTGCAGGTGGAAGCCCTGGGTCTGCGCGTCATAGCGCAGGCCGCTGCTGAGCTTCACCGTTCCCAGTTTGGCGGGGTTGCCGCCGGCGGTGGCCAGAGCAACATCCATGCCCAGGTTCAGCCGCTCGCCGGCCGGAAGGCTCAGCTGCGGATGGCTCATGGTCAGCGCGATCAGGCCGCCGAGGGCGTCCTGGGTGCGAGGGAAGCTGCCATCGAGGTACTGCTGCACGTCGCTGGCCCCCACCGACAGTTCGCGGCCGGAGATGGAAGGGGCGGCCTGGGCGCCGATCGCAGCAGCGATCAGCACGGTGGAGGCGGCGAGGCGGGTCATCAGGGAACGCAGGCGCATGGCGGTGACCGGTGGGTATGAATGGACGAATCAAAGAGTAGCCGTGCCGGCTGAATCGTGCGTGCATGCCGCTGCAACGGTTCAGTCCAGCGTTGGCCGCAGTTGCGCCGACTGGATCTGCCAGGCGCGACCATCACTACTGGGCTGCACGCGGTACCAGCCACCGAAGCGGAAGGTGCCCTCAGCGGTCACCGCGCGGATCTGCACCGGAACCTCCAGCAGCTGCGGCGGCTGGTGACCGTCGCGCGCGATCGGCAGTTCACTGGTCAGGCGCAGGCTGCGCACGTCCGTGAGCTGGCGCAATGCGGCATCGTCGGCGCGTCGTGCATCGCTGGGCGGGAAGGTCCACGCGGCGTCGACGGCCTTGCGATCGCGATTGAGCAGGGCCATGACATAGGCATTGAGCATTCCCGCCGGCAGCTCGGCCTCGGCCGCGACGGCGGCAAACAGGGGGTCGACATCGATGGCCTGCACGGCCGGTGCATCGCCTTCTGCGGCGGTCCGCGGCTTCGTGTGGGCAGCCACCTCGGCCGTTGCTGACGGTGCGGCATCCGCTGGATCGGATTGCGATGGCGGCCGGGAACAGGCCAGCAGCACCAGTGGTGCGATCAGTATCAGGAACCTGCGCATGTCTGCCTCCTCCCCGAGGCGAACGGAAGGAGGCAGTGTATCGGCTGTGCCGCGATCAGCGGGAGGAGGGCAGCTGTTCCAGTGCATCCAGCGCCGGCAGCACCTGCGCGGCGATGGCGGCCAGGGCATGGCCTTCGGTTTCGGCGTGGCGCTGCACGATGTCGCGCAGCAGCTGTGTGGCGATCACCAGGGTGGCGCGCTCGTCGCCGCTGATGCCAGCGGTGCGTGGCGCCGCTTCCAGCAGGCGCATCAGGTCGCGGCTGGCGCGATGTTCCAGTTCGATGGTGCAGCGCCCGGTGCACTGCAGCCCGTCCTTTTCGATGGGGGTCACCGAGATCCGGTAGCGGGTGGAGGGGCTGGCCATGAGGGTGTGCTCGCCGTAGCTGTGGAGGATGTGCCCACCTTAGGCAAGGCGGTGCCCGGCGGCGATGGCCGGGGCTGCACGCAGTGTTCCACCCGGTACGTTCCGGTACCGCAGCAGATCGGGCGCAGCCAATGCTGACGGGCCTGTACGGGCATTCCCGGGATTGCGGCAACGCTGTGTTGCGGACCGTGGTTGGGACAAAAAAAACGGGACGGCCAGAGCCGTCCCGTCGGAATCCGCGTTGGGGCGCGCGCTTACAGCGCGGCGTCCTTCAGCTTCTTCAGCGGACGCACCTTCAGCTTGGTGGTGGCCGGCTTGGCAGCGAACCACTGCTCTTCCTTGGTGAACGGGTTAATGCCCTTGCGCTTCGGCTTGGCCGGCACATTGACGGTGGTGATCTTCAGCAGGCCCGGCAGGGTGAACGAGCCAGCGCCCTTCTTGTGCACCGAGGAGGCGACGGCGCTTTCCAGCGAGGCCAGCACAGCGCGGACGTCCTTGGCGATGACGCCGGAGGCTTCAGCGATGTGTGCAACCAGGCCGGACTTGGTCAGCACTTCCTTGATCGGCTTCGGAGCGGCCGGCTTGGCGGCTGCCTTCGTCGCGACTTTCTTCACTGCCTTCTTCGGGGCAGCCTTCTTAGCGGTCTTTGCCATGGTTTCCTGTTCCGTGAACGGTTGGTTGTTTGGTCGGCGCCGAACCCCGTCGGCAAGCGCAATGTAGGGCAACTCTCGGGCGCCGCCAATAGCCCGAAGCGCGGAAAGTGCATGTTTTTTCATATCCAGGCCGATTCAGTACATGGCCGGTAGTGGGGAAAGGGGGTGTGGCAGCGCACGCGATGGCCGGCGCCGGCCCATCGGTGGAATGCGCGAAACCACTGAAAACAAGGGAAAAGTGCGCGCCAGTCTGGCGAAGAAGTGACCAGTTGTCCGGTTTCCGACGGACCTGCGGCGTGCGGCGGAGCGACGCAGGGCTAACGCCTCCCGTGCGAGGGTGACCGTTCATCACCGCCACGCAGGAGCAGCACAATGGGAATCTCGCGACACGCCACCGCGCACTGGGAAGGCGATCTGAAGTCGGGCAAGGGGCAGTTGAGCACGCCGCAGAGTGGGCTGCTGGACAAGACCCGCTACGGCTTCAACAGCCGTTTCGGCGACGAAAAGGGCACCAATCCGGAAGAGCTGATCGCTGCGGCGCACGCCGGTTGTTTCACCATGGCGCTGTCGGCCAAGCTCGGCGAAGCCGGCTTTACCCCGACCTCGCTGGATACCGAAGCCAAGGTTGATCTGTCGCTGGAAGGCGGCCCACAGCTCTCGCAGATCAGGCTGAAGGTAAAGGCGGTGGTGCCGGGCATCGACGCGACGCAGTTCCGTGCGATTGCCGATGACGCCAAGCAGAACTGCCCGGTGTCCAAGGCGCTGAGCGCCGTGCCGATCAGCCTGGAAGCCGAGCTGGGCTGAGGGTAGTGCCGGCCGCTGGCCGGCAACCGCATGATGTCGAGGTCCAGGTAACAGCCGGCCAGCGTTATGGCGGCCTTCCTGGCCGCCACCCTCCGGGCCGTCGCATCCGACGTTGGCAGCGGCTCCTGCCGCTGCCTTCGGCTCTACCACCCCCCATCACAATCACCAATCAAGGGTGCCGGTGATGACGGTCTGCACCTGGCCGCCCGACCAGACCTCGCCGTCCTCGTCGACCAGCAGCGTCAGGCGCGCGTCATGGCCGACTTCGCGGCCCTGGCTGACTTCGAACGGTGCACGGCCACGGGGCAGCGCATCGCGCAGGTCCAACCATGCCGCCAGCACGGCGTTGGCGGCGCCGGAGGCTGCGTCCTCGAAGCGGCGGCCGTTGCCGACGAAGGCGCGCACGGCCAGATCGAATCCCTCGTTGCCGTCGCTGAACGCATAGGCGAACACGCCCATGCTGTCGGTGGACTCGGCCAGTGCGGCCACCGCATCCCAGTCCGGCTGCAGCGCGCGCAATGCGGCTTCATCGGCTACCTGCACCACCCACCAGCTGCGCGCGCCCTGCATGCGTGCCGGCGGCAGCGTGCCCAGCGGCCAGCCCTTCAGCGCGGCCCGCAGGCGAGGATCGCTGGCCTCTGTGGTCTCGGCCAGCTGCGCGCGCGGCGTGCGGATGGCGATGCGCTGCTGCGCACCCTCACCGCTGACGCGCAGCGGCAGGGCACCGGCAATGCCGTCCTGCACCAGCACGCCATCGACCGCTGCGGCCAGGCCGGCCCGCAGCACCGCATGCGCGGTGCCGACGCTGGGATGGCCTGCAAATGGAACCTCCTTCTGTGGGCTGAACATGCGCAGCCGGTAGCTGGCGCCTGCGACCTGCGGCGGGAGCACGAAGGTGGTCTCGGGCAGGCGCGTCCAGCGCGCAATGGCCTGCATGCTGGCATCGTCCAGCCCCTCGGCATCGAGCACCACGGCCAGCGGATTGCCAGCGCCGGCGCGCGGGGAGAACACATCCAGCTGCAGGAAACGGCGTGCGGGCATCGGGGAAACTCCAGAATCAGGTAGCGCGCAGCTTAGCGCGCCGTTGTAGAGCCGAGCCGATGCTCGGCTGTGTTGGGGTGTGAGAAGAAGCAGCCGAGCGTGGGCTCGGCTCTACATCCAGCGGATGTGGCCGTCGATGACCGGCTGCACCTGGCCGCCGATCCAGACCGTGCCCTGCGCATCGACCTCGACCTGTACGCGGCCATCGCGGCCCACTTCGCGGCCCTGGCTGGCCACGTAGCGGCCCTCGCGGCCCGGCAGGGCATCGCGCTGCCGCAGCCAGGCGCCGATCAACGCATTGGCGCTTCCGGTCACCGGATCCTCGGGCACGGCGGCCGCATCAGCGGGGCAGAAGGCGCGCACCACGCGGGCGTGGTCGTTGCTGGCTTCGTCGGCGAACACGGCCAAGCCGGTGGCATCGGTGGCAAGGCTCCAGTCGGCCAGCGCGGCCATGTCCGGTGCCAGGTTGCGTACGGCGGAGGCGTCGCGCAGCGGCAGCAGCCACCAGCGCGCACCGTTGCTCCACAGTTCGGGCACGTGCCCGCTGGCAGCCAGCGCCAGCAGCTCCTTCGGCGCGGCGTCCGCGCAGGTGTCCAGTTGCCGCGCCGGTGGGCTGGCCAGCTGGATCTGCAGTGCCTCGACCGGACCGCTCACCCGTACCGGCAGCAACCCCGCCTGGCATTGCTGCAGCAGGGCGCCGTCGCGCGGTTGCGCCAGGCCGCAGGTCACCGCCGCCCAGGCGGCGCCGACGCTGGGGTGGCCGGCAAACGCCAGCTCGCGGGTCGGGGTGAAGATGCGGATGTGGTAGTCGGCGCCGGGCGCGCTGGGGCGCAGGAAGAACACCGTCTCGGACAGGTTCAGCCAGGCGGCCAGGGCCTGCATCTGGCGGCTGGAGAGCCCGTCGGCGTCCAGGATGACGCCCAGTGGGTTGCCGGTGCCGGGGCGGGGGGCGAAGACATCGAGCTGCAGGTAACGGAGGACGGCCATCTACGGGGATATTGCGCTTAGAATCAAAGGTTCCGCCCCCGAGGGCGGCTTCCCCACATTCTACATAGCCAATCCATGTCAGCTTCCCCCCTTGTCGATCGTTGGATCGTACTGAAGTTCGGCGGCACCTCGGTGTCGCGTCGTCATCGCTGGGACACGATCGGGAAGCTGGCGAAAAAACGTGCGGAAGAGACCGGCTCGCGCGTGCTGGTGGTGGTGTCGGCGCTGTCCGGGGTCACCAACGAACTGACGGCGATTGCCGATGGTGCGCCGGACAGCCGTGATCGCGTTGCGGCGCTGGTCGAGCGCCACGAGGCCTTCCTGGTTGAACTCGGCCTGGGCCGAGAGGTGCTGGTCGAACGCCTGGCGGCGCTGCAGGGCCTGCTCGACGACCCGCGTGCGGCCACCCGTCCGCTGCAGTGGCAGGCCGAAGTGCTGGGCCAGGGCGAGCTGTTGTCCTCCACCCTGGGCGCGGCCTATCTGCACGCTTCGGGCCTGGACATGGGCTGGATGGATGCCCGCCAGTGGCTGGATGCGATGCCGCCGCAACCGAACCAGAGCGACTGGTCGCAGCGTCTGTCGGTGAACTGCCAGTGGCGTGCCGATTCCGAGTGGATGCAGCGCTTCCGCGCGCAGCCGACCCGCCTGCTGATCACCCAGGGCTTCATCTCGCGGCATGCCGATGGCGGCACCGCCATCCTCGGCCGCGGTGGCTCGGATACTTCGGCGGCGTACTTCGGTGCGCTGCTCGGCGCCAGCCGCGTGGAGATCTGGACCGACGTGCCGGGCATGTTCAGCGCCAACCCGAAGGACGTGCCGGACGCGCGCCTGCTGACCCGCCTGGACTATTACGAGGCGCAGGAAATCGCCACCACCGGCGCCAAGGTGCTGCACCCGCGCTCGATCAAGCCATGCCGCGATGCCGGCGTGCCGATGGCCATCCTCGATACCGAACGCCCGGAACTGCCGGGCACCAGCATCGATGGCAGCGCTGCACCGGTGCCGGGCGTAAAGGCGATCAGCCGCCGCAACGGCATCGTGCTGGTGTCGATGGAAGGCATTGGCATGTGGCAGCAGGTCGGCTTCCTGGCCGATGTGTTCAACCTGTTCAAGAAGCATGGCCTGTCGGTGGACCTGATCGGTTCGGCCGAAACCAACGTCACCGTGTCGCTGGATCCGTCCGAGAACCTGGTCAACACCGATGTGCTGGCCGCGCTGTCGGCCGACCTGTCGCAGATCTGCAAGGTGAAGGTGATCGTGCCGTGCGCGGCGATCACCCTGGTTGGCCGTGGCATGCGTTCGCTGCTGCACAAGCTGTCGGACGTGTGGGCCACCTTCGGCCGCGAGCGCGTGCACATGATCTCGCAGTCGTCCAACGACCTGAACCTGACCTTCGTCATCGACGAAGCCGATGCCGATGGCCTGCTGCCGATCCTGCACGCCGAGCTGATCGACAGCGGTGCGATGCCGGTGGAAGAGACCGAAGTGTTCGGCCCGCGCTGGCGCGAGATCGCCGGCACCGTGCGCCCGCGTGGCACGCCGTGGTGGCGGGGCCAGCGTGCGCACCTGTTGCAGCTGGCCGATGCCGGTACGCCGCGCTACGTCTACCACCTGCCGACGGTGCGCGCCCGCGCCCGTGCGCTGGCCGCGATCAAGCCGATCGACCAGCGCTACTACGCGATCAAGGCCAACAGCCACCCGGCCATCCTGCAGCTGCTGGAAGCCGAAGGCTTCGGCCTGGAGTGCGTCTCGCACGGCGAGCTGAAGCATGTGTTCCAGCACCTGCCGGAACTGTCGCCCAAGCGCGTGCTGTTCACCCCCAGCTTCTGCCCGCGCAGCGAGTACGAAGCCGCTTTCGCGCTCGGCGTGACCGTTACCGTCGACAACGTCGAAGCACTGCAGCGCTGGCCGGACCTGTTCCGCAACCGCGAGCTGTGGCTGCGCGTGGATCTGGGCCGTGGCGAAGGCCACCATGCCAAGGTCCGTACCGGTGGCAAGGACTCCAAGTTCGGCCTCCCGATCGCCCGCGTCGATGAGTTCGTGCGCGCGGCCACCGATCTGGGCAGCCGCGTGGTCGGCCTGCATGCGCACCTGGGCAGCGGCGTGGAAACCGCGCAGCACTGGCGCCTGATGTGCGATGAGCTGGCAGGTTTCGCGCGTCGTATCGGCAGCGTGCAGACCATCGACATCGGCGGTGGCCTGCCGATTCCGTACAGCGACGAAGACGAGCCGTTTGACCTGGACGCCTGGGCCGAGGGCCTGGCCGAGGTCAAGGCACTGCATCCGGCATTCCGCCTGGCGATCGAGCCGGGTCGTTACCTGGTGGCCGAGTCCGGCGTGTTGCTGACCCATGTCACCCAGGTGGTGGAGAAGGACGGCGTGCGCCGCGTCGGCCTGGATGCCGGCATGAATGCGCTGATGCGCCCGGCCCTGTACGACGCCTGGCACGACATCGAGAATCTCAGCCGCCAGGGCGGCTATGCCGAAGCCGCGTTCGATGTGGTCGGCCCGATCTGCGAATCCAGCGATGTGTTCGGCAAGCGTCGCAAGCTGCCGGTGTCGACCGCACCGGACGACGTGATGCTGATCGCCGATGCCGGCGCCTACGGCTATTCGATGGCCAACACCTACAACCAGCGGATGCTGCCGCGCGAAGATGTGATCGAGTGATCGCCAACCGCGCCCTGCACCCGCCCACCGACACGCCCCGCGCAGCTGCGCGGGCCCGTGCCTGACCGGATACACCATGACTGCTTTCGACAAACACCAGGTTTCCCGCTTCCGCTTCGTCCGCTGCGAATTCGCCGCGGAGACCGGCGTGGCCAAGCTGGTCTACGCCTTCGATGACGGCCCGGAGATGGTGGAAACCATCACCGTGCCGGGCGCCCCGTTCGTGCTGGACGAGGCGCGCGCCGCCGCCGTGCAGCGTGCGCTGCAGCTGCTGCACCTGATTGCTGGTGTCAGCTACTACAAGGCCGGCGTGCCGGAGACGGTCAGCATCGACAGCTATGCCATCGATGCCGATACCGCGGCGCTGGTGGAGGCGGTCTACCTCAATGGCCTGGGCGAGTTCGCCTACCGCAACGGCCTGAACCTGCGCGGGCGTTTCCGCCTGCCGGTGCAGGGCGAGGCGGTGCAGGCGCCGATGCTGGGCCTGCAGCCGCACGCGCTGGTGGCCATCGGTGGCGGCAAGGATTCGCTGGTCAGCATCGAAGCGCTGCGCCGTGCCGGCGTGGACGAGACGGTGACCTGGATCGGTGGCTCGCAGCTGATCCGTGCCTGCGCCGAACGCACCGGCCTGCCGACGCTGAACCTGGGCCGCGCGCTGGCGCCGGAGCTGTTCGAGCTCAACCGCCAGGGCGCCTGGAACGGCCATATCCCGGTCACCGCGGTGAACTCGGCGATCATGGTGTTGGCCGCGCTGCTGCAGGGCGTGGACCAGGTGGTGTTCTCCAACGAACGTTCGGCCAGCTACGGCAGCCAGATTCCAGGCACCGGCGAAGTGAACCACCAGTGGTCCAAGGGCTGGGCGTTCGAGCAGGCGTTCGGCAGCCACGTGCAGAAGCACGTCGCTGCGGACCTGCAGTACTACTCGCTGCTGCGCCCGATGTCGGAGCTGGCGGTGGCTCGCCAGTTCGCCAAGACCGATTTCTACGACGCGCACTTCTCCAGCTGCAACCGCAACTTCCACATCCTCGGCGAGCGCCCGGTGAACCGCTGGTGCGGCGTCTGCCCGAAGTGCCATTTCGTGTTCCTGGCGCTGGCCCCGTTCATGCCCAAGACGCGCCTGGTGCGTATCTTCGGCCGCAACCTGCTGGACGATGCCGAGCAGGCCGGTGGCTTCGACGCACTGCTGGAGTTCCAGGACCACAAGCCGTTCGAGTGCGTGGGCGAAGGCCGCGAATCGCGCGCGGCGATGGCGACCCTGGCGCAGCGCCCGGAGTGGAAGGAAGACGTGCTGGTCAAGCGCTTCTGCAATGAGATCCAGCCGCAGCTGGATGCCGCCGAACTGGAACTGGCGCCGCTGCTGCAGCTGCAGGGCGAGCACCGCGTTCCGGCTGCGCTGTGGGAACGGGTGCGTGAAGATTTCGAAGCTTGAAGGAAAGCGCGTTGCGCTGTGGGGCTGGGGCCGTGAAGGCCGCGCCGCGTTTGCGGTGCTGCGCGAGCGCCTGCCCACGCTGCCGCTGAGCCTGTTCTGCCCGGCGGCCGAAGTGGAGGCCGCGCGTGCGGAAACACAGGGCGTGCTGGACGTGCGTGGCGAGCCTTCCGCTGAAGCGCTGGCCGCGTTCGATGTGGTGATCAAATCGCCCGGCATCAGCCCGTACCAGCCGATCGCGCTTGCGGCGGCGGGGCAGGGCACCACCTTCATCGGTGGCACTGCGCTGTGGTTTGCCGAGCATGCGGGTGCCGATGGCATCGTGCACGACACCGTGTGCGTGACCGGTACCAAGGGCAAGAGCACCACCACCGCGCTGGTCGCGCACCTGCTGCGTGCGGCCGGCCACCGCACCGGCCTGGTCGGCAACATCGGCCTGCCGCTGCTGGAAGTGCTGGATCCGCAGCCCACGCCCGAGTACTGGGCGGTGGAACTGTCCAGCTACCAGACCGGCGAAGTGGCGCGTAGTGGCGCCCATCCGCAGGTGGCGGTGGTGCTGAACCTGTTCCCCGAACACCTGGACTGGCACGGCAGCGAGCAGCGTTACATCGAGGACAAGCTGCGACTGGTGACTGAAGCCGCGCCGCGCATTGCCGTGCTCAATGCCGCCGATCCGCACCTGGCCGCGCTGTCACTGCCCGATAGCGAGGTGGTCTGGTTCAACCAGCCGCAGGGTTGGCACATGCGCGGCGACATCGTGCACCGTGGCGAACAGCCGGTGTTCGATACCCGCAACACGCCGCTGCCGGGCCGCCACAACCGCGGCAACCTGTGCGCGGTGCTGGCCGCGCTGGAGGCGCTGGGCCTGGATGCCGTGGCCTTGGCACCGGCGGTGCAGGATTTCCGCCCGCTGCCCAACCGCCTGCAGTGCATCGGCGCGGCCGATGGCCTGACCTACGTCAACGATTCGATCAGCACCACGCCGCACGCCAGCCTGGCCGCGCTGGAATGTTTCGCCGGCCAGCGCATCGCGCTGCTGGTGGGCGGGCATGACCGTGGCCTGGACTGGACCGATTTCATGCAGCACATGGCCCACGACGTGCCGCCGGTGGAGATCGTGACCATGGGCAGCAACGGCCCGCGCATCCACGCGATGCTGCAGCCGTTGGCCGATGCCGGTCGCTTTGGCCTGCACGCCGCCGGTGATCTGCCGGAGGCGATGGCCTTGGCGCGTTCTGCGTTGGGTGCGCAGGGCGGGGTGGTATTGCTGTCGCCGGGCGCGCCGAGCTTTGGTGCCTACCGCGATTACGTAGCGCGTGGTCGTCATTTCGCGGAACTGGCCGGGTTTGATCCGGACAGCATCAGCGCGATTCCGGGGTTGGGCGTCGCCTGACCGGCCGGCCCTGGGGTCGGATCCCTTTCCGCAGGAAAGGGCTCTGACCCCATCGTGCATTTATCATGCAGGCATCCCCGGACGGACCCGGATGCCCGCATGTGCACCTTCATCACCGTGTTCCTGCCCACGTCATTGCCGCACGAGATGGCCGCCGCGATCTTCACCCGCAGCGGCCGGCGCCTGTTCGCGCAGAATTCGCCAAGCCTGCAGGCCGCGGTCGGGCCTGGCTGGCAGCCGTGGCTGAGCGCCGCGCATTGCGATTGCGGCACGGTGCTGGCGTCGGTGCGGGTCGAGCAGGAATGGAAGGGCGATGCCGAACGCTGGCGGAAGAAGGGCTGGAGCGAGACGAAGATCGCCCGCGCGCTGGCCGAGCAGCTGGCGCGGCATGAGCAGGATCAGCAGGCGCGTCGCGTTGAAGCTGTGGGCGACGCCGGCCAGTGGTTGCAGCGCATCGATGCCCTGCTGCAGTCCGGGGCCGCGCGCATTGGCTTGCTGGTACGCGACTACGACGATTCGGTGGGTGCCCGGCAGCCGAAGCCACCGGAACGTCACTGGCCGCGTGCGCGCCTGGCAGCCGCGGATCTGCTGGCGTTCGAGCCGGGCACCTTGCATTGGATCGAACGCGGGTGAGGCCGTTATCCACGCATGGCGTGGATCTACTGCAGAGCCGTGCCCATGCTCGGCTGGGTTCAATCCTCGTCCTGGTCGATGAACGCGTAATCGCGATCAATCAGCTGCTGCAGATACGCATCGAAGCTGGGCGCGATCACTGCATAGCTGTCGGGATCGTGCAGGTAGCGCACCACCTGGCCGACGGTGCCACCCGGTACCGGATCAAAATCCAGGTACAGCATCGAGGTGCCGCCGTTGTTCATGCAGTGCGAGAAGCACAGGCGGCGGTTCATCGGCAGATCGGCGTCGATGCCCTCACCCAGGATCTCCGGCTCGTCATCCAGCCACTCTTCGTAGATCGAACGGATGCTGTCGTCCCACTGCTGCTGGTCTTCGAAGATCTGCGCAACCGAACGCAGGTAGTAGGGATAGCCGCCGTCCTCCACGTCCGAGCCGAGCACCAGCACGCAGACCTCGCCGCCGGGGTACTCACGGAAGTGGGTGCCATCCACGCGGGACAACAGTTCCAGCAGGCTGTCTGGCACCTGAGGCCACTGCGCACGCAGGCGCTGCAGGTCTTCGCCGCTGGCGCCCTGCACGTGGGCCCACTGCGGGGCATCCTCGGCAGGCAGGCGGGGGATCAGGCCAGACAGAAAGCGATCAACAAGGTTCATGCAGAAAAAGGGGGACGGAGGGGATTAAGTCGTATCCAACCACACCTGCGTCACGTCGCCAATGCAGAATGCGACGCGGGAGGGGCGAATACGGCTTAATCCCCTCCGTCCCCTTTTTCTTGCGGAGCAGGCGCATGAATCGTTGGCGATGCGGTGTGGCGGTGATGCTGGGGCTGGCGGCGATGCCGGCATGGGCGGCGATGAAGACCCTGCCGGTGGAGTGGAAGCATCAGGGCACGACCTTCAGTGGTGTGCTGGTCTACGACGATGGCGGGCATGACAAACGCCCGGGACTGGTGATGGTGCCGAACTGGAAGGGCGTGAACGAATCGGCGGTCGAGAAGGCCAAGCAGCTGGCCGGCGATGACTACGTGGTGCTGGTGGCCGATGTCTACGGCAAGGGCGTGCGGCCGAAGACCGATGCCGAGGCCGGCCCGATCGCCAGCAAGCTGCGCAACGACCGGCCGCTGCTGCGCGCACGTGCGCTGGAGGCGGTGAGCGTGCTCAGGGCGCAGGCCGGCAAGGTGCCGCTCGATACCCGTCGGATCGGTGCGGTGGGCTTCTGTTTCGGTGGCACCACGGTGCTGGAACTGGCCCGTGCCGGCGCGCCGCTGGCCGGTGTGGTCAGCCTGCACGGCGGGCTGGGCTCGCCGCTGCCGGCGCAGGCGGGTGGCACTCACCCGTCGGTGCTGGTGCTCAACGGTGCCGACGACAAGAGCGTGACTGCCGAGGACATCGGCAGCTTCCAGAAAGAAATGAATGCCGCCAAGGTCGACTGGGAATTCACCAACTACAGCGGGGCGGTGCACTGCTTCGCCGAGCGCGACGCCAACAGCCCGCCGGGCTGCCAGTACAACGAACGGGCGGCCAAGCGCGCGTGGAAGGCGCTGGATGAGTTCTTCGAGGAACGTTTCATGTAGTGCCGACCCACGGTCGGCACCCACCGATGTTTCCGTGCCGACCAACGGTCGGCACCCACCGATGTTTCCGTGCCGACCAACGGTCGGCACCTACGGAAGATGGTAGGTGCCGACCGTTGGTCGGCACGCATCCATCAATGCGAGCGCTGCACCGCGTAGCGGGCCAGGCCACGCAGGGCGGCAACCGCGTCGTTGTCGGCCAGACCGTCCAACGCGCGTTCGGCGGCTTCGGCATATTCCTCGGCACGCGCGCGGCTGTACTCCAGACCGCCGGTGGCGCGGATCGCGGCCAGCACTTCCGGCATCGCCGAGGCGTCGCCGTCCTGCACGATGGTGCGCAGGCGCTCGCGGGTGGCGTCGTCGGAGTGGGCCATCGCGTGGATCAGCGGCAGCGTTGCCTTGCCCTCGGCAAGGTCATCGCCCAGGTTCTTGCCCAGCTCCTCGGCATTGGCCGAGTAGTCCAGCACGTCGTCGGCGATCTGGAACGCGTAGCCCAGGTGCATGCCGTAGTCGAACAGGGCCTGCTGGGTGGCTTCGTCCACGCCGCTGGCCAGCGCGCCCAGACGGGTGCCGGCAGCGAACAGCACCGCGGTCTTGCGCTCGATCACGCGCAGGTAGGCGGCTTCGTCGGTATCCGGGTTGTGCACGTGCAGCAGCTGCAGCACTTCACCCTCGGCGATGCGGTTGGTGGCATCGGCCAGGATCTGCATCACCGACATGCGCTCCAGCTCGACCATCAGCTGGAAGCTGCGCGAGTACAGGAAGTCGCCGACCAGCACGCTGGGCGCGTTGCCCCACAGGGCGTTGGCGGTGCTGCGGCCACGGCGCAGGCTGGATTCGTCCACCACGTCGTCGTGCAGCAGGGTGGAGGTGTGGATGAACTCGATGATCGCCGCCAGCTGGTGGTGGTCCGGGCCGGCCTGGCCGACCGCATGGCCGGCCAGCATCACCAGCATCGGGCGCAGGCGCTTGCCGCCGGCGGAAATGATGTGGTCGGCGATCTGGTTGATCAGCACGACGTCCGAGGACAGGCGGCGCCGGATCAGGGCATCGACGGCGGCCATGTCGGCCGCGGCAAGCGACTGGATCTGGGGCAGGCCCAGGGCGGGACGGGTGTCTTCGGTGATGGTCATGCGATCAGGCTTTCAGGCTCATCGCTGATTATAGGCGTTGCCTGTGAATTCGGGCGCAAACCGGGCGGGCCGACGTCCGCGGCCCGGCCAACGTTGCCGCCTGCGTGAATACGTATGCAGGTTGCGCCATGCCCGGGGGGGCGCCGCTAAGCTTGCCGGAACAGGATTTCGGCCCGTTTCCGGCGGGCCCTGCATGCCCGGAGGGGGGCTGTCGATGTCGCACTATCCATGGTGGCGCGGAGCCGTCATCTACCAGATCTACCCGCGCAGCTACCTCGATGCCAGCGGCGACGGCGTGGGCGACCTGCCGGGCATCATCCAGCGCCTGGACCACATCGCCGCGCTGGGCGTGGACGCGATCTGGATCTCGCCGTTCTTCAAGTCGCCGATGGCCGACTTCGGTTATGACATTGCCGACTACCGCGATGTCGACCCGCTGTTCGGCAGCCTGGATGACTTCGACCGCTTGCTGGCCAAGGCCCACGGGCTGGGCCTGAAGGTGATGATCGACCAGGTGCTGAGCCACACCTCGATCGAGCATGTCTGGTTCCGCGAGAGCCGCCAGGACCGCAGCAATCCGAAGGCGGACTGGTACGTCTGGGCCGACCCGCGCGAGGACGGCACGCCGCCCAACAACTGGCTGTCGCTGTTCGGCGGCTGCGCCTGGCAGTGGGAGCCGCGCCGCGAGCAGTACTACCTGCACAATTTCCTGGTCGACCAGCCGGACCTGAACTTCCATCACCCGGACGTGCAGCAGGCGACCCTGGACAACGTACGCTTCTGGCTGGACCGCGGCGTGGATGGCTTCCGCCTGGATGCGATCAACTTCTGCTTCCATGACGCGCAGCTGCGCGACAACCCGGCCAAACCGGCGGAGAAGCGCTTCGGCCGCGGCTTCAGCCCGGACAATCCGTACGCCTACCAGTACCACTACTACAACAACACCCAGCCGGAGAACCTGCCGTTCCTGGAGCGCCTGCGCGCGCTGCTGGATGAGTATCCGGGGGCGGTCAGCCTGGGCGAGATCTCCTCGGAGGACTCGCTGGCCACCACCGCCGAGTACACCCGCGATGGCCGCCTGCACATGGGCTACAGCTTCGAGCTGCTGGTGGACGACTACAGCGCGGCCTACATCCGCGACACGGTTTCGCGGCTGGAAGCGGCGATGACCGAAGGCTGGCCGTGCTGGGCGGTTTCGAATCACGACGTGGAGCGGGCGGTCAGCCGCTGGGGCGGCCACCCGGCTGACCCGCGCCTGGCGAGGATGCTGGTGGCGATGCTGTGCTCGCTGCGCGGCTCGGTCTGCCTGTATCAAGGCGAGGAACTGGGCCTGGCCGAGGCCGAGGTGCCGTTCGAGGCCCTGCAGGACCCGTACGGCATCACCTTCTGGCCGAACTTCAAGGGCCGTGATGGCTGCCGCACCCCGCTGCCGTGGACCGATGCGCCGCTGGCAGGTTTCACCACGGGCCAGCCGTGGCTGCCGATCCCGGCCGAGCACCGGGCCGCGGCCGTGGCGGTGCAGGAGCGCGACCCCGGCTCGGTCCTGGCCGCGTTCCGGGGGTTCCTGGCCTGGCGGCATAGCCAGCCGGCGCTCCTGCATGGCAGCATCCGATTCATCGAAAGCGCCGAGCCAGTGCTGCTGTTCGAGCGTATGCTTGCAGATGAAACCCTCTTGCTGGCCTTCAACCTGTCGGCCGAAGCGGTGAGCCATCCGCTGCCGCCGGGCAACTGGCAGCAGGTGGCGGTGCCGGGCCCGGATGCGGGCACGGTGCAGGGCAATGAACTCCAGCTGCCGCCGCGCGCGGTGTATTGCGCCCGACGCAGCTGACCGTTTTCTCCGGTGGCGGTACTTGCGGGGACGGGGCCGAAGCGCCCCGTCCCTTTTTTGTGGGTGGGGTTCCGGTGAAGGGCATCCACGCATGGCGTGGATCTACCCAGCGACACCCCAACCAGTAGATCTACGCCATGCGTGGATGGGCCTTGCCGACCGATGGCCGGCATTCGCGCAAAAGGAAACCCGCTGCCTGCGCAGCGGGTTTCCGGTCCTGCTCCCCTTGTGTTGCCGGCCAGCGGCCGGCACTACCCGGTCATGGTCAGAACTTGTAGTTCACGCCCAGCATGTAGGTGCGGCCCCATTCGATGTACTCCAGCGGGCGGTCCTTGCTGCCGGCGTAGGTGCGGTAAGGCTCGTTGGTCAGGTTGCTGCCCTGCAGCAGCAGGGTCAGGCCGCGCAGGGCGCTGCTGTCGCTGAAGGTGTAGCTGACCTGCGCATCGGTCACGTTCTCGCCCACCACGTAGCGCAGGCTGCGGTTGCCGTTGAAGTTGCCGATCTCACCGATGAAGTCCGAACGGCGGCGCTGGCTCACACGTGCTTCAAAGCCGCTGCGCTCGTAATAGGCGGTGAAGTTGTACACGCGCTTGGACAGGCCCGGCAGGCTGATCGGGTCGGTGCCCACACTTGAGGCACTCTCCGGATCCAGGATGGTGATGTCGCTCTTGTTGAAGGTCGCGCTGGCCTGCACGCCGAAGCCACGCAGGCTGTCGGTCAGCATCTCCAGCGGGAACGATGCGGTCAGTTCCAGGCCCTTCAACGTGCCGCCCTTACCGTTCTGCGGCGCGGAGAAGGTGCCGGTGGTCAGCACCGGCGAGGTCATGCCCGGCGGCGGCACGTAGCTGCCCAGCAGTGAAGTGAAGTCGTAGTTGTCCACCGACTGGGTGTAGACGTAGCTCTTCAGGTCCTTGTAGAAGATCGCGGCAGCCACGTAGGCCTTCTCGCCGAAGTACTTCTCATAGGACAGGTCCAGCGCGGTGGCACGCCACGGGTCCAGCAGCGGATTGCCACCACTGCCGCCCGGCCGGCCGGTACCGGTGTCCACGCCGAATTCCAGGCCGGCGCGCATCTGGTCCACGCGCGGTCGCGCGACCTGCTTGGCGGCGGCGAAGCGCAGCGTCTGCTGGTGCGGGAACATGAAGGCCAGGTTCAAGCTCGGCAGCCAGTCGTTGTAGGTGCGGCCGTTCGAGTACGGCTGCACGTTGTTGCCGGCCGACTGCGAGCTGTCCCAGTACCGCGAATCCGAGCTCTGGTCGGTGTGCTGCATCTGCACGCCGATGTTGCCACGCACACCCACTTCACCGATGTCGGTGTTGATGTTCAGGCGCGCCCAGGCGGTGGTGATCTTCTCTTCGACCGTCCACGACTTGGGGATCAGGTAGTCCAGGTTGTCGACCGGGTTGAAGGTCATGTAGCGACCGACCGCTGCCGGCACGTTCCAGGCCGGGATGGTGCCGAGGCCGGCGAAGCCCAGGTTGACCGGGCGGTACTGCAGGTCCGAGGCGATGTTGGCGTCGCCCTGTGCGCCGAGCAGGATGTTGCCTTCGGACTGGGTCTTCACCTTGCGGCGGTCGGCGTAGTTCACACCGATGTCGATATCCGGCGCCCACGAGGCAATCGCATCGGGCAGGGCGATGGTGGCGGCCAGCTTGCCACCCTTCAGCCGGTCTTCGACCTTCGGCACCTTGCCGTAGCCGGAACCGTAGATGGTGTTGGTCAGGAACAGCGCATCGGGGTTGGAGTAGTTCAGGCCGGGGCTGATCTGCGAGAAACCATCCTGGCGGATCGATACGCCGACCGTATCCAGTTGCGGCATCGGGGTCAGCTGCAGGTTGTTTTCCAGGTTCAGCTCGTCGCGCGTGGCCTTGGAGTAGTTCAGGTCGGCGACCAGCTTCACGCCGCTGAAGTTGAACTCGTTGTTCCAGCCGAACGCATCGATCTTGTCCTTGCGCTTGTTGTACATGCCGCGCACCAGCGGATACACGCCGCTGGCGGTGCCGCCGGTGAACGAGCCGTTGGCGTTGATCTGCGGGTTGCTGACCAGCAGGCCCGGGGTGTAGTTGCCGTTGTAGTTGCTGAGATTCAGCTCGAACTGGTTGGCGGTATCGATCTGCTCGGCTTCGGTGTGGAACGCATCGAAGGTGCTGGTCCAGCTGTTGTTCGGCCGAAACTGGATGGTGGCCATCACGCCGTCGCGCTTGTTGTTGCCGGTGCGGCGCAGTGCCTTGATGCCATCGGAGAAGTAGGTGCCGGCTGCAACGCCCGGGCGGTTGCCCTTGTCGGTGTGCTCGGTGGTCCACGGCTCGTACAGACCGACCTGGTTTTCCTGGATCGGCATGTCGCTGTGCGCGTAGCCGATGGCGATGCCCAGGGTCTTGTCCAGGAACTGGTCGATGTAGCTGGCGCTGAAGCGGTTGCCGTACGGATCGACGTTGGCGGCGCGGCCCAGCGAACTCTTCTGGTAGCGGCCGCTGACCGCGATCACACGCTCGCCGAAGCTGAGCGGGCGCGCGGTCTGCATGTCGATGGTGCCCGACAGGCCCTGGCCGACCAGCGCCGCGTCCGGGGTCTTGTACACGGTCACGCCATTGACCAGCTCGGACGGATACTGGTCGAATTCGACGCCGCGGTTGTCGCCGGTGCTGACCACTTCCCGGCCATTGAGCAGGGTGGTGGCGAAGTCCGGTGACAGGCCACGCACGCTGATCACCTGCGCACGGCCCGCCACGCGCTGGGCGGCCAGGCCGGGCAGGCGCGAGATGGATTCGGCGATGCTGACGTCGGGCAGCTTGCCGATGTCTTCGGCGGAGATCGCTTCGACCACCGAGGTGGCGTCCTGCTTGACCGCGATCGCGCTCTCGATGCCGCGGCGGATGCCGGTGACCTGCACCGTATCCAGGTTGGTGGCGGCGATGCCGGCCGGCGCGGTGGTGTTCTGCGTGGACTGTGCCGACGCCAGCGTCGGCGCCAGGACAACGGCCAGCGCGATGCTCAGCGCGCTGCGCTTGTGGTTCAACATTTTCCCCTCCCAGGCAATGTTGCAGATCGATTCGTGAACGTCCCGGCGTGACCGTGGACGTGCGACGCGGTGGCCGCTGTCGTCGCCGCTATGGTAGGCAGCGCGTTCTTCGCGGGAATCACCCTGCATACGTATTCAATGGCGTTTGCAGGGGTGTAATCGCTTTCAGATGCCTCGTGCGCTAGTGCCGGCCAGCGGCCGGCACTACCGGTGCATTCAAAGCGGTGTGAAACGAATGGCCTGCCCACCACCCGGTGCCAGCACCAGCGTCAGTGCATCGGCGCTGGTCACCTCGCGGGTTTCACGCATGAACGCGAACGGATTGCTGCGGAAATCCGCACCCTCGCCATCGCGGTAGATTTCGGCGCGGTAGCGCACGCCCGGTTCCAGGAAGCCCAGCGATACCGGCAGCACACGGCCGTGCTCGTCGGTGATGCTGCCGAGGAACCAGTCACGGCTGTTGCGGTCGCGGCGCACGATCGTCACGTAGTCGCCCACTTCGCCATCGAGCACGCGGCTCTGCTCCCAGTCCACTGCCACGTCTTCGATGAAACGGAATGCCTCGCGATGCTGCAGGTAGTGCTCGGGCAGGTCGGCGGCCATCTGGATCGGGCTGTACAGCACCACGTACAGCGCCAGCTGGCGGGCCAGCGTGCTGGGAATGGCCTGGCCGTGGCGGCCCTTCAGGCTGAGGATGCCGGGGGTGTAATCCATCGGCCCGGCCAGCATGCGGGTGAACACCAGGTTGACCTCGTGCTCCGGTGGGTTGGGCGGCTGGCCCCAGGCGTTGTACTCCATGCCGCGTGCGCCTTCGCGCGAGATCCAGTTGGGGTAGGTGCGGCGCAGGCCGGTGTCCTTGATCGGCTCATGCGGGTTCACCGACAGGTGCCGGCGCGCGGCCTCCTGCACCACCTTCAGGTGGTGGCGGGCCATGAATTGGCCGTCGTGCCACTCGCGCCACAGCGGGCCACCGGCCGGATTGCGGCGGTCGACCTGGCCGTCGTCGCAGACGTAGCCGGTCTTGAACTGGTCCACGCCCAGCCGCGCATACAGGTCCAGTGCGGCACCCAGCTGGTCCTCGTAATGCTCGATGGCACAGCCGGTCTCGTGGTGGCCGATCAGATGCACGCCCTTCTTCAGGCCATACGCTGACAGCGCTTCGATATCGAAGTCCGGCGTGGCGCGGGTGAAATCGAAGTCGTAGCCATTGCCCACCCACATGCCGTCCCAGCCCGGATTCCAGCCTTCCACCAGTACGCCACGGAAGCCGTGCGCGGCGGCGAAGTCGATCACCTTCCTCGTCTTGGCGGTGGTCGCCGCATGCTTCGGCCCGGTCGCCCAGCTCTCGTTGTCCAGGTGCATCGACCACCACACGCCCAGGTACTTGGCTGGTTTCACCCAGCTCACGTCGCCCAGCGCATTGGGCTCATTGAGGTTGAGGATCAGGTCCGATTCGACCAGGCCACCTGCGCGGTCGGCAATCTGCAGCGTGCGCCACGGCGTGGCGAAGGGCAGGGCACGGCGCACCTTCCAGCCTTGGGCGGAGGGCGACAGCTGCGCGCGCAGGCGTTGTCCTTCTGTGCGCCGCAGCCACATGCCGGCGTAGTCCACCAGTGCGGCCTCGTGGATCGCCACGTGCAGGCCATCGCGGCTGCGCAGGGTCATTGGCGTATGCACCAGCGGCACCTCGCGCAGTGGCGTGCGCTGGTACAGGTATTCGTAGTGGATCGGCTCGCCGGCGGGAATCCACCAGGCGGTTGATTCGGGTGCGATGGCGAACTCGGTCAGTTCATCATCGATGATCGCCTCGTGCAGGTTCGGCTGTTCGGGGAACACATAGCGGAAGCCCAGGCCGTCGTCGTAGACGCGGAACACCACATCCAGCCGGCGCTTGCTGCCGGTGGTTTCGGCCAGCTGCACGGTCAGCTCGTTGAAGTGGTTGCGGGTAATCCGGCGCTCGCCCCAGGGCTGTTCCCAGCTGTCATCGACGCTGCGTTGCTGCTGCCCGAGCAGGGCGAAATCGCGGTCCAGACGGCCGTCGCGCAGGGCGAAGCCCAGCTTCGAATCCTCCACCACGACCTCGCCGAAGCGCTCTACGCGATAGCGCGCGGTGCCACCGTCCAACACCAGACTGACCTTGAGCGCCTTTCCCGGTGATTCGACGCTGGCGATCTGTGGCGCGGCGTGTGCCAGCGCGGCCAGGCCCAGCAGGGCCAGTCCAAGCATGTGCGCGAACACCGCGTGTACAGCAGTGGGTGACATCGGCATTTCCCCTCCCAAGGCGCCGTTGGCAGACCCGGACCATAAGCCAGCGCGGCAGGCGCGCTACCGCGTGGCGCCATGAATACGTATGCAGCTGGACGCAGCCGACAGCCCCGCGTCTACCATGGGGCCAAGGCACCTTGAGGGAGGGGCCGTGCCCGCCCGCCGGCAACGACGGTGCGGACCTACAACGCGTGCAGAGAGGGAGGGAGGCCGACGGGCGCAAGCCGGTCCGCCGCTTCGATGCTGAAGATCATTTGCCTGACCGCTGCCCTGGGGGCAGCGCTGGGATCGACCGCGCAGGCGGCCGACCTGCAATTCGACGGCCGCCATGCGCGCGCCGAAGCCGCTGCCAACGGCAGCTTCGTGCTGCATGCGCCGAAGGGAGAGGTGCGCATCGCGCCCATGCCGATGCGCAGCCAGACCGGCAGCGTGATGTTCGACGCGCTGTTCGCGCTGGCTCAGCAGGAGATGGACCAGGACCGTGTGGACGCGATTCGCGATCCGGCGTTCGACGAAGGCCGGCCTGTGCCGTGCGAGTGCTTCCAGACCGGCGCGCGCTGGCCCTATGTGTGGACCCGCGATGTCAGCTTCGCCGCCGACCTGGCGCTGGCGCGGCTGGACCCGCAGCGCACCCGGCAGTCGCTGCAGTTCAAGCTGTCGGCGGCGCGCGATGGCCATACGCCCGGTCTGTTCGTCGCGCAGGACACCGGTTCCGGCGGTAGCTGGCCGATCAGCAGCGACCGCGTGGTGTGGTTCCTGGCGGCACGCCACCTGCTGGACGATCGCGCGTTTGCCGACCAGGTCTGGCAGGCGCTGCAGGGTACGCTGGCGCAGGACCGCACGATGGTGTTCGACGCGCAGATGGGCCTGTACCGTGGCGAGACTTCGTTCCTGGACTGGCGTGAGCAGACCTATCCGGACTGGACCCGTGAGGACGTGCGCTTCATCGGCGATTCCTATGCGCTGTCCACCAACGTGCTGCACTACCAGGCGCTGCGCCTGGCCGAACGGCTGGCCAGCCAGCACGGCGACGCCCGCGCGGCCGACTACAAGGCGTGGGCCGATGCGTTGGCGCAGCAGATCGATGCACGCTTCTGGCGCGAGGATATCGGCCAGTACATGAGCTACATCGGTGAAGCCGCGCACCCGGTGCCCTACGCCAAGGTCGATCTGCTCGGCCTGTCGCTGGGCATCCTGGCCGACGTGCTGCCACCCGAGCGCGCAAGGCGTGCGCTGGCGGCCTACCCAATGGGGCCGGCCGGCAGCCCGGTGGTGTGGCCGCAGGAGGCGCAGCAGCCGATCTACCACAACCGCGCGATCTGGCCGTTCGTCAGTGCCTACTCGCTGCGTGCGGCACGGCAGCTGGATGATGCGCCGCGCATCGCCGCCGAGATCCGTTCGCTGATGCAGGGCGCGGCGCTGGCCGGTTCCAACATGGAAAACTACGAACTGGTCAGCCAGGCCGTGCATGTCGAGGAAGGTGCGCTGAGCGGCCCGGTGGTCAACTCCGAACGTCAACTGTGGTCGGTGGCCGGCTATCTGTCGATGGTGCTCGAAGGTGTGTTCGGTGTGCAGGACGATGGCCGCGTGCAGCCCAAGCTGCCGGCCGTGCTGGTGCCGGAACTTTTCGGCACGCATCCCCGTATCACGTTGGAAGCCAACGGCAAGCGCTATGTGCTGGTGCGCCCGCAGAACGTGGGCGAAGGCCTGCTGGTGGCCGGCGGAACCAGCACGCGTGGCACGACCACCACGGTGCAGCTGGTCACCGCCCCGGCGGCAGCCGGTTTCGCTGCCACGACTGCGGATGCCAACGCGCGTGCGCCCGCAACACCGGCGGCACCGCTGGCCCTGCGCAAGGGCGCGGGCTGGAGCGTTCCGGTGCCACCCGAGCAGGTGTTGTGGACGGACGGCAAGGCTGTCGCTGCCAGCAATGGCCAGGTGCACATCAGCGACGATGGCCTGCAGCATTGCCTCAGCCTGACCCGGCGCGAAGGTGCTTTGGAGTCGCTGCACAGCCCGACGATCTGCGTCGGTCCGCAGCAGGTACTGAAGGGCAAGGAGCGCTGGCAGTTCACCGCGGCCCAGGCCGGGCAGGTGCGCCTGCGCCTGCAGTACCGCAACCCGAACGGACCGATCAACACTGGCGTCACGGCTGCGGTCAAGCAGCTGGTGCTGCAGTGCCCGGGCCAGCCGCTGCAGCGGCACACGGTCACCCTGCCGCACAGCGTGGCGGTGCAGGATTCGACCTCGGCAACATTCGCGGTGCCCAAGGGGCGGTGCACGGTCACGCTTGAAGATGGCTTCAACATGAGCGCGCTGCAGCACTTCGCGCACTACACCGGCGGCAAGGGCGGGCGTGATGGCGTGCTCAACCAGGCCCAGGTGCAGGCGCTGAAAGTGGCATCGGTGGCAGCGACAGAGGGCACGCGATGAATCGTCCGGCCAAGCCGCAGCTGTCGTTCTGGCAGATATGGAACATGTGTTTCGGTTTCCTCGGCATCCAGTTCGGCTTCGCCCTGCAGAACGCCAATGCCAGCCGCATCTTCGAGACCCTGGGTGCGGACATGGACGCGGTGCCCGGGCTGTGGATCGCGGCGCCGCTGACCGGCCTGCTGGTGCAGCCGGTAATCGGCTACCTGTCCGACCGCACCTGGACGCGCTGGGGCCGCCGTCGTCCGTTCTTCATGATCGGTGCGGTGCTGACCACACTGGCCCTGCTGGTGATGCCGAACTCGCCAACGCTGTGGATTGCCGCTGGCACGCTGTGGGTGCTGGATGCCTCCATCAATGTGTCGATGGAACCGTTCCGCGCCTTCGTCGGTGACCAGCTGGCGCCGCGCCAGCGTCCGGTCGGCTACGCGATGCAGAGCTTCTTCATCGGTATCGGCGCTATCGTCGCCAGCTTCCTGCCGTTCATCCTCGCCCACTTCGGTGTGGCCAACACCGCAGCTGCCGGCGAAGTGCCCGATACCGTGCGCTATGCGTTCTACTTCGGCGCGGTGGTGTTGCTGGCGGCGATCACCTGGACGGTGGTCAGCACCCGCGAGTACTCACCGACGGAGCTGGCTGGCTTCGATGATGCCGAGCCGCCGGCGCACCACGCAGGGGCTGCGATCAGTGGCCCCGCGCCGTGGACGCAGGTGGCGCTGTGGCTGGGGCTCGGCGTGGTGCTGGCGCTGCTGATCGCCTGGCGGCAGGGCGACAAGATGCTCTACGTGCTGGCGGGCTTGTGCGCGGGTTACGGCGTGCTGCTTGCGCTCGCCCGTGCGCTTCCGGGCACCCACATGCTGGCCGCCATCGTCGGCGATCTGCGCGCGATGCCGGTCACCATGCGTCGTTTGGCGTGGGTGCAGTTCTTCTCGTGGTTCGCGCTGTTTGCGATGTGGATCTACACCACCGCCGCGGTGGCGGGTATCCACTTCGGCTCGACCGATCCGCAGTCAGCGGCCTACAACGAGGGCGCCAACTGGGTGGGCGTGCTGTTTGGTGCCTACAACGGCTTCGCTGCGCTGGCTGCGGTACTGATTCCGCCGATGGTGCGTGCGATCGGCCTGCGCTGGAGCCACCTGGTCAACCTGTGGCTGGGCGGTGCAGGTCTGGTCTCGCTGATGTTCATCCGCGACCCGCACTGGCTGCTGCTGTCGATGGTCGGGGTCGGCTTCGCCTGGGCGTCCATTCTTTCGCTGCCATACGCACTGCTGTCCGACAGCGTGCCGGCATCGAAGATGGGCGTGTACATGGGCATCTTCAATTTCTTCATCGTGATCCCGCAGCTGGTTGCGGCCAGTGCGCTCGGCTTCGCCCTGCGCGCCTGGCTGGGCGGCCAGCCGATGCATGTGCTGGTGCTGGGCGGCTGCAGCCTGTTCGTCGCCGGCCTATGCGTGCTGCGGGTTCCGTCCCGTCCGGAGGTGGTGTGATGCGTAGTGCGCTGTCTGTTGCTGTTTCTCTGGTACTGCTGGCCGGCCATGCGACGGCCGCGCCACGCCCGGACTATGTGGGCACCACCGAGCCGTTCGCCAGCGATGCGGTGTACTTCGTGGTCACCGACCGCTTCGTCAACGGCGACCCGTCCAACGATCATCGCGACCAGGGCGGCAAGCACCGCACCTTCGATATCCCGGTGCCGTGCCCGGACAAGGTGGACGGCAACATCGGCTATCTCGGCGGTGATTTCCGCGGCGTGCTCGACAATGCGCAGTACATTCGAAATCTCGGCTTCGGCGCGGTATGGATCACGCCGATCATCGACAACCCGGACGAAGCCTTCACCGGCAGCAAGCCGATCAGCTGCACCAGCACGCTGACCGATCGTGGCAAGACCGGTTACCACGGCTATTGGGGCATCAATTTCTACAAACTCGATGAGCACCTGCCCAGCAAGAACCTGGACTTCGCCGGGCTGACCAAGGGCCTGCATGGCGCAGGCCTGAAGGTGGTGCTGGACATCGTCGGCAACCACGGCTCGCCGGCCTGGACCATGCCGACGCGGCAGCCGCAGTTCGGCCAGATCTTCGACAAGGACGGCAAACTGATTGCCGACCACCAGAACCTGCCACCCCAGAAGCTGGACCCCCAGCACAATCCGCTGCACGCGTTCTACAACAAAATCGGTCCGGTCGACAGCAAGGACGGTTCGATCTTCGACGGCAACCTCGCCGAGCTGTCCGACTTCAACCAGGACAATCCGGCGGTGATGGATTACCTGGTGGGTGCCTACCTGCAGTGGACCGCGCAGGGCGTGGACGCGTTGCGCATCGACACCATCGGCTGGTTGCCGCACCCATGGTGGCATGCCTTCGTGAAGCGCATCCGCGCCGAGCACCCGGGCATGTTCATGTTCGGCGAAGCGTTCGATTACGATGCCGCGCGAATTGCCGAGCACACCTGGCCGGCCAACGCCAACGTCAGCGTGCTCGATTTCCCGTTGCGCGGCGCACTGGAACAGACCTTCGGCACCGCCGGCAAGGGCTTTGAAACCCTGGGCGAGCCGCTGCACCTGACCGGCGGCCCATACGCCAATCCGTACGAGCTGATGAGCTTCTACGACAACCACGACATGCCGCGCCTGCAGGCCAGCGACAGCGGCTTCATCGATGCGCACAACTGGCTGTTCACCGCGCGCGGTATTCCGGTGGTCTATTACGGCTCGGAAACCGGCTTCATGCGTGGTCGCGCCGAGCACGCAGGAAACCGTGCCTACTTCGGTCAACCGCGCGTGGACGCCGCGCCGCAGAGTCCGATCTTCGCGCCGCTGCAGCGCATCGCCAAACTGCGCGAAGCCACGCCGGCGCTGCAGCGCGGCCTGCAGGTGAACGAGCGGCTGCAGGGTGATCAGGCGGTGTTCTTCCGCGTGCTGCAGCAGGGCGACGTGGCGCAGACCGCGCTGGTGCTGCTGAACAAGGGCGACCAGGCCAGAACCTTCACCGTAGCGCGTTTCGTGCAGGCGGGCCGCTGGCGCGATGCACTGGACGGCGGTTGGTTGCAGGTGGATGCCTCCCTGAAGGCCGACGTGCCCGCGCACGGCGTGAAGGTGTACGTGCTGGACGCCGCCGTGCAGCAGCCGGCGCTGCAGGCCGAGCTGGACAAGGCGATGGCCGACCAGAAGGCGCGGGACCAGCGGCTGGGGCGGTAGTGCCGGCCGCTGACCGGCAACCCATGAATCCATGGCACCTGCCTACCGCTCTGGTGGGTGCCAACCTTGGTTGGCACGCTTTTCGAGCAGTCGAGCAAGCTCGACTCTACAATAGGCCCCCCTCACGCCCCACCGTACCGCCATGACCGACCTCGCCCCGCAGACCCCGATCGAAACCCTGCTGAAGGCGGCGATGGACGGGGCGGTGCCGATCCGCGCTTTCATGGAGGCCTTCGTCGCCTCCGAAGTGGTGCTGCTGACCGGCAGCCTGGTCACCCCCGACGGCAGCGGCTTCGACCCGCTGCTGTTCGACAAGCAGGGCACCCTGCACGTGGCTGTGTTTACCGACCCTTCGCGGGTGGGCATCTACAGCCAGCAGGCCGAACACCAGATCCGCTGGCTGATGCTGGACGTGCTGCGCCGCGTGCCGGGCGGCTATGGCGTGGTGATCAACCCGGGCACTCCGCTGGGCTTCGAGATCTCGCCCAGCGGCGTTGGCGAGATCCTGAAGGACTTCGCCCAGCGCTGAGCGGCCACCGCGCTATATTTGTAGAGTCGAGCCATGCTCGACTGCCTTTCGCGCAGTGCGAGATCAGTCGAGCATGGCTCGACTACAGAACGCTTCCCCATCGAGGCATTGCCATGGAATTCAGGGTGCTACCCGCCGATGCATTGGAACGGCAGCAGTTGGCCCGGTGGTACCACGCCGAATGGGGCCGCGACGCTGGCCTGTCGCTGGAACAGGAACTTGAGCGGCTGAACCCGCCACAGGATGCCGAAGGCTTTCCGCATCTGATTGCCGCCTTCGATGACGGTCAGGTGGTCGGTGCGGTGCAGCTCAAGCGCCGGGAGATGCAGGCCTTCCCGCAGTACGAGCATTGGCTGGGCAGCGTGTTCGTGGCCGATAGTCATCGCGGGCGTGGGCTGGCTGGCGGCCTGGTCGAGCAGGCCGCGGCACAGGCGGTGCGGATGGGTGTGACCGACCTGTACCTGCAGACCGAGGCCCTGGATGGTGGACTGTATGCACGGCTCGGCTGGAAACCCCTGCAGGAAATCGACAACCGCCACTATCGCGTGCTTGTGATGGTGCGCAGGGTAGCCGCATGAACGCACCGGCATCCCCGCGTCATTCCCGCTCCGCACTGATCTTCCTGATCGCGGCCATCGTCGCCGCGCTGGTGTCCATGCCCGTGCTGCGCGCGGTAGGCATGGTGCTGTGGCCGGTGTTCGTCATTGCCTGGTTGATCAACCTGGGCGCGGCCTGGCATCTGGCCCAGTGGGCGCGCCAGCAGGGCCGTTCGGCGTGGGCGTTCGGGTTGCCGGCGGTGCTCGGTACCGTCGCTTCGATCGTGGTCTATGTGCTGCTTGCGTTGCTGGGGCCGAAGGCCGCGGTGCGCTGAAAGCGCTGTGCCGAGCATGGCTCGGCACTACATGCAGCATGCGGAGCGCCGACGCAACCGCCGGCGCTCCATCACCTCACATCGTCACCTTGCGCCGGTTGTCATCGCTCACCCGGTCGATCAGTTTGTTGTACGGGTCGAAGCCTGCTTCATCCGGCTTTTCGTCCACGGTCACCGTGATCTTAGGCGTGGCACTGGTGATGTGATGGCGCTGCAGGTACAGCACCTTCTGGTCGCGCTCCTTGCCCGACGGCCCATTGGCGAACACGCCGACCTCGACCCAGTCATCCATCGTGCCGTCGCTCTCCTTGCCCTTGCCATCGGCGTACTGCTTGGCCGCGTGCAGGTCCAGGGTCACGTCGTAGCGGCCGTCATCGCGCTTGCGGGCGCTGGCGGCCATCACCCGGTTGTCATAGAAGCTGATCTTCTCGAACAGGTCGGTGACCAGTTGCTGGCGGTCAGCCGGGGTCTCGGCACGGATGTAGCCCAGCAGCTCGCGTGAGGTGGTGTACGGCGGCTGCTGGTAACCCTTGTCCTGCAGGAAGCGCTTCAGAGCACGGTTCAGCGCCTGCTCGCCGATTTCCTCGCGCAGCCGGTAGAACACCAGCGAACCCTTCTGGTAGTGGATGTACTGCTGGTTCTCCACGCGCTCCAGCGGCTGTTCTTCGATGGCTTCGCCGCCGCGCCCGGACAGGTAGCCGTCCAGCTCGCGCTTGAGGAACTGGCGCATGTGCTGGCGACCATATTCCTGCTCCATCACCATCAGCGCCGAATACTGCGACAGCGATTCGGACAGGACCGTGGCGCCCTGCACGTTGGCACCGATCACCTGGTGCGCCCACCACTGGTGTGCGATCTCGTGCGCGGTCACGTAGAACACGTAGTCCACCTTGTCCGGGTCACGCAGGTCGGCGATGAAGCCGATGGCCTCGGAGTAGGGGATGGTGTTGGCGAACGACTGCGCGAAGCGCGCATAGCCCGGGAACTCGATGATGCGTACCTGGCGGTGCTGGTACGGGGTGAAGTTCGCTTCGTAGTAGGCCAGCGACTTCTGCACCGCTTCGATCATACGGTCCACGTTGTAGCCGTGCGCCGGGTCGAAGTAGACCTCCACCGGGATGTTCTTGTACTTCGCCCTGCGCACCTCCCAGCGTGCCGAGAGGTAGGCGTAGAAGTTCAGCATTGGCCGGTCCATGGCGTAGCTGAAGCAGCGCCGGCCATTTACCGTGGTCTCCTTCAGAAGGTAGCCCGGCGCCAACGCCACCTGGTCCGGTGCCGTGCAGACCGTGGTGCGGAAGTCGAGCCAGTCGGCATCGTTGGCTATGTACGTGTTGGCACGCGCGGCTTCGTCTTCCAGCTTGGGCATGCGCCGCGGCTCACCCAGGTCGCGCTTGCGCCGCTCGTTGCGGTCGCTGATCTCGGCGCCTTCGTTGTAGCCGAACGACGGCAGTACGCGGCTGTTGAAGAAGGTGCCGTTGTCGACGATGTTGCTTGGTGCCTGGCCCGCGGTGATGCCGTTGGGCTTCTGCACCACGCGGAAATGCACGCTGCGGGTTTCACCCGGTTGCAGCGGTTTCTGCAGGCGGTAGATGCGGTAGCCGAGATCGGCGTCATGCATCGATAGTGTCTGCCCACCCAGGTCGACCGCGACCAGCTGCTTGTCATCGCCCATCGAAACGTGCACGTCCTGGATCGGCGTGGCGTGGGTATTGCGCACCGTCCAGTTCGCATCGATCACCATCGACTGCGATTCCGGGAACAGGTCCACGCGGTTGTCCACCGCCACGATGCGGGGCTGCGGCAGCGTTCGGTACTTCGACAGCTCGCGCTCGTAGCGGGCCTGCAGATCCAGCTGCTGGTCGGGCGAGATGAACTCGTTGCGGATGTTGGTGCTCCAGTACAGCCAGCCACCCACGCCGACGAACGCCAATGCGGCGACTCCGGCGAAGACCCCGGTCGGGCCGCGCAGGCGGCGGCCGGCCAGGGTCATGCGCTGGCGCAACCCGTGGCTGACACCGCGCACCCAGAATGCTGACGCCAGGCACATCAAGGTCAGCAGGAACAGGGCCCAATAGCCCTGGAACGCCAGCTGCCCGGTCAGGAAGTGGCCGTAGCCGTTCATGTCCGAATAGGGCGCGTTGGGCCAGCTGCCGAAGTTGTACAGGTTCTGCGTGTAGTCGAGCAGGCCGAGCACGCCCTGGCCGATCATCACCACGATCAGCAATGCGTAACCGACGAACTTGTTGTTGGTGAGCACCTGCAGCACCAGCGCCAGGCCCCCCATCAGGATGTAGACCACCGAATCCAGTGCCAGGCTGCGCAGGTACAGCATCGGCTCCAGATGCGTGTAGCCCTTGGCCAGCTGCACGCCCATCGCCGCCATCGCACCGGCGGTCTGGAAGCAGACGATCACCGCCAGCAGCGCGGTGAACTTGGCCAGCAGCGGTACCCAGTTCGGCACCGGCATGGCGTCCGTCACTTCGTTGATGCGCGCGCTGCGTTCCTTCCAGACCAGCTCGCCGGCGAAGAACAGCACGATGATCACCAGCAGCCAGCTGAAGGCGCCCTGCAGGCCCATGATCATCTGCGAGGTGACCGGCCAGATCGAGGTGCCGTACAGCGTCTGCCGGAACAGCGCGCTGGGCAGGAAGTTGGCCAGGCCCAGTACCAGCAGCACGATGAACGGCACGCTGCGCAGAACGCCGCGTGTATCGAAGTGGACCTGGCGCAGGAACTGCTGCCACGCCGTGGTGGCAGTGAACGCCGGCACCACGCGCGGCAGCGGTGCGCGGGTGGGGCGGACTGCCACCGCATCAGCAACCGGAAGCACCTGCCTGCGGCCCCAGCGGCGGCGGCCACTGCCGCTGCGCTCGGTACGGAACAGCGCGAAGGTGGCGGCGAACAGCACCGCCGCTACGCCGAGCCACAGGGCGCGGTTGGCCAGCAGATAGCCGGCCAGCTCAGGAATTCCACTGTTGCGCTCAGCGGTGGACCAGTAGCGGATCGTGCGGCTGAGTGCGCGCATGCCCAGCGGCTCGCTCAGCACTGCGATCCACGTGTTGTCGATGTCGCGCAGCAGGGCTGCACTGACGCCATACAGCACGAGGTAGGCCACCAGGCCGATGTAGACCCACAGGATCGAACGGGTCAGCGCCGCCAGCAGTGACAGCAATGCCGTGGTGAACAACAGGTTGGGAATGACGATGACCGCGAACGTCCAGGCGTAGCCCTGCCAGCTGATCGGGCCCATGCGTTCGGGGTCGACACATGGCATGAATGGCGCCAGCCACAGGCCGAACGCAATCACGACATAGACCAGCAAGCCGGCGGCCAGGGCGGCAGCGATGCGCCCAGCCAGGTAGTCGCGGCGCTTCACCGGGCTGGCGAAGATCAGTTCGGCGGTGCCGAGCTCGAAGTCACGCAGCAGCGCATTGCTGACAAACAGCGCAGTGACCAGCATGCCGAGCAGGGTGAAGATGCCCAGCATCTGCGCGATCACGGTGGGCGCGTTGCCGTGCACGTTGCCGCTGCCGCCACCGATCTGCACGGCGTCGCTGGAGGCGGCGGCGAAGGCGAGCAGGGCGAACAGCCCGGCCAGCAGCCACAGCAGCGGGGAACGCAACTGTTCGCGCAGCTCGAATCGGAAGAAGTTGAGGATCATGGCGTGCTCCGCTCAGGCTGCCGCGCGGGCACGGGCCTGCAGGCGCAGGCGCTGGAAGTACACATCCTCGAGGTCGGGAGCCACGGCCGCGAAGCCGTCGCCAGGGTCGTTGGCGCTGTGCACGTGGATCACCGGGCGACCACCGACCAGGCGGGTGGACAGCACCACGTAGCGTGCCTCGTGGTCGGCCAGTTCCGAAGGATCGACCTGCTTGCGCCAGACCTGGTGCTGCAGGGCGTCGATAGCCTCGGCAGGGCGGCCGGTCAGCAGTACCTGGCCCTTGTTCATGATCGCCATCGTCGGGCACAGGTCGGTCACGTCCTCGACGATGTGGGTGGACAGGATCACTGCCACGTTCTCGCCGATCGCCGCCAGCAGGTTGAGGAAGCGGTTGCGTTCTTCCGGGTCGAGGCCGGCGGTGGGTTCATCGACGATCACCAGCCGCGGGTCACCCAGCAACGCCTGGGCAATGCCGAAGCGCTGGCGCATGCCGCCGGAGTACGTACCGAGCTTGCGCTTGCGCGCGTCCCACAGGTTTACCTGCTGCAGCAGCCCATCGACCACCTCGCGGCGCTGGGCGCGCTGGGTCAGGCCCTTGAGCACCGCGAAATGTTCCAGCAGGTCCAGCGCGCTGACTTTCGGGTACACGCCGAAATCCTGCGGCAGGTAGCCCAGCCGGCGGCGCACCGCGTCCTTGTCGCGCAGTACGTCGATCGGCGCTTCGCCCGGAATGCTGAGCGTCGCCGTGCCGCTGTCGGCTTCCTGCAGGGTGGACAGCGTGCGCATCAGCGAGGATTTTCCGGCGCCGTTCGGGCCGAGCAGGCCGAACATGCCGCGCGGGATATCCAGGGTGACGTTGTTGAGGGCATGCACGCCGTTGGCGTACGTCTTGGACAGCGAATCGATCTTCAGCATGCGACGTACACCTTTCCGTGTGTGATCGGGCTGTTTATCACTCGCAACTGGGCTGGCGTCATGCGCCGTTGGTCATGGTGCCGTGCGGGTAGCAGGTGGTGGCGCCCCACCGTTGAAGGGTGCGGCAGGGGGGGGGGCAGGCTGTGAAGTCTTCCTGAATGCGTTGGGAAAGGTCGGCCGGATCACACAGGACGTCGACAGGGGCACCGATAGTCTTTGCGCCTCTCAGGGCCATTGCCATGCAGGCGTACATGCGGACTGTTACCGGAGTAGAGGGACTGGACAGCATTCTTGGTGGCGGACTTCCGCAGGCACGGCTGTATCTGCTGGAAGGGCCACCAGGTTCCGGCAAGACCACGTTGTCGCTTCAGTTCCTGCTGGAAGGCCTGCGGCGGGGCGAATGTTGCCTGTACATCACGTTGTCCGAGACCGCCGAGGAACTGCGCGAGGTCGCCGTTGCCCATGGCTGGTCGCTGGATGGCCTGCACCTGTTCGAACTGGGGTCGGCTGAAGGCGCAATGGGCAACGGTCGCCTGCAGTCGGTGCTGCATTCGTGGGAAATGGAGCTGGACGAGACGGTCAATCTGATCATGTCCAAGGTGGACAGCATCGGGCCCACCCGCGTGGTGTTCGATTCGTTGTCCGAACTGCGCCTGCTGGCCCAGGACTCTCTGCGCTACCGGCGCCAGATCCTGGCGTTGAAGCAGTTCTTCGCGCCCAAGAGCGCTACGGTGATCCTGGTCGATGACCTGACCTCTACCGGCGAAGAGCGCGACGGGCAGTTGCACAGCCTGTGCCACGGCGTGCTGTCGCTGGAACGCCTTACCCTGGATTTCGGCCCGGCCCGGCGCCGCATGCAGGTGCAGAAGCTGCGCGGTGTGGATTTCATTGCGGGCTACCACGATATGGTGATCCGTCGTGGTGGGCTCGAGATTTTTCCCCGCTTGATCGCCTCCGAGCACCACGAGCGGTTCGTGGGTTCGCCGGTGAGCAGTGGCGTCGACGAGATCGATCGCCTGCTGGGCGGGGGGCCCCTGCGCGGCACCTCGACCCTGTTGACTGGGCCCGCTGGCAGCGGCAAGACCAACGTCGCCCTGCAATACGTGTGGGCAGCCTGCGAACGTGGCGAACGCTGCTGCATCTTCGAGTTCGACGAGCGCATCGGCACGTTGTTGGCGCGTGCATCTGCGCTGGACATCGACCTGGACAAGCATCTGCACTCGGGCCTGCTGGAGATCCTGCAGATGGATCCGGCCGAGGTGTCGCCGGGTGAGTTCTCCTGGAACCTGCGCAAGGCGGTCGAGCAGCGCAACTGCAGCGTGCTGGTGATCGACAGCCTTAACGGCTATGTCACGGCAATGCCACAGGAAAAGCAGCTGATGCTGCAGCTGCACGAGATGTTGTCCTACCTCAACCAGAAGGGCGTAGCGACGTTCCTGATCAATCCGCAGCATGGCCTGGTGGGCACTATGTCCACTGGCAGTCTCAATGTGTCCTATATCGCCGATGCGGTGGTGCTGTTCCGGTTCTTCGAGGCCAAGGGGCGCATCCGCAAAGCCATTTCGGTGATCAAGAACCGCGGCGGTGCGCATGAGGACACCATCCGTGAGTTGAAGATCGACGGGCGGGGCATCACCGTCAGTGCGCCGTTGGCAGACTTCCAGGGCATCCTGACCGGAACACCCGAATTCGTGGGTGACAGCGCGGCGCTGCTGGGCCAGTCCGATGCCCGATAGCGGTGAGAGCCGCACGGTTGTCCGCATCGTGGCGCCGTTTGGACGCGATGCCGACAGCATTGCTGCGGTACTGGAGGGTGCAGGGTTGGCAACGCGCATCGCGGGCAACCTTGAGGAACTGGCCGAGCAGCTGGATGATCGCACCGGCCTGGTGGTGGTGACCCAGGAAGCCTTGGTGCGAGGCGCCGATGGCGTGCTGCCTGCCTTGCAGCAGCAACCGGCTTGGTCGGATATCCCGTTCATCCTGCTGCGCTCGGCGCGGTCGTATCGCCGCTCCACCCGTGAGGAACTGTTGCCAGTTGCGATCAACGTGGTGGAGCTGGACAGGCCGCTTGGCAGCATGTCCCTGATCAGTGCCGTCCAGGGCGCACTTCGGGCCCGTGACAAGCAGTTCCTCGTGCGGGATCAGATGGCGGCGTTGGCGGACGGGCGGGCCGCGCTGGCTCGCAGTGAAACCGAGTTGCGCCTGATCGCCGATGCGATGCCGGTGCTGATCGCCTTCGTTGATCGTTCGATGTGCTTCCGTTTCGCCAACCGGGCCTATGAGACCTGGTTCGATCTCGCTACCGGCGAGGTGATCGGAAGGCACGTTCGCGAGGTGATCGGCGAAACCGTATGGCAGCAGCGCAGAGCGGCGATGGAGCGCGCGCTGGATGGCCAGGCGGCGCTCTTCGAGATCACCTGGCCACATCCACTACGTGGCCGGCGCGACTGCGAAGTGCGTTACTCGCCACGCACCGATACCGAGGGCCGGGTCGACGGATTCCACGTCTTCGTTACCGATATCACCGCCGCCAAACTGGCCCTTAGCAACAGCCAGCAGCACGCGCATGCACTGGAGGCCATGGTGGCCGAGCGCACGCGGGAGCTGGAAGCGCAGATGGCCGCACGCGAGGCCAGCGAGGCCGCGCTGCGGCAGTCGCAGAAGATGGAAGCGATCGGGCAGTTGACCGGTGGCATCGCGCACGATTTCAACAACATGCTGACTGGCATCCTGTCTGCACTGGACATCGTGCGCCTGCGCCTGGAGATGGGCCGGGTGGATGATCTGGAACGTTTCCTGGATACGGCCACCGCCTCGGCGCAGCGTGCCGCCGCATTGACCCAGCGCCTGCTCGCGTTCTCGCGCAGGCAGTCGCTGGACGCGCGGCCGGTGGAGATCAACACGCTGTTGGTATCGGTGCAACACCTGTTGCACAGCACGATCGGGGAGACGGTGCGGCTGCGTACCGAGACCTGTCCGGTGCCGCTGCATGCCACGCTGGATGCCAACCAGTTCGAAAGTGCGGTGCTGAACCTGGCCATCAATGCGCGCGACGCGATGCCTGATGGCGGCGAGCTGATCCTGCGCACTGCGGAAGCGGATGTGCATGCCGGCCAGTATCCGGCAGTGCCGGCAGGGCACTATGCGGTGGTGGCAGTCGCCGACACGGGCGCCGGCATGGCGCCGGAAGTAGTCGAGCGCGCATTCGAGCCGTTCTTCACCACCAAGCCCATCGGCAAGGGAACCGGGCTGGGCATGTCGATGGTGTATGGCTTCATGCAGCAGTCCGGTGGTCACATCGCGATCGAATCGCGCTTGGGTGAGGGCACCACCATCTCCCTGTTCATTCCGCTGGTGGAGGTCGCGGCCAGCGAAGCAGTGGCCGCTCCGGCCAAGGACATTCCGCTCGGCGCTGGCCAGTCGATCCTGGTGGTTGAGGATGATGAGCAGGTGCGCATGCTGGTCACGGTGGTGCTTGAGGAGCTGGGGTACCAGGCCCAGGTGGTGGGCGATGCGGACGCCGCGCTTCCGATCCTGACTTCGGACCAATGCATCGATCTGTTGATCACCGACGTCGGCCTGCCTGGGCTCAATGGCCGCCAGCTCGCTGAAATAGCCCGTCACTCGCGGCCCACTTTGCCAGTGCTGTTCATGACCGGCTACGCGGAGAAGGCGCAGGAGCGCTCGTCCTTCCTCGATGCGGGCATGGCGATGATCGCCAAGCCGTTCCTGCTTGACGAGTTCAGTGCAGCGGTTCGCGCCGCGATGCCTGAAACGGCAGGTGGCAATTCGTAGAGTCTGGCCTGCTCGACGGGTTATGTGCAGAGCCGAGCCATGCTCGGCTGTTCTTTCCCGACTGGAGTCGCATCCGCTGGTCGAGCAAGCTCGACACTATCCGCACAGCGACGATTCCCGCACTACCAGCTTCACCGGGATGCTCTGGCTGTCCACCGGCTGCCGCCCGATCAGGGCCAACAGGCGTTCCACCAGCAGCTGCCCGGCCTGCTTGGTGTCCTGCTGCACGGTGGTCAGCGCCGGAGATACCGAGGCCGCCAGCGGGATGTCGTCAAAGCCGGTCACCGCCACGTCCTGCGGCACCCGCAGCCCGGCTTCGCGCAGGGCGCGCATCGCGCCGATGGCGATCAGGTCGCTGGCCGCGCAGATCGCATCGATCGGCTCGCCGCGCGCCAGCAGTGCCTGGCAGGCCTCCTGGCCGGAGGCTTCAGTGGTGATCGCATCGTGCTGCAGCGCCGGCTCGGCGGCCAGGCCGTGTTCCTGCAGGGCCGCGACATGGCCGCGGTAGCGCTCCTGGAATTCGGGGTAGTGGCTGGAGGCATGGCCGAGGAAGGCGACGCGGCGGCAGCCCTGCTGCAGCAGGTGGGTGGTGATGTCGTGCCCGCCCTGGAAGTTGTCGCTGCCGATCGACACGCCCGGCTGGCCGGGCAGGGCAGCGCCCCAGCGCACGAAATGCGTGCCCTGTTCGACCAGCCGCTGCAGGCGGTCGCGCGATTCGTGGTAGTCGCCGTAGCCGAGCAGGATGATGCCGTCGGCCTTGTTGCTGTCCTCGTAATCGGCCTGCCAGTCGGTGGACAGCTGCTGGAACGAGACCAGCAGGTCCTGCCCGTGCAGGGCGCAGGCGCGGGTGATCGAGCCGAGCATCGAATGGAAGAACGGGTTGATCAGCGAGTCGTCGTTGGTCGGGTCCTCGAAGAACAGCAGTGCCAGCGTGCCGGCGTTGCGCAGGCGCAGGCTGGAGGCGTTCTTGTCGACCTTGTAGTTCAGCTCGCGGGCGATGCGCAGGATGCGCTCACGGGTCTCGGCGTTGACCATCGGGCTGCCACGCAGGGCCCGCGACACGGTCGGCTGGGAGACCCCGGCCAGGTGGGCGATGTCCAGGGAGGTGGCTTTGCCTTTGATCGTCATGGGCACGCAGAGGGGGCAGGGGAAAGGTGCCCGGGCATGATGCCATGGGTAGACGCGAATGCCCCTCGGGATGTCCGCCGAAGCGAGGGTAAGTCATTGCCGGACAAGGAAATCAGTTCAATCCTCCTGCGCGGCCGGGGTCTTCTGACCGGGCGGATGGCGGCGGCAATGCTAAGATGCATCGTTCTCGCATTCCCCCAAATTTCAACAGGGGCGGCCCAGCCTACTGCACCCCCGCCCGGGGCTGTGCTATCACTGGCGGTCTGCCCTTGGACAACGGACGAAGGTACCTATGGCGCGCGGCATCAACAAAGTCATCCTGGTCGGCAATCTCGGCAACGACCCGGACGTGAAGTACACCCAGGGCGGCATGGCGATCACCCGCATCAGCCTGGCCACCACCAGCGTCCGCAAGGACAAGGATGGCAACCAGCAGGAACGTACCGAATGGCACCGTGTGGTGTTCTTCGGCAAGCTCGGCGAAATCGCCGGCGAGTACCTGCGCAAGGGCAGCTCGGTCTACGTCGAAGGCAGCCTGCGCTACGACAAGTACACCGGCCAGGACGGTGTGGAGAAGTACTCCACCGATATCATCGCCGATGAAATGCAGATGCTGGGCGGCCGCGGTGAAGGCGGCGGCGGTGGCGGCGGCAACTACGGCGGCGATCGTCCGCAGCGCCAGCAGGCGCCGCGCCAGGAGTACGGCGGCGGTGGCGGCGGTCAGCGTGGTGGCCAGGGTGGCGGCTATGGCAACCAGGGCGGCAACCAGGGCGGCGGTTACGGCAACCAGGGTGGCAACCAGCGCCCGCAGCCGCAGCAGGCTCCGCCGATGGACGACTTCGCTGACGACGATATTCCGTTCTGATCGAACGCTCGCCTGCAGCACAAAAGAAAGCCCCGCTCATGCGGGGCTTTTCTTTGTCCGCGATTCCTGCGGAGTTGTGCCCCGCAGCATTGAATTTTCGTGCACCGCGACTTGCAAACAGACAATTTCCTCCCCTATGGTGCAATCGATTGCATTGCTGTGAATCGTTGCGTTTGATACCGGTTGGGAGGCCGGCAGGTGGATGTCCATCCATTCGATCAGACCGGCTCCGGCGACGGGCCTCACACGGCGCGATGCGCTGCGTCTCGCAGTTGCCGGCAGCATTGGCCTGGGGGCGGCAGGCGTGCTCCCCGCATTCGCCGCCGATGCTCCGCTCAAGGGCAACCTGAAGCATTCCGTCGCCCGCTGGACCTTCCCGCAGCTGTCGGTCGCCCAGCTCTGCACGACAGTGAAGGACATCGGTTTTGCCGCGATCGACCTTGTCGGTCCGGAGGACTGGCCGACGCTGAAGGCCCATGGCGTGTACAGCTCGATGTGCAACGGCGCAGAGCTGGGCCTGACCAAGGGCTTTGCCGGCCGCGAATTCCACGACCAGCTGGTGGAACGCTACACGCGGCACATCGACCTGGTGGCCGATGCCGGCTACCGCAACCTGATCTGCTTCTCCGGCAATCGCAACGGCATGGACCCGAAGGAAGGTCTGGCCAATGCCGAGGCCGGCCTCAAGCGCATCCTCGGGCACGCCGAGAAGCGCGGTGTGGTACTGGTGATGGAGCTGTTGAACTCCAAGGTCGATCATCGCGACTACCTGTGCGACCACTCCGCATGGGGTGTGGAGCTGTGTCAGCGGCTCGGCTCGGACAACTTCGGCCTGCTCTACGACATCTACCACATGCAGATCATGGAGGGCGACATCATCGCCACCATCGGCAAGCATCACGCCTGCTTCAAGCATTACCACACCGCGGGCGTGCCCGGCCGGAATGAGATCGGAGACCAGCAGGAGCTCCACTATCCGGCCATCTGTCGCGCGATCCGCGACACCGGTTTCAAGGGGTATCTGGCGCAGGAGTTCACGCCTGCAGCGCCCGATCCCGTTGCCTCATTGCGCGAGGCGATCCGCCTCTGCGACGTCTGAAACGATATCCACCCAGGTGAGAAACCCATGGCAGATAATCACTACGACGCCATTGTTGTTGGCTCGGGAATCAGTGGCGGTTGGGCAGCGAAGGAGCTGACCGAAAAGGGCCTGAAGGTCCTGATGCTGGAACGCGGACGCAACATCGAACACGTCAAGGACTACGTCAATGCGATGAAGGAGGCGTGGGACTTCCCGCATCGCAACCGGCCCACCCAGGCGATGAAGGCCGACTTCCCGGTGCTGATGCGCGACTATGGCCTGGCCGAAAACCTGGAAGGAATGTGGACCAACGAGCAGGACTCGCCCTACATTGAGACCAAGCGCTTCGACTGGTTCCGTGGTTACCACGTCGGCGGCCGCTCATTGCTATGGGGCCGGCAGAGCTATCGCTTCTCCGACCTGGACTTCGAGGCGAACCTCAAGGACGGCATCGCGGCCGATTGGCCGATCCGCTATGCCGACATCGCGCCGTGGTACGACTATGTGGAGAAGTTCGCGGGCATCGCTGGCACGCGAGAAGGGCTGGACGTGTTGCCGGATGGCGAGTTCCTGCCGCCGATTCCCTTGAACATCGTCGAGAAGGATGTGGCCGCGCGTATCAAGAAGGCCTTCGGCGGAACGCGCCATATGATCCACTCGCGCACTGCCAACATCACCAAGCCGATGCCCGAGCAGGGGCGCGTCAACTGCCAGTACCGAAACAAGTGCATCCTGGGCTGTCCTTTTGGTGCCTACTTCTCGACCCAGGCGGCGACACTGCCAGCGGCGATGAAGACCGGCAACCTGACCTTGCGGCCGTTCTCGATCGTCAAGGAAGTGCTCTACGACAAGGACCGCAAGCGTGCCCGTGGCGTGGAGATCATCGACGCCGAGACCGGGCAGACCTACCAGTACACCGCCAAGGTGATCTTCCTCAACGCGTCGTCGTTCAACTCGACCTGGCTGCTGATGAATTCGGCCACCGATGTCTGGGAGGCCGGGCTGGGCTCCTCGTCGGGCGAACTCGGGCACAACGTGATGGACCATCACTTCGGTGCGGGCGCCTCCGGCCGGGTTGAGGGTTACGAAGACAAGTACTACTTCGGGCGTCGCCCCTGCGGCTTCTACATTCCGCGTTTCCGCAACGTTGCGGCCGACAAGCGCGGCTATCTGCGCGGGTTCGGCTACCAGGGCGGTGCCAGCCGCACGGGCTGGTCGCGCGAGATCGCCGAGCTCAACATCGGTGCCGATCTGAAGGAGGCGCTGACCGTGCCCGGTGACTGGCGCATCGGCATGACCGGGTTCGGTGAAATGCTGCCGCACCACGACAACACGATCCGCCTGGATCGCGACCGCAAGGACAAGTGGGGGCTGCCGGTGCTGGCGATGGACGTTGCCATGCGCGCCAACGAACTGGCGATGCGCAAGGACATGGCCGCCGATGCCGCAGAGATGCTGGAAGCGGCCGGCGTCAAGGACGTGAAGATGCACGACAACGATTACGCCCCGGGCAAGGGCATCCACGAAATGGGGACCGCGCGCATGGGACGTGATCGGAAGAGTTCGGTGCTGAACCAGCACAACCAGGTCTGGGATGCACCCAACGTCTATGTCACCGACGGTGCCTGCATGACCTCCAGCGCCTGCGTTAATCCTTCGCTGACCTACATGGCGCTGACCGCGCGCGCGGCCGACCACGCCGTGCGCGAACTGAAAGCGGGGAACCTCTGATGGATCGCCGCGAACTGCTGAAGATGATCGTCGCCGCTACCGGTGCGGCCATGGTCGGCCTGCCTGCGCTTGTGCAGGGGCAGGCGCCGGCTGGCGATACAAAGGTCTCGTTCTCCGATGCTGACGTCGGCACGCTGGACGAGATTGCCGAGACCATCCTGCCGCGGACCCGGACGCCAGGGGCGAAGGATGCCGGCGCCGGCCTGTTCATGGCGACCTTCGTCAGCGACTGCTACACCGCCCGGCAGCTGGCGACCTTCCGCGCAGGGCTGACCGATATCGATAAACGCGCCGGCGGCCGCTTTGTGTCGCTCACACCGGAAGCCCGCACCGAATTGCTGCGCATGCTCGATGCAGAAGCCAAGGCACGCTCTGCCGATGTGACCGAGACTGGTACGCCTGAAGAAGGTGAGGCGATGCCGCACTACTTCACGATGATCAAGCAGCTGGCCATCTTCGGATTCTTTACCTCCAAAGTCGGCGCGACCGGGGTGCTGCAGTACGTTGCCGTGCCGGGGCGCTACGATGGCGACCTCGCCTATGTTCCCGGCACGCCCGCTTGGGGGACCAGCTGATGGAGCGCAACAGGATAATCAAGCCGCTGCTGATCGCGGCCACCGTGCTGGCCGCCGCACCCGTGTTCGCGCAGAACGGTGCCGACGCCACGCGCGACCCGAAGAAGACAGAGGTGTGGACGCCGGTGCCTGCGACCGTGGCCACGCCGGCAGGCAGGGCCCCGTCCGACGCAATCGTGCTGTTCGATGGCAAGGATGTCTCCGCGTGGGAGTCGGAGCAGGGCGGACGCGTGCCCTGGAAGGTTGCCGATGGCGCCATGACCGTCGTGCCCGGCAGCAAGGGCATCCGCACCAAACAAGGCTTCTGCGACGTCCAGCTGCATGTCGAGTGGCGCACACCCACCGACACCAAGGGCTTCGACGGACAGAACCGGGGCAACAGCGGCATCTTCCTGCAGGAGCTGTACGAACTGCAGGTACTCGACAGCTACAACAACCCGACCTATGCCAACGGCCAGGCGGGCTCTATCTACAAGCAGGCCATGCCACGGGTGAACGCCTCGCGTGCGCCGGGTGAGTGGCAGGCCTACGACATCCTCTGGACAGCACCGCGCTTCTCGGCGGGCGGCGGCCTTGCGTCGCCCGCGCGCATCACGGTGCTGCACAACGGCGTGCTGGTGCAGGACGACACCGTGCTGGCAGGTAAGACCGAGTACATCGGCGCACCGTCGTACGCGCCGCATGGGTGCGCGCCGCTCTATCTGCAGGAACATGACGCCAGGGTCAGCTACCGCAACATCTGGGTGCGCGAGCTGTAGTGGCACATGGCCGGCGTGATCGTCGGCCGCTTACTTCGCCAGGTAACTGGTGATGTCATTGATCTCCTGCTGTGACAGCTGGGAGAAGGGCGGCATCAGCCCGCCGCCCTTGCTGATCTTTTCCTTGATCTGTGCGGGTGCCATGCGCTTGCCGATGTCGGTGAGCGCCGGGAACGCACCCGGCATGCCCGCACGATCGGCGCCGTGGCAGGCTACGCAGTTCGCGGTATAGAGCTTTGCACCCGCTGCCGGGTCGTCCTTGCACCAGGCGGCTGTCGCAACACTCATGCCGCCCAGGGTCACCGCCATTGCCAGGTTCATTTTCATGTGGGGCTCCTTGATGCGTCAGCGCTGCGCACGGGCGGGCACGCGGGTGGTCAGGTGTTCACGCAGATAGTCCGCGCCGGTCTGGATGACTTTGGCCGGATCGCGTGGCTGGTCGTGCTCGATGATGTACCAGTGCACGCCGGCGGCTGCGGCAGCAGGCAGGATCGCGTTCCAGTCCAGCACGCCCTGGCCCACCGCAGCGAAACCGCCTTCGTCTTCGGCCTGTCCCTTGGGCGCATTGTCCTTGGCATGCACCGCGAATACGTGGCCGCGGAACTTTGCCAGCACTACCGCCGGATCCAGGCCCGCACGCGCGACCCAGGCCAGGTCCAGCTCGGTCTGCAGGTCTGGACCGGCGGCGGCGAACAGCAGCTCCAGTCCGGTCCTGCCATCGAAGTCGACCAGCTCGAAATCGTGGTTGTGATAGGCCAGGCGCATGCCCTTGCCGCGCACCTGCTTCGCGATACTGCCCAGTTCCTGGCCCAGCGCAGTCCAGCCCGCGGCATCGCTCGGACGATCCTTCTTGTCCAGGTACGGCACCACCAGCGTCGTGTTGCCGATCGACCGGTTGAAGGTCACCACCCCATCCAGATTGCTGCGCAGCTCGGCCAGGGGCACATGCGATGAAATCGCCTTGATCGAATACCGGTCCAGCAGCTGCTTGAGTTCGGCCGCGCTGGTGTTCTGCGTGCCGACCGTCTCCACCGCATGGACGCCTGCGTCGTGGACGATCTTCAACTGCTGCTCGAGCGAGCCGGCATCGCGCAGGGTGTACATCTGCACCGCGATCGGCTTCTGCGTGCTGGCGGCTTCGACTGCGAAGGTGGGCAGGGCAGCGAACAGCAGGATGAGGCTTGCACTTCTACGGAAAAGAGCTTTCATCAACAGATCCTCCCGGGATTCACCCGATGGTGGTCCAGGCGCGTGACCTGGCTGATGCAATGACACGATCGACGATCTGCGCCGAGCGCACGCCGTCCTCGAAGGTGGGCAGGCTCTGCGGTCGCTCTCCCTCGATGGCGCGATAGGTGTCGGCGACGAATGCTTCGAAGCACTGGGCGTAGCCCTGCGCGTGGCCGGCCGGCAACACCGACAGCCGGCGTTGTTCGGCACTGCCGGCGCCCGGCCCGCGCACGAAGATCTCCTCGCGCTGGTCGGGCCGGCCGATCCACAGCCGCTCGGCGTCCTCCTGGTTGAAGGCCACGCTGGCCTTGGCACCATCGATCTCGAACCAGAGGCGATTGTGGCGTCCGGCCGAGACCTGGCTGACCGTCAGAGATGCCAGCGTGCCGGCATCGGTCCTGAACATCGCCGCAGCCACGTCCTCGCTCGTGACCGCCTGCGTTGCGCCGCCTGCCGCCGGCGTGCTGAAGCTCTGCCCGCTGACGGCGCCGCGCTCGGCGATGACGGTAGAGAACGCCGCGCTGACCTCGACGAAGCGTTCGCCGCTGATCCACTCCACCAGGTCGCACCAGTGCGAGCCGATGTCGGCGAATACGCGCGATGCGCCACCCAGCGTCGGGTCCACGCGCCAGTTGTTGCTGGCCGGGTCCAGCAGCCAGTCCTGCAGGTAGCTGCCGTGGATGAGGTGCAGCGGCCCCAGATCGCCTTGGGCGATGCGTGCGCGCGCCTCGCGCACCACCGGGTGGTAGCGGTAGACGAAGGGTACCGTGGCGACGAGCCCGCTCGACGTGGCCAAGGCGGCCAGCGCCTGCGCATCGTCCAGCGTGGTTGCCAGCGGCTTCTCGCAGATCACGTGCTTGCCGGCCTCCAGCGCGGCCTGCGCCATCGCGCGGTGCAGATGGTTGGGCGTGCACACGTGCACCACCTGGACCTGCGGATCGGCGATCACCTCCTCGAAATCCCGATAGGCGCGCGGGACATTCCAGGACTGCGCTGACTCAAGCGCGCGCTGCGGTGACGAGGCGGCCACGCCGCGTACCTCGGCACCGGCGAGCAAGGCCGCGCGGCGGTGCACGGCACCGATCATGCCGGTGCCCACGATGGCGATTCCAAGCGTTGGCATCGACTCGAATCCTCAGGGTGTGGAAGATGCGGCGGCCACGGCGGGCCGGTCGCGGAACAGCAGCAGGAAGGCGATCAGCACCACCAGCGCGACAGCGGCCGGGAACAGCCAGATCTGCTGCCAGTCGCGTCCGGCGGCCGTGGTGAAGTGCTCCACCACCGCGCCGGACAGGAAAGTGCCGATCAGCATGCCCACGCCGTACGTGGCCAGGGTGATGAACCCCTGCGCGCTGCTGCGCGCGGCGGGGCCAGCATGGGCATCGGTGTAGATCTGGCCGGTGACGAAGAAGAAGTCGTAGCAGATGCCGTGCAGCACGATGCCGATCACCAGTAGCGAGAAACCGCTGCCCGCATCGCCGAAGGCGAACATCGCGTAGCGCACCACCCAGGCGGCCATGCCCACCGCCAGCATGGTCTTCACCCCCAGCCGCACGAACAGGAACGGCATGGCCAGCATCAGCAGCACTTCGGAGACCTGGCCCAGCGACTGCAGGCCCGCTGCGCCGCGCACGCCCAGGTCGTTGAGATACGGATTGGTGAAGTTGTAGTAGAACGACAGCGGGATGCAGATGGCGATGGATGCCAGGAAGAACACCAGATAGGCGCGCGACCTCAGCAGCCGCAGCGAATCCAGGCCGAGGATCTGCCCGAGCCCGGCGTCGCGCTGCTTGGCCAGCGGCGGTGTGTGCGGCAGGGTGAAGGCATACAGGCCCAGTACCAGTGATGCCAGCGCCGCCATGCGGAAGGTCAGTTCGAGCCGATGGGCCTGCTCCCAGCCCAGCCAGCCGATCAGCACGCCTGCGACGATCCAGCCGATGCTGCCCGCCACCCGCACCAGCGGGAACTGTTTCTCGGGCGATTGCATGTGCCGCATGGCTACGCTGTTGGCCAATGCCAGCGTCGGCATGAACAACAGCATGTAGCCCATGACGCAGGCGGAGAACATGCTGAAACTGGTGGCGGTGGACGCCAGCCACATCAGCACGGCACCAGCCAGATGCAGCAACGCGAGGATACGCTGCGCGGCGAAGTAACGATCTGCGATCAGGCCGACCAGGAACGGCGCCACGATGGCGCCGATGGACTGGCTGAGGAAGGCCGTCGCTACCTGGCTCGCGCTGGCCTGCAGCGGGCCCTGCACCAGATAGGTGCCCAGGGTGACGAACCACGCCCCCCAGATGAAGAACTGCAGAAACATCATCGCGCCCAAGCGCGACATGGCGTGCGTCATGGCTTGCCCTCCCGGGGCGGTATCGGCTCAGATTCCCAGCATGCGGTGCAGTGATGCGGCGTCGGTGCCGCTGTCGGCGAAGTCGTCGAAGGCGCGCTCGGTCACCCGGATGATGTGGTCGCGGATGAAGGCGGCACCCTCGCGTGCGCCGTCTTCCGGGTGCTTCAGGCAGCACTCCCATTCCAGTACCGCCCATCCGGGGAAGTCGTACTGGGCGAACTTGGAGAAGATCGCCCTGAAGTCGATCTGGCCGTCGCCGAGTGAACGGAACCGGCCCGGGCGATCGATCCAGTCCTGGTAGCCGCCGTAAACGCCGCTGCTGGCACTGGCGTGGTACTCCGCATCCTTCACGTGGAAGGCGCCGATGCGCGCGTGGTAGCGGTCGATGAAACCCAGGTAGTCCATCTGCTGCAGCAGCAGATGGCTGGGGTCGTACAGGATCTTCGCGCGCGGGTGATGGTCCACCACATCGAGGAAGCGCTCGAAGGTCGCGCCATCGTGCAGGTCCTCCCCCGGGTGGATCTCGAAGCACAGGTCCACGCCGCAGGCGTCGAACGCATCGAGGATGGGGCGCCAGCGGCGGCCGAGTTCGGCGAAAGCCTCCTCCACGAGTCCCGGTGGGCGCTGCGGCCAGGGATAGAAATAGGGCCAGGCCAATGCGCCGGAGAACGTGGCATGCGCGGTCAGCCCCAGGCGCTGGCTGGCTTTGGCAGCCAACACTAGCTGCTCCACTGCCCAGGCTTGGCGGGCGGCGGGATCGCCGCGTTTGTCCGCGGGTGCGAATCCGTCGAACAGACTGTCGTAGGCCGGATGGACCGCGACCAGCTGCCCCTGAAGATGGGTGGACAGCTCGGTGATCTGCACGCCGTGCCCGGCCAGCACGCCGGCAATATCGTCGCAGTACGCCTGGCTGCGCGCGGCCTCGGCCAGATCGAACAGGTGGGGCGCCGTGGTGGGGACTTGTACGCCAGAATAGCCTAGACCCGCGGCCCATCCGGCCAGCGTGTCCAGCCGATCAAAAGGAGCCGTGTCGCCGATGAACTGCGCCAGGAACAGCGCTGGACCCTTGAGTGTCTTCAACGTGATTCGCCCTCGATGCAATCGATTGCATTATCCTAGCAGGGGCTCACGCAGGACCTGTTGTGCAGTGCACAGCAGACAGGAGAACTAACGCCATGGCCACCATCTACGACATCGCGAAGCACGTCGGCGTCTCCGCAGGCACGGTGTCGCGGGCGCTTTCCCGGCCGGACAAAGTGCTGCCCGCTACCCGCGCGCGCATCGAGCAGGCCGCCGCCGCACTGGGCTATGTGCCCAACACGGTGGCCCGCACGCTCAAGACCCAGCGCAGCGGCAAGATCCTGGTTACCGTCCCGGACATCGCCAATCCGTTCTTCGCGCAGATCCTGCAGGGTGCGGAGGAGGCCGCGCAGGCGGTCGGCTACGCGGTCCTGCTGGGCGATACCCAGCATCAACCCGACCGTGAGGAGCGCTACGCGCAGATGCTCCGGCGCAACGAGGCCGACGGGATGATCGTGCTGGGGCATCGCCTGCCCCCCACCGCGCGCGAGATCGTCGAACAGCGCGGTGCCGCTGCGCCTGTGGTCAACGGCTGCGAGTTCGATCCCGCGCTGGGCATTCCCAGCGTCCACATCGACAATGCGGCCGCCGCGCGCGCGGTGATGGAGCATCTGTACGGGCTGGGACACGAACGGATTGCCGTGGTCGGTGGGCCACCTGACAACCCGCTGCACCAGCAGCGCATGGAAGGCGTGCGCAGTGCCGCCAAGGCGCGTGGTCGCCTGCGCCAGCTGAACATCGTGCCGGGTGACTTTTCGGTCGAGTCGGGCCATGCCGCCGCGATGTCGATGTTGGCCGCCGCGCCGGTACCGACTGCGGTGTTCTGTTTCAGCGACCAGATGGCGCTGGGCACTCTGGCGGCCTGCCGGGAGCTGGGCATCCGCGTGCCGGAGGACCTGTCGATCGTCGGCTTTGACGACCTGGCCTCCTCGCGCTACCTCACGCCGCCGCTGACGACGATCAGGCAGCCGATGCGGGAGATTGGTGAGCGCGCGGTCAACCTGCTGCTTGCCATCATCGAACACGTGGATGTGCCCCTGCAGCAGACGCTGGAGTTCAGCCTGATGCTGCGGGGCTCGACGGCTGTACCCAGGGCCGGGTAAGGGCAGGGTCGCTGCCGAGTTCTTGATCCCGAATTGACGCAGAGCTGTCAGACTCGGTATGGGCAGCCCGGCAAGGGCCGGGGTGGAACGTGCGATCGCGCAAGGGGGTCGGCAATGCCGTTCTTGACTGACTCGACGGAAGTCGCAGTCGAAGGCATCGGCGCGGCACGTCGCATCGGCTGGATGCGCTTCGTCGGCAATGGGCTGGGTGCGATTCCCATCGCCTCGATCATTCTTGAGCGTCAGGACGGCCTGTGGGCCTGGGCGTTGCTGTTGCTCAATGCATTGGTGTGGCCGGCGCTTGCGCTGGTACTGACCCAGCGCGCCCGCCAGCCCGCACAAGCGCAGTTCCGCTGCATGGTTGCCGACTCCTTCTTCGGTGGCGGCTGGATCGCCTTCGTGGCGCTGAGCGCGGTCCCCAGCGCGTTGTTCGCTGCGCTGCTGGTCGCCGACAAGATCGCCGCCGGTGGCGTGCGCTTGGCGATGCGGGCCACGCTGGCGCTGGTGCTGGGTTTCGCGATCACCTGGTGGGCGCTCGGCTTCCCTTACCAACCCGTTTCCTCGCAGCGCACGATCGTGCTCAGTGTGCCGTTCCTGTTCGTCTACGGCATCGGGCTGAGCATCCTCAGCTGGCAGCTGGCACGCCGGGTCAAATCGCAGAACCGGCAGCTGCAGCGGCTGAGCCGGATGGATCCGCTGGTGGAGCTGGCCAACCGTGGCTTCCTGATCCTGCGTGCGCAGCAGGCACTGGACCGGGCGCAGGGCCAGGGCAGCTTTGCCTGCCTGCTGATGCTCGATGTGGATGACTTCAAGCGCATCAATGATTCGCTTGGCCACCGCGCGGGCGACGAGGTACTGCGGCATATCGCTGCAACACTGCGCACGTTTGCGCGGCCCGGTGATACCCCGGCGCGGCTGGGAGGCGATGAGTTCGTGGTGCTGTTGCACGACTGCGCGCCCGCCGATGCGATGCACGTGGCCGAGCGGGTGCGCCTGCATCTGCTCGAGGCCGCGCGCCAGATCACGCCGGGCGTGGAGTTCAGCGTCAGCATCGGCATTGCCGCCACGCCGCGTGGTGGCAGTGTCGAGGACTGGCTGGCACTGGCCGACCGCGCGCTCTACCACGCCAAGCGGCAGGGCAAGAACAACGCCAGCTATGGCGAATGAGGTGTTGCCACGTCTCTGGCACAGGCCAGCAGCTGGGCGGCCGTTGCCGGAGGCTCGCAGCGCACCGCCAACTGCAGCGTGGTGGTCGGCATGCCCAGTTCCAGCGCAACAAAAGCCAGGCCGCTGCGGTGCATGCTCTGCATTGACGCCGGCACGATGGCGATACCCAGGCCGGCGGCGGCAAGGTTGATCGCTGAAGCCACCTGCGGCGCTTCCTGCTGGATGGCCGGGGTGAACCCCTGGCTGCGGCAGGCGGCGACCACGTCTGCACTCAGGCCCTGGCCCGATTTCCGCGAGAACAGGATGAAACGCTCATCGCGCAGCTCGACCAGCGCGATGCTCGTCCGGCACGCCAACGCGTGATCGGTCGGCAGCACCGCCACCAGCGGCTCGGCACTGAGTTGCTGTGTCACCCGTTCACCGCTACCGGAAAACGGCGGGCGCACGATCACTGCATCGAGCTCGCCGTCATCCAGGCGCCGGACCAGGGATTCACTGCCATCTTCGACCAGCTGCACCTGCACTGCCGGATGCGCCCGCTGGAAGCTGCGCATCAGCGCGGTGACCACCTCGTTGTAGGTTGCCGATTCGGTCAACCCCAATGTCAACGTGCCGACCTCGCCGCGCGCGGCGCGCAATGCCTCTTCCTTGGCCTGGTCGACGCGCGCGAGGATGTCCTCCGCCGCTTTCCAGAACACCCGCCCGGCATCGCTGAGCACGATGCCGCGTCCCTGGCGATGAAACAACGGCGTTCCGATCTCTTCCTCCAGTGCACGGATCTGCTGCCCCAGCGGCGGCTGGGCAATGTGCAGGGCTTCGGCGGCCCTGGTGAAGCTCTGCAGCTGGGCGGTCATGACGAAGTAGCGCAGGTGGCGCAGTTCCATTGGAACCTCAGACGTTCTGATGCTGTACGAACACGGTATTGGACGGTCGCCGGTGGCGACAACATCATCGGTATCCCACGCCAAATGTCCATCTGCAAGGGAGACCACATGAAGAAGACACGCCAGCTGCGTAACCTGCTTGGGCACGGCCGCAACGTGATCGCACCGGGGGTCTTCGACGGCCTGTCGGCCCGCCTGGTGGAGCTGGCCGGGTTCGAGGCGGTGTATGCCAGTGGCGGCGCCATCGCGCGTTCGGCCGGCATGCCCGACATCGGGCTGCTCGGATTCACCGAAGTACTGGCGCAGATCGAGCGGATCGTGGATGCCTGCGACCTGCCGGTGGTCGCCGACGCCGACACCGGCTTCGGCGGCACCGCCAACGTGGAGCGTACGGTGCGGGCATTCGAGCGGGCAGGCGTCGCCGCGCTGCACATCGAGGACCAGACGTTTCCCAAACGCTGCGGGCACCTGGATGACAAGACACTGGTCGACGCAGGCGAGATGTGCACGAAGATCAGAGTCGCCTGCCAGGCGCGGCACGATCCGGAGCTGATGATCATTGCGCGTACCGATGCCATCGCCTGCGAGGGACTGGACGCAGCCATCGGACGGGCGCAGGCCTATGTGGACGCGGGCGCGGACATGATCTTCGTCGAGGCACCGGAAACCCTGGAACAGATCGAGGCGATCTCGCAGCGGGTGCCCGGGCCGAAGCTGATCAACATGTTCCACAGTGGCAAGACGCCGCTGGTGCCAGTGGAACGGCTGGCCGAACTCGACTACCGGTTGGTGATCATCCCCTCTGACCTGCAACGGGCCGCGATCCGGGCCATGCAGCGCACGCTGCAGGAGATCGCCGCGAGCGGGGACAGCAGACGTATTGCCGGCGAGCTGGTCAGCTTCGGCGAACGCGAGACGATCGTGCGCACGGCGCGGTATCTGGCCCTGGACCGGGTGTGATTCCGGCGTGATCCCGGAGGTGTCGACGGGCGGGTCAGGGGGGCGCAATCCTCGTGTAGATGCCCGTTCATCCTGAACCCGGAATCGTCGCCGCCAATCCTCTACCATGGGCCACCCCGCCCGGACGCGCTCCCATGCAAGACGCCCTCATTGCCCAGCCCAAGCCCCCCGTCCCGAGGATCGCGGCCTGGCTGATGATGCTGCTGGGCATGTGGCTGGCGTTGAAACTGGGCCTGGTGGTGACCCTGTTGTCGGGCCTGCTGGTGTTCCAGCTGACCCACCTGCTGGCTTCCACAGTGGAGGGCAAGCTGCCGCCAGGTCGGGCGCGGGCCATCGCGGTGATCGTGCTGTCAGCGGTAATCATCAGCGCGCTGGTGCTGGCCGGCATCGGCGTGGCGTCGTTCTTCCGCAACGAGACCGGCGGGCCGGACGCGCTGCTGGCGCGGCTGATGGACATCCTCAATTCGTCGCGCCACCAGGTACCGGCGCTGCTGCAGCCGTATATCCCCGAGGACATGCCGGCGCTGCGCGCGGCGCTGAATGACTGGGCCGCCGAGCACCAGCGCCAGCTGGGCGTCGCCGGCACGTCCGTGGTGCAGGTGGGCGTACGCGTGCTGATCGGCATGGTGCTGGGCGCGATGATCGCGCTGTATGACGAATTGCCGCTGCCGAAGATGGGGCCACTGGCGCAGGAGCTGATCGGGCGCACCAGCCGGCTGGCCACCGCGTTCCGCCAGGTGGTGTTCGCGCAGGTGAAGATCTCGCTGCTCAACACCGTGTTCACCGCCATCTTCCTGCTGGGCGTGCTGCCGCTGTTCGGCGTGCACCTGCCACTGTCCAAGACCCTGGTGCTGATCACCTTCATCGCCGGCCTGCTGCCGGTGGTGGGCAATATCATTTCCAACACGATCATCACCATCGTCGCGCTGTCGGTCTCGTTCTACGTGGCCGTGGCCGCGCTGTTGTACCTGATCGTGATCCACAAACTGGAGTACTTCCTCAACGCGCGCATCGTCGGGGGCGAGATCCAGGCGCGTGCCTGGGAGCTGCTGCTGGCCATGCTGGTGATGGAGGCAGCCTTCGGCCTGCCGGGCTTGGTCGCCGCGCCGGTGTTCTACGCCTACGTGAAGCGCGAACTGGTCGACCAGCGCTGGATCTAGTACGGCGGGATGTGACGCATTCGCCCCAACCAAGCGCTTGGTGAGACCTTGCCGGCGCATTCGCGGTGACTGCGGTATACCCGTGGTCACGGTTCGCGCGGCACTGGCTTGGCGCTGCCGGGACTGGCGGCTACAGTGATCCGCACTTCAGGGGAAATTTGCATGGCCGGCAAGGCATCGCCCATCGGATTGCGGACCTGGGTCTGGATCCTGGGCGGGTTGTTCGTGGTCTGTACGCTGCCGTTGATGGCCATCGCGCTGGTCCAGGGCACGCTGCGCTACAGCGCTGCCGAGGACAATCTGGTCAGCCTGCGCCAGCTGCGCCAGACCTTCGACCTGGCCAACCTGGTCTCGGCTGAACGCGGCCCGGCCAACAGCCTGCTCGGTGCCGACCCGGCCGATGCCAGGGAGCATGCGCGGCTTGTGCTGCAGCTGGCCGTGGTGCGCAGGCGTGTAGACACCGCGCTGCAGCAACTGGATGCCGTGTTCACGGCCGATCCGGGTGTGGTGGATGAGCATGGGATGCTGGCGGACGCGCAACGTCGCCTGCAGTCGGCACGCGCGGGTGTTGACCGGGTGGCAGCGCAGCCGCGCGACGCACGACGTGTCGAAGACGTGGAGCGCGCGATCAGCGGCATGTTTGCCGTGGTCGACCGCCTGCACCTGCTGACCTCGGCGCAGATCAACGTACTGGTCCGCGCCGACCGCGAGGCGGCGATTCCAGCCATGCAGGGCCAGGTGCTGATCGACCTGCGCGAGCACGGTGGGCGCCTGGCCTCCAACGTGATGGCGCCGGTGGCGGTACCGGGTGCCTGGCGCAACGAACAGGTGCGCGCGGCGTTGCAGACCGAGGGCCGCCTGCTGGAGCTGTGGCGGCTGGCCGGCAGCCACGAGTCGGTCTTCCGCAGTGATCCAACGCTGTCCTGGCATTGGGACATGGCGCGACGGCAGTTCTTCGGTGAGTCGCTGCCGATGATCGAACAACTGATCGAAGACGGACGACGTGGCCTGCCGCCGCCGTGGACCGCAGCCGAGTTCACCACGCGCTACGTGCCGACCCTGCAGTCGCTTGAGGCGCTGCGTGATGGTTACCTGAGTGTGTCCATCGCCAGGTTCGAACACACCCGCAACCGCGAGGCGACGCGGCTGGCGGTGCTGGCGGCGACGGCGTTGGGGACCCTGGTGGTGCTGGGCGTGGCGCTGCGCATCGCGCATCTGCAGATCCTGCGGCCGCTGCTGCAGGCGCAGAAGCAGGTCATCCAGATCGCCTCGGAAGCGCCTGGCCCGGAGCAGCATGTGACCCATCCACTGGCCGAGATGCAACGCCTGTTCGATGCCATCGAAGTGCTGCGCGAGAAGTCGCATGAGCGTTCGGCGCTGACCAGCGAGCTGCGCCAGCTGGCCGGTACCGACGAGCTGACCGGTCTTCTGAACCGGCGTGCGCTGGACGAGGTGGTACAGCAGCGGCATGCCGAGGGCGGCGCCAGTGCGGTGGTGATCCTGCTGGACGTTGACCGTTTCAAATCGATCAACGATGGCCATGGCCACGATGCTGGCGACGAAGTGCTGGTGCAGGTGGCGCAGCTGCTGCAGCGCCATCTCCGTCGCAGCGACAGCATTGCCCGCTACGGCGGGGAGGAATTCCTGGTGCTGCTGGCCGACGGCGACCTGGCCGGTGGTCGCCAACTGGCCGAATCGCTGCGGCTTGCGCTGCAGCAGTTGGATATCCTGGTGGCCGGCGGCACCGCGCTGCGGGTGACCGCCAGCTTCGGCGTGGCCGAGGGTGGCACCGATGCGTTGGGTTGGCGGACCCTGCTGCGTGCCGCTGATGCGGCCATGTACCAGGCCAAGGCCCAGGGCCGTGACCGCGTGCGGGTGGCCGGCGGTGGGCGCATTCCACGCTGAAACATCTTGTTCATCGCTGGCGCACGCATGGCTGCTTAGACTGGACCCGTCGACCATCTGGCAGGAGCGCATCATGACCGTTCGCCCCGTAGTTGCTGCAGCGCTGCTGGCAGGAATGCTGGCCGGCTGTGCCTCCACTTCGTCGCAGACCGCTGCGGATGCGCCACGCCACCCCTCGGTTGCCGCCGACCTGAGCCCGGTGCCGGCTTTCACCGGCGGCGGCGCGGGTTGGAGCATCGAGATCGCCTCCACCGGCCAGGGCAACCACGATGCCAGCCTCAGCGCTGACGGCCGCACCCATAAGGGCACGCTGCGCTATCTTGGCCAGCCGGCCGATGCGCCCAGTTCACTGATCGTGCTCAATGGCGAACTTGGGCAGCAGCCCGCCATCGTCGAGATCAAGCGTGAGTCGTGCCGCAATGCCGAAGGTGTGGACACCCTGGCCAGCGTGCAGGTGACGATGGAGGGGCAGCCGCAACGTCGTGGCTGCGGCCATCTGGCCGTGTACTGAGTCGCTGCCCGGCATGCTCGAGATTCCTACCCTGCACACCGCACGCCTGAAGCTGCGCCCACAGCAGCTGGATGACTTCAGCGTCTATGCGGCGTTCCTTGCATCGCCGCGTGCGCGTGGCATGGGCGGGCCGTTCGGTGAGGTGGCGGCGTGGGGCCAGTTCTGCCACGACCTGGCCAGCTGGCATCTGTTCGGTCATGGTGCATTGATGATCGAGCGTGCCGATACCGGTGCCTGCATCGGCCAGGTCGGGATCAACCACGGCCCGCTGTTCCCGGAAAAGGAACTGGGCTGGCTGTTGTATGACGGCCATGAAGGGAACGGCTTCGCTACCGAAGCGGCCGGCGCGCTGCGCGACTGGGCCTTCGTGGTGGCGCAGCTGCCGACCCTGGTCAGCTACATGGCACCGGACAACCTGGCGTCGCAGGCCGTTGCACAGCGGCTGGGCGGCGTGGCGGACGATCACGCCGTGCGCAATGATGCCGATGATCTGGTGTATCGCTACCCGCGCTGACGCCTAGCTGCCCGTGGCCGGGGCCTGTACCGTGCGGCCGAGCGCCTTGGCGACGCCTTCGCGCTTCTCGATCAGGAATTCCATCAGGGCGCGCACGCGCGGTGGCATCTGCTCGCGCGAAGGCACGTACAGGTAGAAGCCGGGGAACGGTGCCGACCACGCCGGCATCAGGCGGACCAGGCGCCCATCGGCCAGCATCGGCTGCAATGACAGATCGATATGCTGCATCACGCCCAATCCCTGCAGCGCGGCGCGGATCATGCCCTCATCGTCGTTGGTGACATAGCGTCCGCGCGGTTCCACTTCAAAGTCATGACCGGGCTGGCCCGGCGTGCTGAATTCCCAGGCATAGACCCCGCCGCTGCCGGTCTGCCGGTAGCCCAGGCACTCGTGGGCGGCCAGTTCGGCGGGCGTGGTGGGCGTGCCATGGCGGGCCAGGTAGGCCGGCGAGGCGACCACCACCATTTCCAGCATGGGCGTGACCGGCACGGCGATCATGCCTTCGGCCAACCGCTCGCCAAGTCGGATGCCGGCGTCACAGCCGTCGGCAACGATGCTGGACAGGCCGTCGTCCATCACCAGCTCGATGCGCAGCTCGGGGTAGCGCGCGAAGAACTCCGGTAGATGCGGTTCGATCAGCGTCTTGGCAGTCAGGCGCGCGGTGTTGATGCGCAGCAGGCCGGACGGAGCGTCATGGCTGGCACGCAGGTCGCGTACTGCGGTTTCGATGGTGCTCAGCGATGGCCGCAGTGCGTCGAACAGGCGCTGGCCTTCCTCGGTGAGCGACATGTCACGGGTGGTCCGGTGCAGCAGGCGTACCCCCAGCTGTTTCTCCAGGGTCTTCAGGCTCTGCGACAACGCCGGGCGTGAGACGCCCATCTCAACGGCCGCTTTGGTGAAGCTGCGATGGTGGGCGATGTGGGCAAACCAGGCCAGCTGGGGCAGCAGGGCCGGGTTGATCGGGCTGGGTGCGCTCATGGGGCTCGGTCGGCAGGAGGGCGGGAGAAGATGGCGGCACAGGCTGTCGCTCTTTGGTAATTGCAGCTTACTACTTTGGTTGTGATTGGCTGCTTTTTCGGTCCCAATCCCGGGTCTATCGTGCTTGCAACGGCGACACCCGTCGCCTCCCGCCGCTACCGAGGAGTCGCAGCATGGAAACCATCAACATCCAGAATCCGGACATGGCCTGGCCGATCGCCGCCGACCTGCATTTCCCGCCGGACTTCGACCGCAACCAGGTCTATCCCGCGATCATCAGCATGCATCCGATCGGCAGCTGCAAGGAGCAGACCGCCGGCAACATCTACGGTGAGGCCCTGGCTCGCGAGGGCTACGTGGTGATCGCCTATGACGCCAGCTTCCAGGGCGCCAGCGGTGGCGAGCCGCGTCGGGTCGAAGACCCGACCCAGCGCGTGGAGGATGTACGCCGCGTGGTCGACCATCTGGTCACCCTGCCGTACGTGGACGCCGAACGCATCGGCGTACTGGGCATCTGTGGCGGTGGTGGCTACGCGATCAACGCCACCATGACCGAGCGACGCATCAAGGCGGTCACCAGCATCACCGGTGTCAACTTCGGCCGGCTCAGTCGTGAGGGCTTTGGCGGCTTCGATCCGATCGGCACGCTGGAGGCCATCGCTGCCCAGCGCACCGCCGAGATGCGCGGCGGCAAGGTCCGTGTGGACCTGTTCCTGCCGCCTTCGGTGGAACAGGGGCGCGCTGCCGGCATCACCGATATCGACGTGCTGGAGGCCACGGACTATTACCGCACGCGTGAGCCGCAGCCCAACGGCGTGGTCAGTGCGTTGTTCTCGCATCGCGGTGCAGCGGTGGGCTGGGATGCCTTCCACCTGGCCGAAGTCCTGCTGACCCAACCGTTGCTGGTGGTGATCGGTGACAAGCCGGGTGGCTTTGGCGCCTACCGTGATGGCCTGGAAATCCATGGCCGTGCGGCGTCGAAGCACAAGCAGTTGAAGGTGGTGGAAGGCTGGTCGCACTACGACCTGTATGACAAGCCGGAGCCGGTGCGCGAGGCCCTGTCAGCGGTCGTTCCCTTCTTCAAGCAGCACCTGTGAGCTGAAGTGGCAGGTGGTGCCGGCCACGGGCCGGCATCATCTGTACGCGGAGTATTCCGCCCAGTCATCGAGATCGGCCAGTTCCGGCGCCAGCGCATGTTCGACCGCGCGGCGCAGCAGTGCTGGCGCGACGTAGTGCCGGTGCGCGGCATCGATCAGTGCCATGTACAGGCGGCCGAACGCATTGAGGGTCTGCACGCGTGAGCCGAGGCTGATTTCGATATGTCCATCTGCACAGCGCTGCACTCGTACGCTGCTGCGGAAACGCAGATGGCGATCATCGGCGCCGAGCAGCACTTCGGCACAGTCATCTTCTGCATCGACATGCGAATCCAGCACTGGATAGCGGCCGGCGAACAACCGGCTGCGATCGGTCGACAGCAGTGACGATACCGGGCAGCCGAGTGGCGACGTACGCAACCGCAACGGCGCCACCAGGCGGTTGCGCAGTGCCATCAGGTGGCCCACGCCGGCAGGTGGATTGCGCAGGAAGCCGTCCAGTACATCGGCCAGCAGCGCCGACGCGGAGTGGTGTGCGACCTGCGCGCTGTCCAGGCGCAGCGTGGTCTGGTCCTGGTAGTGGCTGTGCGGCAGGGCCGCAGGCAGCAGGCCTTGAGTGGCGACGGCCTCCGAATGGACGGGATAGGCCGGTGTGGCGCGTTCGACGAACCCACGTAGTGGCCGCAGCGGGATCCGACGCAGCGGACCGAGCAGGGCGCGGGTACGCGCGCACAGCTGGGCACTCAGGCTGGGCGGCGCTGCCTGCAGCGACAGTTGCAGCAGCGGCGCTGCCGCGAGTGCTGTGGCCGTTGGCCAGTGCACATCGGGCAGTACCTCGGTCAGGCTGGGGATATCGGCGGCATTGTGCTGTGCCTGTGCACGGGCCTGCTGGCTCATTGCCCCGGCCAGCTCATTGCTGTGGCAGGACAACGCGAACAGCGCGGGGTGTGCGCGATGGTTCGATGCGAACTGGTGCCAGGTGCCGCCGCCGAAGCGCACGGTAAACAGGCAGTCCGGTGGGATGCGGATGCGCCGCAGCGTGCGCGCGAAGACACCGGGATCTCCTGCCAGCTGCGCGTCGGACGCGGTGGCGAAGCGCAGCTCGGCACCGGCGCTGCCGGCAATGGCGGTGAACATGCGCGGTCCGGCATGGCGATGGAACGGGTGGCCACCGGCGCCGACGGTGAAGCTGTACAGCGAGGAGGCATCGCCTTGTTGCAGATGCATGCCCCCCAGTCGCGCCGAAGGCTCGTCCAGCGCATCGATGAAGGCCGGGTGGTGGCGCTGGCGCTGGCTGGCGTCGGTCACCAGCGCATCGCCGGCGCCGATGCCGAGCTGCGCGATCAACGTGACTTCGGTCGGGCTGCCACCCTCCAGTGCTGGAAGCTGTACCCCTGGGAACGAACGGCGGTCGCGGGTCGAACCAGGCATGGTCATGCTCCTTGGCAGGGGGATCAGCGTGCAGGGGACTTGCGGCGGGCGCGTGCTTCGCGCTTCAGCGGGCCGCCGACCGGACAGACTTCGGCCGCCCACGAGAACAACGTGTTGGCCAAACGGTCGGGTACCTGCCGGAAGTACACGAACTGGCCGCGCTTCTCGCGTTCGATCAGGCCGGCTTCCTCGAGGATGCGCAGATGGCTGGACAGCGCCGGCTTGCTGAAGTCGAAGCGTTCGGCCAGTTCGCCCGCGCTGAGCTCGCCGGCGCTGAGATAGGCCAGGATCTGCCGGCGGGCGGTGGAGGCGAGGGCTTCGAAAATACGGTCCATGGAGAGCTAATTAACTAATTCGTTAATTGATATTCCTCCCGCCGGTGGCGGCTGTCAAGCCATGACCCGTTGCGCGGCACGCCTGGGCTTTGCCATCCTGCCTGCTGTTTTCCGTAGCTTGGAATCCCGATGCGTCCTGTGTTCTGGCTGGCTTTGGCCCTGCTGCCCACCCTGGCGGTGGCGCAGCCCGCGCGTACTCCCAAGGCCAAGGCCCCGGCGCAGGATCCCTTCAGCGAGCTGTTCGATACCGCCTGCATGCAGCACATCGGTGCACCGGCGCGCCTGCAGTCGTTGATGGAATCCAACGGGCTGGCACCGCTGCAGCCAGCCGAGGCTGCAACGTTGCTGCAGGGGCAGGCAGGCATGGCCTGGATGGTGCCTCTGGCCAGTGGCCGCTATGCGGTGAGCTGGGCTGACGATGGCACGTGTACGGTCTACGCCGAAAAGGCCGACGCGGCGGTCGTGCAGAAGGGATTCGCCCGGTTGGTGCAGGCCGCACCGAAGCCGTTGCAGGTGCGATCGCTGCCAGGGCATGGGCCACTGTCGGCCGATCAGGTGGCGATCCAGTACGGCTGGGCGACGCCGGGGCAGGGCAAGCTGCAGGTGCGCTTCCGCCTGGTCACGCGGCAGGCGGCCGATGCCGGTGTGCAGGCGATGGCCTCGGCGGCCCCGGGCGAAGCGATGTTGGAACAGCCCGCGCCCGGGCCCTGACAGAGGACACGCTTGCGATTCAGTCTTTCACGCAGGATGTGGTATATCGTTTATCGATAAATTCACCCTGGGGCGGCGATGCTGCCCCAACGCCGGAGGCCGCTTGACCGCTCGTCCCGCCCGCGCCAGACCTGCGCGAGGCTTGTTCACCTTGGCCCAGGCCGCCGTACAGGCCGTGCGGGCGATGTGCTGGCTGGGCATCCTGGCCGCACTGCTGGCCGTGCCACTGGTCGCCCACGACCGCCGCTGGCTGCTCGACAGCGTGCACGATGCCGCTGCCGCCGCCGCGCATGGCAACGATCTGTTCCTGCATTTCTACCTGGGCCTGGGTGCCATCGTCGCGCTGCTGGTGCTGTGCCTGGTGTTCCTGCGACATCTGCTGCGGCTGCTGAAGTCGGCGGCGCGCGAGCGGCCGTTCACCCATGCCAATGCACAGCGCCTGCAGCGCATGGCGTGGCTGATGCTGTCGATGGAGGTGCTGTCGATCCTGATCGGCGCCTACGCCGCCTGGATGGGCCCGGACTTCACCTGGATGGAGGTGGGCGGCGGCATGTCGATCACCGGCCTGGTCGCGGTGCTGATGCTGTTCGTGCTTGCACGCGTGTTTGCCGTGGGTGCGGCGATGCGCGATGACCTCGATGGTGTCATCTGATGGCGATCGTCATCACCCTGGACCGCATGCTGCAGGAACGGGGCATGACCCTGTCCGAGCTGGCCGGGCGCATCGACATCACCCTGGCCAATCTGTCGATCCTGAAAACCGGCAAGGCACGCGCCATCCGGTTTTCCACACTTGATGCGATCTGCCGTGAGCTGCAGTGCACGCCCGGCGACCTGCTCGGGCATGACCCGATGCAGGCGCAGGACGCTGACTGAGTGCTTTCCCTTTTCCCTTACCTACTGACGAAACGGACCTGAAATGGAATGGTTGGCTGACCCCTCGATATGGATGGGCCTTGCAACCCTGGTCGTGCTGGAGATCGTTCTCGGCATCGACAACCTGGTGTTCATCGCGATCCTTGCCGACAAACTGCCGCCGCACCAGCGTGACCGTGCGCGGGTGATCGGCCTGGCGCTGGCCCTGCTGATGCGGCTGGTGCTGCTGGCCGCGCTGGCCTGGATCATGAAACTGACCGAGCCGCTGCTGACGCTGTTCGACCACAGCTTCTCCGGGCGTGACCTGATCCTGCTGGGCGGTGGCCTGTTCCTGCTGTTCAAGGGCACCATGGAGCTGCACGAACGGCTGGAAGGCCGCGAGCACCACGAGGATGGCAAGAAGGTCTATGCCAGCTTCGCGATGGTGGTGGCGCAGATCGTGGTGCTCGATGCGGTGTTCTCGCTGGACTCGGTGATCACTGCGGTCGGCATGGTCGACAACCTCGGCGTGATGTACGCCGCAGTGACCATTGCGATGGCGCTGATGCTGGTGGCAAGCAAGCCGCTGACCCGCTTCGTCAACAAGCATCCCACGGTGGTGGTGCTGTGCCTGGGCTTCCTGCTGATGATCGGTTTCAGCCTGGTGGCCGAAGGCCTGGGCTACAAGATTCCGAAGGGCTACCTGTACGCGGCCATTGCCTTCTCGATCCTGGTCGAGGCGTTCAACCAGTGGGTTCGCTTCAATCGCGAGCGCAACGAGCGTCGCCAGCCGTTCCGCCAGCGCACGGCCGATGCCGTGTTGCGCATGCTGGGCGCGCGCCCGGCCAACGGCCATGCCGACGAAAGTGTGGACGAGCAGGTGGACGCCGAAGAGCGCCTGCAGCCGGCCGAACACGAGATGATCCGCAGCGTGCTGGGCCTGGCCGATCGGCCGGTGTCGAGCGTGATGACCGTGCGTGCCGACGTGCAGTGGATCGACCTGGCACGTGGGCAGGAGGACGTGGTGGCGCGCCTGGTGGCATCGCCGCACACCCGCCTGCTGGTGGGTGATGGCGACCTGGACAGCCTGCGCGGCGTGGTGCAGAGCCGCGACCTTCTGGCCGATCTGCTGCAGGGCAAGCCGCTGCAGCTGGAAGCCAACCTGCGCGAGCCGCAGTACGTGCTGTCCAGTGCCAGCGCATTGCAGGCGCTGGAACTGATCCGCCAGCACCCGGTGCCGCTGGCGGTGGCGGTGGACGAGTACGGCAGTGTGGAAGGCCTGGTGACCGCCAACGACCTGCTGGCGGCCATTGCCGGTGACCTGGTCGACACCCAGGACGAACGCTATGGCGTGGTCGCGCAGGGCGAAGATTGCTGGGAGGCCGATGGCGCGCTGACCCTGGACGACCTGCAGCGCCTGGCCGGCGTGTCGCTGCCGCGCAGTGCCGACTACATGACCATCTCCGGTCTGGTGCTGGAGCGCCTGGGGCGCCTGCCAGACATTGGTGACGCGGTGGAGATTGCGGATGTGCGCATCACCGTACTGGCGATGGAGAAACGTCGCATCGCCCGCCTGCGGGTTGAACGCATCGACGGAATGGCTTGACCTACCTGTTGTTGTAGAGCCGAGCCCATGCTCGGCTCTACACAACACCTCCCGCAGCCGTCACCATGGCGGGCCCGTTTTCCTCCCCGGATGGTTGCAGTGCTGAGTACGATCGGTTTGTTGATGGGCCTGTATGTGGCCTGGCGCCTGTTCTGGCCACTGCGCATGCCCATCTGGATGAAGGTCGTGCTGTCGCTGCTGCTGGTGGGCGTTGCCGTGCAGCTGCGCATCGTAGCCATCTTCTGGGGCACGATGGCGTCGCCGGAGATACCGAAGCTGGCCATCGCCACGCTGGCCACCGGCTCCACCGCCGTGTTGGTGCTGGCGCTGGTGATGCTGGTGCTGGACGCCGGCCTGCTGCTGTCGCACCTGCTGCGCTGGCCACGCGCGGTAGCCGCATTGCGCACGCGGCGTCTGCGACCGGCGGCCGGCCTGCTGGCCCTGTTGGTCAGTGGCTACGGCGTCAGCCAGGGCATGGCGGTACCCAAGCCCAGGCAGATCGAGGTGAGCATCGCCGGCTTGCCTGCCGCGTTCGATGGCTATCGCGTGCTGCAGCTGACCGACATCCATGCCAGCCGCCTGCTGACCGGCGACTGGGTGCGCAAGGTGGTGGATGAGAGCAACGCACTGACGCCGGACCTGATCGTGATCACCGGCGATCTGATCGACGGCAGCGTCGAGGCGCGTCGCGAGGACGCACGCCCGTTGGCTGACCTGCATGCACCGGACGGTGTCATCGCCATCACCGGCAACCACGAGTATTACGCGCGGTACCAGGCGTGGATGCAGGCGTTCCGCGCGCTGCACATGCAGGTGCTGGAGAACAGCCACCTGCAGGTGCGGCGCGGTGATGCGGCGCTGACCATCGCCGGCGTCACCGATCCGGTGGCCGCACGCTACGGCCTGCCGCTGCCGGACCTGGGTGCCGCGCTGGCCGGTGCCGATCCGACGGCACCCGTGATCCTGCTAGATCATCGCCCGCGCAATGCACGCGAGGCGGCCGCGCGTGGCGTGAAGCTGCAATTGTCCGGGCATACCCACGGCGGGCAGATCATCGGCATGGACCAGCTGGTGAAGCGTGCCAACGGTGGCTATGTTTCCGGACGCTACGACGTGGATGGCATGACCCTGTACGTAAGCAATGGTGCAGGCCTGTGGGCGGGTTTTCCGGCGCGCATCGGCGTACCGTCGGAGATCACCCTGGTGACGCTGCGCCGCGTGCCGTGACCGGAAGTGGGTCAGATTCCTGTCCCCCGGGGGAAGTGATCTGACCCCGGCCCGTCAGGCCGCCCGCAGCGGCGGCCGCGCATGCGCACTTCGACGCAGCGCTTGTGCCCGCTTGGCGATCCAGCGCACCACGAAAGCGGTGAACAGCAGCGCCGACGGCACCGCATACCAGAAGTTGCCCGGCACGCGCTTGAAGTACGAGTAGGTGAACACCGCCGCGATGATCCACATGCCGGTCACGTGCAGGCGACGCCAGGCCGTGGGTCCGATGCGCCGGGCGAGCCCCCGATGCGAGGTGATGGCCAGCGCCAGGATGGCGAGGTAGCCCACCGTGCCCGGGAGGTTGGCCAGCGCTGAGCGTGCTGGCCAGAACGCCGGGTTGAGGATGCCGAAACTGGTGATGGCGATTGCATGCAGCAGGTGCGAGAACGCGAAGGACAGGCCGATGATGCGTCGTTCGCGCAGCAGGAACCGGGTGAACGGGCCGGGCAGAAGGCTGGCGAACGACGATGCCGTGAATGCCGCCAGGAACAGCAGGAACGATGTGCGGGCGGTGAGCCGGATCGCCGCGCGGCTGCCTTCGGCTGCATCGGGATACAGGGTGAAGGCGGTCAGTGCGAACGCGATCAGGACCACGCTGATGGCTACGAACAGGCGCCAGCCGCGCAGGAAGGACGTGTTGGAAGCAGTCATCGTCAGGCCTCGAAGAATGAAGAGGAGGTCGTGCCGGCCGCCGGCCGGCATTCCCGGGGATCGGTCGACGCAACCAGAACGCCTGCCGTGCAGAGGTCGCGCAGCACTGGAATGCAGGCCGCACGCAGTTCATCCGGCGCGACACCATGTGCTTCAGCCACGGTCTGCAATACGTCATCCACGCGTGTGCCGTCATCGCCGAAGGCCGACAGCACCGCATAGGCCAGCGGGGCCAGTTCCTCGACCCGCAGACTGAATTCAGGCATGCGGCGCATCAGCAGCAGCGTGGACGCTGCATCCAGCACCGGCTCCAGCACCTCGTCCACATGCACCGGCCACTGGTAGCCAAGCACCCGCACCAGCGGCGAGACAGCCAGCACATCACTGTCCACCGGAACGCGGTGCAGCGAACGCCCGGCGGCGCGCGCTTCAATGTGCAGCGACTGCTGAGTGCTCTCGTAGTGCGCCAGTTCCGCTGCCCAGGCCGGCAGTGCCACCGCGTCCTGCATCGCCAGCCAGGCCGCGAATTCGCCGGCGATCTGTGGGAACAACGGGGTGCGACAGGTGTGGCTGGCGTAGTAGTGCTCCACGGTGTCGCGCCAGCGCGGCATGCCCAACTGGTGTTGCAGGCGTGGCAGGGTGCAGGCCAGCAGGGTGTCCAGGCTGTCGATGCACAGGCGACGGTACACCGCCAGCCGGCGCGCCTCGATGCCATCGGGTGCGGCCATTGATGGGTCGCGAACATGGTCGGCCCAACGCCGTTGCAGGGTGGCCAGCGACTCAGCCATGGGCCACCTCGGGCCAATGTGCCTCGGCCTGTGCCTGGCGGATCTGCGCGACCTCGGCCAGCAACTCGGCCAGTGGCGGGAAGTTGAAGTCGCGTTCGAGCAGAGTGGGACGCACGCCCACCCGCGCATAGGCCTCGCGCAACAGCGCCCAGACCACACCTTTCACCGGCGCACCGTGGGTATCGATCTTGAAGCCATCGTCTTCATCGAAGTGACCCGCTACGTGCAGCGAGGCGACACGGTGGGACGGCACGCGGGCCAGGAATTCGAAGGCGTCGTAACCGTTGTTGCAGGCGTTTACGAAGACGTTGTTGACGTCCAGCAGCAGGTCGCAGTCCGCCTCGGCGAGCACTGCATTGATGAAGTCGATCTCGCTCATCTCCGCACCGGCAACGGCGTAGTAGGAAATGTTCTCCACGGCGATGCGTCGGCCCAGCATGTCCTGCACCTGGGCGATGCGGCCGGCGATGTGATGCACGGCCTCGGCGGTGAACGGCAGCGGCAGCAGGTCGTAGACGTGGCCACCGGCAGCGCAGTAGCTCAGGTGTTCGCTGTACAGCTGCACCTGGTGCAGGTCGAGGAAGGCACGTGTCTGGGCCAGCAGGGTGCGGTCCAGCGGATCAGGACCGCCCAGCGACAGCGACAGGCCATGGCAGGTCAGGGGGTGGCGTTCGCTCAACCTGCGCAGCGCTGCACCGTGTGCACCGCCGACGCCGATCCAGTTGTCGGGCGAAACTTCGAGGAAGTCGATGGCACCGGCCGGCATGGCCAGCAGTTCGTCGATCAGGCCACGGCGCAGGCCAAGACCGGCGGCATTGGAAGGCAGGGGCAGGGTCATGACGGATGCTCCAGGGAGAGGGCGCCGCCTCGGAGGCGGCGCCGGTTGAACGTCGATCAATCGGCGACGCGGGAGAACATGCCCTTCGGCATCGGCTTGCCGTTGGCGGTGTAGACGCTGCGCAGGTAGTCGTGCGCTTCCTGCTCGCTGATGTAGCCGTCGTGGTCGGTGTCGATGCGGTCGAACTCGGCGGCACGCTTGGCGGCCACGGCGTTGAACTCGGCACGCGAGACCCGGCCATCGTGGTCGCGGTCGGTGCGGGCAAACGAGGCGTCGCCGCACTTGCCTTCGCCACACTGGCCCTCGGCCACCTTGGCCTTGCCGGCGGCCTTGCCGGTGGCGGTCTTGTTGGCCCCGCACTTGCCTTCACCGCACTTGCCTTCGGCGGCCGCGCTCATGGCCACGGCACTGATCGCCAGTGGCTGGATCGCCGCGGCCTGGCCGGCCAGCAGCAGGCCACCGGCCAAGGCGATGCCGATGGCACCGATGCGCGGCAGGCGGGAGAAGGGGTGGTCTTGGTCGAGACGGACATGGTGGTGACTCCTTGGGAAAGCACGCGGGGCGTGCGGGATGGACGCCGCTTGAAGGCGACGGAAACGAAGGGAAGAAGCGCGGTGAAGGGGCGAAGCAGATCAGGCGTTGCGGCGACGGCGCAGTACGTAACCCACCAGCAGCACACCGCCGAGCAGGGCGCCGCCGAAGCCGATGCCGGGCAGCAGCGCGGCAACCGGCAGCAGCAGGGCGATGAGGCTGACGCCCCAACCCAAGCCGTCATTGCCAACGGGGGCATGCTGCGAGCCGGCCAGCAGACGGTCGACGCTGAGTGCGCCACCGCCGTTGAGGATCAGTGGCAGCAGCATGGCCAGGAACAGCAGCGGCAGCTTGAAGTTGCCGTAGCCCTGGTCGGTGATCGCATATCCCTGCCAGAGTTCGCCCAGGCCGTTCCATTGGTCGGGCCAGTGCACGGCGGCGATGGCGACCACGGTCAGTACCCAGAACACATAAGCCACCGAGCGCGTGGCCAGGCCGAGCAGCAGCATCACTGCACCCACCAGTTCCAGCCAGGTGGCCAGCTGCCAGTTCAGTGATGCGGGCAGGGCGGAGAACGGGAACGGGAAGCGACCTTCCAGGTCGGCGAACCAGTTCTGGCCACCCAGCTTTTCGCGGCCGGATTCAAAGAACTCCCAGGCCAGCAGGGTGCGCAGCGCCAATGGCGAGAGCCAGCGGCCGACGGCGTCCAGGCGGGGGGTATACACGGAAGAGGCGGTGCTGATCATGGTGGTGTCCTGCGGGCCAGTGGTCGATGGAGGCCATTTCAGGCGGCGCAGGTATCGGCAACGTGTGCCGTTGCCCGGGGTTTTGTCAGCGACTGTGGCCGCGGCCGGGGTTTCGTACAGTCAGATACAAAGACGATGTGTCGAGGCACATCGGGGCGTTGCGCGCCCGCGTGCGGGCAGCGATATCCACCCGGTAGCGCCCGGCCGGACCCGGCGGCCGAATGTATCCCACTGTAGAAACCCGCCTGCGCCCTACAGTCCGGTACAACTCCGTGCCGCGGAGAAACAGCGCCGATACACCGGCAGGCGGAAATGGCCACTCCCAACACCGGAGTGCCACCCATGATCCGTACCTCGTTGCTTGCTGCCGCTCTCGCACTTGCCGGCGCCGCAGCCCCCGCCTTCGCTGCCCAGGCCGATACCGCTGCACCGCCCACCGTCATCCTGGTGCACGGCGCGTTCGCCGACGGCTCCAGCTGGAGCAAGGTCATCAGCACGCTGCATGACTGGAAGCTGCCTGCGGTGGCCGTGCAGAATCCGCTCACCTCACTGGCCGACGATGTTGCCGCCACCCGTCGTGCGATTGCCGCTGCACCCGGCAAGGTGGTGCTGGTCGGCCACAGCTGGGGTGGCACGGTCATCACCGAGGCGGGCAATGACCCGAAGGTGCAGGCGCTGGTGTACGTGGCGGCCTTCGCACCGGATGCAGGCCAATCTTCGGCGCAGCAGGGCGAAGGTTTCCCGGTCGGTCCGGGCCTGGCCCGACTGCAGGAGAGGGATGGCTACCTGACATTGCCGGCCGATGCCATCGCCCAGGACTTCGCGCCAGACGTGATGAAGAAGTCGGCTGCACTGCTGTACAGCACGCAGGTCCCGTTGAAGGCCAGCGCGCTGGGTGAGGTGGTGAACGTTGCGGCGTGGCGCAGCAAGCCGAGCTGGTACGTGCTCAGCCGCGACGATCGCATGCTGTCGCCGCAGCTGCAGGCCGCCACCGCAAAGCGCATTGGTGCGCAGCTGCAATCGATCGGCAGCAGCCATGTGTCGCCGCTTTCGCATCCTGCGCAGGTGGCCGACAGCATCCTGGAAGCGGCAGGCGTGAAGCCCGCCGAACTGCCGCTGGCCGAGCAGGGGGGCTGAGCGATGGCCACACTGCGAGGGTATGCACTGCCCCTGCTGCTGGGCCTGCTGGGTGGAGCGGCGTTGTTGCTGGCATGGCCCGGCGCCGATGCCGGCGCGCAGCCGCTCGACGCTGCACCTATGGCGGGGTTCGACGGTGGCGGGCCATGGCACAACAGCTCGCCGCTCACACTGAAGCAGTTGCGGGGGCAGGTGGTGCTGGTCGAGTTCTGGACCTACACCTGCAGCAACTGCCTCAACGTGGCGCCGTATGTCCACCAGTGGCACGCACGGTACGCGTCGCAGGGCCTGAAGGTGATCGGCGTGCATACGCCGGAGTTCGCCTATGAAGGGCTGCCCGGCAACGTGCGCAGGGCCATCGCACGGTTGGATATCACCTGGCCGGTGGTGCAGGACAACCACTACCGGATCTGGAACGCCTGGGGCAACCGCTTCTGGCCCGCGCTGTACCTGCTCGACCGGCAGGGGCGGGTGGTCTACCGCCATTACGGTGAGGGCGACTACGCACGTACCGAAAGCGAGATCCAGCGCCTGCTGGCCAGCCCCTGAGCCGCGCTACCATGGCCGCGCCGCGCGGCGCTGTCCCCCGCCTTCATCGAGAACGCAATGAACCCTGTACCGCACATCCTTGTCGTCGACGATGACAGTGAGATCCGCCAGATGCTGGCCGACTACCTGCAACGCAACGGCCTGCGCGTGAGCCAGGCCGACGGCGGCCGGGCCATGCGCGCACTGATGGATACCCACGCGGTGGACCTGGTGGTGCTGGACGTGATGATGCCGGGCGAGGACGGCCTGAGCCTGTGCCGTAACCTGCGTGCCGGCAAGCATCGCGCGGTGCCGGTGGTGCTGCTGACCGCACGCGACGACGAGACCGACCGCATCATCGGTCTGGAAATGGGCGCCGACGACTACGTGACCAAGCCGTTCTCTTCCCGCGAACTGCTGGCACGCATCAATGCGGTGATCCGTCGCACCCGGATGCTGCCGCCAAACCTGCAGGTGAGCGAAGCCGGTCGCCAACTGGCCTTCGGTGCCTGGCGCCTGGATACCACCGCACGCCATCTTCTGGATGCGCAGGACACCGCGTATCCGCTCAGTGGTGCCGAGTTCCGCCTGTTGCGCGTCTTTCTCGATCACGCCAATCGGGTGCTCAGCCGTGACCAGCTGCTCAGCCTCACCCAGGGCCGCGATGCCGAACTGTTCGACCGCTCGATCGACCTGCTGGTCAGCCGCGTACGCCAACGGCTGGGTGACGACGCACGCGAGCCGACCTACATCAAGACCGTGCGTAGCGAGGGCTATGTGTTCAGCGTGCCGGTGCAGTTGCTGGGGCCGGACGAATGAACACCGGAGCACGCCGTCCACGCTGGCCGCGCACGCTGTCGGCGCGGCTGCTGCTGGTGCTGCTGGGCGGACTGGCGCTGGCCCACGCGCTGTCCTTCGGCTTGTTGTTTTTCGAACGCTATCAGTCCACCCGCAGCATGATGCTGCGCAACCTCGATGAAGACGTGGCCGTGAGTGTCGCGCTGCTGGAGCACCTGCCCGCGGACCAGCGCGATGCCTGGGTGCCGCGGCTGGAGCGGCGCACCTACCGTTACCTGCTGCGTCCGGCTGCGGCTGGGCCGGGACTGCAGACCGATCGTGCACGCCAGGTCACCGCGATCATTGACGACAGCCTGCAGCATCGCTATCCGTTGCAGGCGCGCCAGGTGGCTCGCCTGCCGGAGCGGTTCGAGGTGGAACTGCGACTGCACGATGGCACACCCTTGACCATTGAAGTCACCCCGTCGGGCCTGCCGCTGGCGCGCTGGCTGCCCGCCGTGCTGCTCGTGCAGCTGGCGCTGCTGCTGGTGTGCGCGTGGCTGGCGGTGCGCCTGGCCATGCGCCCGTTGCAGCAGTTGTCGCAGGCGGTGGAACAGCTGCAGCCGGGCAAGGACGGGCCGGCACTGCCTGAAGATGGCCCTGCGGAAGTAGGCGGTGCGGCGGCTGCACTCAACGCGCTGCAGGCACGCATTCGTGGCCATGTCAGCGAGCGCCTGCAGATCCTCGCAGCGATCTCCCACGATCTGCAGACCCCCATCACGCGCATGAAGCTTCGGGTGGAGACCCTGCCTGAAGACAGCACCCAGCAGCGACTGCTGGCCGACCTCGACCACCTTGGGCAACTGGTGCGTGAAGGCGTGGCCTATGCGCGCAGCAGCCACGTCGCCAGTGGCGCGCCGGTGTCGATGGACCTGGGTGCGTTCCTGGCCAGCGTGGTCGGCGACTACGAGGACATGGGCAAGCCGGTCAGTGGCGGTGCACCCGCTGGACTGATCGTGCAGACCTGGCCGCAGCCGCTGCGACGGGTGGTCGGCAATCTGGTCGACAACGCAGTGCGCTACGCCGGCGCCGCCGAGATCGGGGCGGGCCGCGATGAGGCCGGCCGGGTATGGATCAGCATTTCCGACCGTGGCCCCGGCATTCCCGAGGACCAGCTGCAGGCAGTGCTGGCGCCGTTCCATCGGCTGGAAAGCTCGCGCAACCGCGATACCGGCGGCACCGGCCTGGGCCTGGCCATCGCGGTGCAGCTGGCGCAGTCGCTGGGCGGCTCGCTGCGGTTGCACAACCGCGAGGGCGGCGGCTTGCGAGCGGAGCTGCAGCTGCCGGGGTAATTGGCGGGGTCGGATCGCTTTGCGGGAGCAAAGGGCTCTGACCCCGATGTGGGATCTGCGACGTTCCTGCATGGCACCGGGATCGGCGATCATCTCCAGCGAGTGTTGAAACCAGGGAGCACCACGCAATGCAGGGACGCCGTTCTTCAATCTGGCACGCACGCCGTGTCGCGCTGCTTATCAGCGCAGGGTTGCTGGTGGCCTGCCAGCGCTCGCCGGATGTATCGGCCGAACACGCGCCTGCAGACCCACCGGCGGTGATGCCGACCGCCAGCGCCGATCTCTCTCCGCTGCTGGATGCCCTGCCGACCTGCGCGCTGGATGGCTGGTACATCGATCAGCAAACCGACCGCCCGGCCCACCCCTGGTTGGCTGCGAACGCACCGAAGCCCTGCAAGGAGGACGAGGAGAACGAGATCGCCACGTTCTGCGTGCAGGGGCAGTGGAAGGGGCTGCCGGTGGAAGAGGTGATCCTGCCGACGATGACGTTCGTCTCGTTCCGTGGGGCCAGGATCGGCCTGCCGTTGGATAAGGCGCGTTCAATCGCCCGTCAGCACCTGGGGCAGGACTTCCCGGGTGGCGCGGCTTACGAAGCGGGCCGCGAGCCGAAGCTGCTGGCCGACCCGGAGGATGCGCAGCGTTCGTGGCTGCTGTGCAGCACCCCGGAGCTGGGCCACGACGTGGACAGCGCGGGAAGCATCAGCTATTCCGGTATGAACCTGCCCTACGACCACGACGGCTGCAGCTACCGCTACAGCCCGGTCGACTTCTGCAACGCGCAGCACCGGGCGGCCATCGAAGACGCGCTCCAGCACCAGAAGCCCAATTTCAACCAGCATTATCTGCTGGTACAGGTCGATGATCGTCCCGAATATTTCCAGCGCACGTTGGTGCTGGTCGATACCCGCACCGGCAGGGCGACGCCACTGCCGTTCGATGCATTCACCGGGCCGGCGGGGAAGGGCGGCGATGCTACCGGCTATGGGACATTGGAGACGGGCGTGGACCAGCAGCAGTTCTGCCTCGATGGTGCGTTGCTGGTCTACCGCGTGTTCGAGGAAGGCCGCTTCTGCTTCGGCTTTGACGGTGAGCGCTTCACCGGCCATGAAACCCAGTACATGCAAGCGACGGACACCCGATGACCGGTGCTTCACCCCGGCCATGCCACCCTGCTTCGAACCTGTGAAACCGGGATCGAGGCTGTTGAAGGCGAACACGCAATGACCGCGGCGCGGCAGCGCTCGATGTGGGTGGCGGGCCTGTCCACGGTGGTGGAGTGGTACGACTTCACCCTGTACCTGTACTTCGCCACGGTGTTGTCACGGGTGTTCTTCGGCGGCGGCGAACAGGCGCTGCTGGTCACCCTGGCCGGCTTCGCGGTGTCCTACCTGATGCGTCCGCTGGGTGCGCTGTGCTTCGGCCACCTGGGCGACCGCCTGGGCCGGCGCTGGATGCTGCTGGCGTCGATGGCCTTGATGGCAGCGGCGATGCTGGCCACTGCACTGCTGCCGACAGCGGCCACCGCAGGTACCACGGCGGGCGTGCTGCTGTTGGTACTGCGCTGCGTGATGGCGTTTTCGGTGGGCGGCGAGTACACCGGGGTGGTGGCGTATCTGCTGGAAAGCGCGCCGGTGCGCCGACGCGGGCTGGTGACCTCGCTCGCTTCGGCGGCCAGTGAAGTGGGCGCGCTGCTGGCGGTAGCGATCTCCGCGCTGACCGTGGCGCTGCTGCCCACCGCGCAGCTGGACAGCTGGGGCTGGCGTATTCCGTTCTTCGTCGGTGCGGCACTGGCCCTGGTGATCCTGGTCGCGCGCTCGGGCATGCACGAGTCGCCGGAGTTCGAGCGGCAGCGCCGCGAGGGCAGCATTCCGGCTACACCGCTTCGCCATGTACTGCGCAACCATCCGCTGGCGGTGGCACGCACCTTCGCGATCTCGGCGCTGGGTTCGATCACTTATTACGTCGGCATCACCTATGTACCGGCATTCCTGCATGCACAGGGTCATGACGAGGGTGACGCACTGTGGCTGTCGACGATTGCGGCAGTGGCGGTCATCGCGATCACGCCGCTGTGTGGTGTCCTGTCCGACCGCGTCGGGCGGCGGCCGATGCTGCTGGGCCTGACGGTGCTGGCAGCGCTGTTGCCGCTGTCCCTGTTCGCCTGGATGGCACAGGCGGCGCCGTTGGGCATCGCGCTGGCCGCGGTGCTGCTGGCCTGCGTGGCCGGTGGGGTAAGTGCCGTTGCTGCGCCGGCCACGGCCGAACAATTCCCGGGCGAGGGCCGGGTCAGCGGCCTGGCACTGGGGGTGACCATGGCCACCGCCTTCTTCGGAGGGGCAACGCCATGGCTGGCGCAATGGTGGGTGGAGCGCAGCGGCTGGGCAGCGGCGCCGGGCGCGATGATCGCGCTGGTGGCGGTGCTGGTGCTGCCGGTGCTGTGGACGCTGCCCGAGACGGTCCCGGGCAGGGCCAAGCGCTAGACGGTCAGACCTTCAGGGTCTGCTCGATGTCGGCCAGTACCGCGGCCGCGTCCACGCCGATGGCAATCGACTGCACCACGTGGCCATCCCACACGCTGGGGCCGAATGCCAGGCCTTCCGGCTTGGGAATGGTCATGCCGCGGGCGACGCCGCCGGTGGCCACGCGCACGCTGGCGCGCTCGAACTGGAACAGTTCCGGGCGGGTCAGCGCAATGCACGCGCAGCAGTCATGCACGACCATGCCCTTGTGGCCGGCCTGCAGGTAGAAGTCCACGTAATCCTGCGACAGCGCACGCACCAGCTCGGCATCGGCACCGCCGATCGCAGCCAGCTTGTCCAGACCGTCACGGTCCATTTCCACGCGGGTGGTCACGTCCAGGCCGATCGCGGTGACCGGCCAGGTGGCGGTGAACACCACGTCGGCGGCTTCGGCATCGCCCCAGATGTTGGCCTCGGCGGCCGGGGTGATGTTGCCGTTGACATGGAAGGCGCCGCCCATGATCACCACGCCGCGCACCAGGCCGGCGATGTCCGGGGCCTGCTGCAGGGCCAGGGCCAGGTTGGTCATGCGGCCGACCGCGACCAGGGTCACTTCGCCCGGATGGGCGCGGACCAGGTCGATGATCAGCTGGTGGGCGGGGCGCGCGTCGGCGGCCACGTCCAGTTCGGCCGGCACCGGGTGATTGCCCAGCCCGTTGTGGCCGTGAATGTGCACCGGCCAGGCTTCCGGGGTGGCTTCCGGCTGCAGCGGGCCTTCGGCGCCGCGCGCGACCGGGGCGGCAAAGCCCCAGGCCTGCTTCAGGTACAGCGCGTTGTGGGTGGTCGACTCCACCGAGGCATTGCCGAAGGTGGTGGTGACGCCGACCAGGTCGATCTGGGCGTGCTTGTGCAGGTACAGCAGGGCCAGGGCGTCGTCGACGCCCGGGTCGGTATCGAAAATGACTTTCAGCATGTTGTTGTTCTTCTTCTTCCGTGTGGTGCGGGGGGCGCCGGCGGCCCGGAGGCGGGCCGGCGCGCCCTACATTGTCCCATCTTCATGACAGGCAGGGCCATTGCCGGGATGGCAGGCCATAATGCCTCCAGTCCAGGCACGGAGTTGCCGAATGCTGATCGTTGCCCTTCTGCTGGTCCTGCTGGTGCTGGGCCTGAACGTGGTGGCTACCGTGGTGATCGTCAGGCGCGATGGCCTGTCGTCCGGGGGCCGGGCGGTGCAGCTGCTGCTGATCTGGCTGCTGCCGCTGGTCGGCGCGATCCTGTGCATGGCGGTGGCCACGGCCGATGGCTCGGGCAGCCGGGGGGAGGGCGGCGCAAGCCATGACACCTCCGTTGACTATTCCGGTGACAACCACAGCCATCACAGCTACAGCAGCTCCGACTGCAGCAGTGATGGCGGTGGCGGTGACGGCGGCAGCTGCGGCGATTGATGAGACGCTTCTGGATGCCGGCCAGCGGCCGGCACTACCAGGGCGCGACCTCGGCTGGGTAGTGCCGGCCGCTGGCCGGCAACCTCAACAGCTCAGCCGCCGCCTTCGGTCGGCAACGGTGCCGGCACGTTCAGCAGGCCGCCCGCCGCCACATAGGCGGCCAGTGCCTGGCCCTGGCTGAGCAGATGGCGTTCCATGGTGCGTTCGGCAGCCTGCGCGTCGCGGCGGCGGAAGCATTCCATCAGCTCGCGGTGTTCGGCCAGCGACTGCGCGGTGCGGCCCGGCGTCAACAGCTGGCGGCCACGATGCATCTTCAGGATGCGATGCAGGTCGTGGGTGATACGGATCAGCCACGGATTGCCCGCGTAGTGCTGCACGGTTTCGTGGATCAGGTAGTTGTTGCGGTAATACTCGGCGATGTTGCCCTCGGCCGCCGCGGTTTCCATCGCTGCATGCAGTTCTTCCAGCTGCTGAACGCCGGCATCGTCGATGTGCCTGACCGCCTCGTGCGCGCAGCGGCCTTCCAGCATCGCCATCACCGGGAACAGCTGGTTGAGGTCTTCCAGCGTCAGTCGCGTGACTCTGCTGCCACGGCCCGCATCGATCTGCACCAGGCCTTCGGCAGCCAGCAGCTTCAGCGCCTCGCGCAGCGGCGTGCGACTGATGCCCAGTTCTTCGCAGAGCGCGGGCTCGTCGATCCACTCACCCGGCGGCAGCCGGTAGTCGTAGATGCGCTCGCGCACGTGTTCGGCCACCTCTTCGTACAGAGGTGCGCGCTTCTTCGGTGACCGCGGGGCAGGGGCAATAGCCATGCGCAGAGTGTAACGCCAGGTCGTGCCGACCAGTGGCCGGCACGACCGTTCGGCGGTTACATCCAGCCCGGCACCACGAACACCAGCCAGGCCAACAACGGCCCCAGGGCCACCACCAGGCCGCTGTACACCAGGAAACGACGGAACAGCGTCTCGCGCTCTTCCTTCGCGGCCGAAGCCACCACCAGCGCGCCATTGGTGGAGAACGGGCTGACATCGACGATGGTGGATGACACCGCCAGCGCGCAGATCACGCCGGCCGCGCTGAGGTGGCCCTGCATCAGGAATGGCACGGCCAGTGGAATCGTCGCGCCGAGTACCGCTGCCGATGAGGCGAATGCAGAGACGATGCCGCCCACGTAGCAGACCAGCAGTGCGCCCAGCAGCGGGATGCCGATGTCGGAGACACCATTACCGATGAAGTCCACCGCACCGGCATGTTCCAGCACGCCGATGTAGGTCACCACGCCGCAGATCAGCAGTACGGTGGACCAGCTGATTCCATCGACCGCACCCTTCTGGCTTTGCGGCGACAGCAGCGCCAGTGCCACCGCCACCGTGATCGACACCAGACCGACATTGAGGTTGTAGATCAGCGCGGCCACGCCCAGGCCAAGCAGACCGATCAGGGTGAACAACCGTTCGCGGGTCAGGTTCACCGCATCCAGTGCCACCGGATCATTGGACAGGGTGCCACCGCCAGCGGCAACCAGCGCGCCGTGGCCTTCGATCGCGAACTGGCGCGATGACGCCTGCGGGCCACCGGCCATCGCCAGCTCCGCGTTGCCGACTGTTCCCGTCGCGGTGATCGAACCACGACGCAGCAGGGCGATGCCACCGAAGGCGAAGAAGCAGATCGTCGCCATCATGAAGTTGAAGCCCAGACTGGTCAGGAACACCGCCATCTCGGTCACTTCCAGCCCGGCCTTCTGCACCACGCCGTTGGTGATGCTGCCGTACACGCTGATCGGCGAGAAGCCGCCCGCCTGTGCGCCATGGATGACCAGCAGGCCCATCATCAGCGGGTTGATGTTGTACTGCTTGGCAAAGCGCAGCGCGACCGGGCCGATGATGGCCACCGCTGCCGGGCCGAGCGCTCCGAAGGCGGTCAGCACCGCGGTAATCACGAACATCACCCACGGAATGGCCACGATATGGCCGCGCACCGCTTTCACTGCCCAGTGCACCAGCAGGTCGATGGTGCCGTTCTTCTGCGCGATGGCGAACAGGTAGGTGATGCCGACCAGGGTCAGGAACAGATCGCCGGGAAAGCCGGCCAGGACCTCCTTGCCACCCATGTCGACCCACAGCCCGCCGATGATGAAGGCCAGCGCGAAGGCGACCGCACCCATGTTGATCGGCATCGCCGTGGCGACGATGAACATGATCACCAGACCGATGATCGTTGCGATTTGTGGACTCATGCGCCCTCCCAGACAAGTGACTCACGTACAGCGCGGATGGAGACCCGCCATCCCGGGGTAAGGCGACGTACTGCGTGGTGCGTGATACGTACTGCTCGAACCCGTTACTGCAGCCGCTCCAGCGCGCTGCGGACCCATGCCGCGGCGCCTTCAAGGCTCTGGAACTCTTCCACCGCGCGTACTTCGCAGCACGGATAGGCCGGCGCGACCATGCGCGCCAAGGCGTTGCCCGGGCCCAGCTGCAGGAACACCCGCGCGCCACGCTCGAAGGCCTGGCGCATCACCTGCGCCCATTCGATGGTCTGTGCCAGCTGCGCCGACAGCGTGTGCACCACTGCAGCGCGATCCCGCACTGGGCGGGCATCGACGCCGGCCAGCAGTGGCAGCCGCGGCGCCTGCACCTGCGCAGCGTCCAGTGCGGCGGCAAACGGTGCCACTGCGCTGGCCAGCAGCGGCGTGTGCGCGGGCACATGGACCGGCAAGGGACGGATTTCCGCGCCGCACGCCTGCACGTCTAGCGCCAACGCGTGCAGCGACGGCCGTGCGCCGCCTACGATGAAGTGGTCGTGGCCATTGGCGATCGCGATGAAGACACCATGCGTATCGCACAAGCGCTGCGCGGCAATGCGGTCCAGTCCCAGCACTGCCTGGAGCCCGGCGTCATCGGGGCTGGCGGCATCCATCAGCCGTGCGCGCTGCGCGGACAGTGCCAGGCAGGTGGTGGTGTCGAAGCTGCCGGCGATGGCATGTGCGGCGAGCTCGCCGATGCTGTAGCCCGCGATCACCGCCGGTGTTGGCAAGACGTCGCGCAGGCCCTGCCAATGCGCCAGGCTGGCCGCGCACAGCAAGGGCTGGGCCTGCACATTGTCGAAACGGTCGTCGGCCGCCGCGGCGGCGAATACATCGCGCCCCAGCAGTTCGCCCGTGGCATCGAGCACCGGCCGCGCGGCAGCAAGGTCGCGCACGCGATCGAACATCGCCGGATGCTGTGCGCCTTGTCCGGGGCAGAGCAGGGCAAGGCTCATGCGCCCTCCTGCTGCAACAGGAACAGGCTGCAGGCAAGCAGGTCGGCGCTGCCGCCGGGGCTCAGGTGACGCGCAACGAAGGCATCGGCAATGTGCTGCAGGCGTGGCTGCCAATCGTGCGCAAAAGCACCACCTTCGGCCAGGAAGCGGTGGGCCTGCTGCCGCGCCCAGCGCAGGCCTTCCGCACCACCGCGATGCAGCAGGTTGAGGTCGTCGGTGTGTGCGACCAGCTGCATCAGCGTGTGGCACATCGCGGCTTCGCGTGGCAGGCCACTGGCCAGCGCGTGGCGCAGGCTGGGCAGCGCCACCTCGCGCAACAGCGGGTAACCGGCAGCGGCCTGTTCGCGCACGCCTGGCACCTTGTGCAGGGCGCGCGCGCGCTGGCCGGGGCTGCCTGCATCCAGTGGCGCGTGCGCGAAATCCGCAGCCCAACGACGTACCTCCAGGCAGACCTGCTCACCCGTGGCGGCATGGCCCAGGCGGGAGCGGCAGGCCGCGGCGGCCGCTACCAGCAGGCCGAGGCTGAAGATCGCGCCACGATGGGTATTGATCCCGGCGGTCGCGCGCAGCATCGCGGCTTCGGCGGCGATGCCACGTCGGCGCAGGGCACCGAAGTCCGCCCCGGCGGCACCGAGGTGTGCCACGGCAGCGAAATAGTGGCGCAGCGCGAACAGGCTGCGCAGGAACGTGCCGGCGTCCATGTCGTGATGGCTGCCGCGGTTGAAGGGTGTGACCAGCCCGGGCTTGGGTGCCAGTGCCAGTTCCGCATGCAGGCTGGCGACGGCCAGGCGGCCCAGGCGCGCGCTGTCCGCGGCCGAATGGGGGTGGGCAGCGCTGCGCACGACAGCGTTCATGCGGTTGCCCCGGCGGCGTTGAACAATGCATCGCGCAGTTCCAGTGCAGCGCCGTCGGCGCGCTTGACCAGCATCTCGCGACTGCGCCCGGCATACTCGCGCCAGTTCACGGCGCCGCCGTCGGCCAGGCACAGTTCGCCATCGACGCGACGGCCGTACTCGGATTCCCATGCCTGCAGGCTCGCGACCAGCCTGTCGGCCTGCGCTGCGCCGTCGGCCTGCCACAGCAGGTCGATGTCCGAACGCGCATGCACGTAGGGCAGATGGCTGAGCAGCTGCCAGGCAAACGCACCGAATACACGTGCCGGGGCGATGGCCTGCAGTGCCTGCAGCGGGTGTCGCCATTCCTCCGGCAGGTTGCCTTCAAGCGCCGCCTGCAGTGTTGGCGGCGCCTCGGTCCGCAGTACTTCCTGCAGCGGCACGCGCAGGGCCAGGCGCAGTTTGCCCTCGGCGGGTGGCAGCGGCACGCCGAGGCGCAGGCGGGGATCGGCATCGTCAACGGCACGACGCGCAACGATGGCCGGCAGACCCTGCGCAAACCAGTTGGCCAGGCGCAGCTCATGCGCAGCGATGTCCGCCTGCCAGCCGGCGCGCGCCGACAACCAGACCAGCGTATGGCGGGGCAGCCGCTCAGGCATCGCCCTGGCTCACGGCTGCAGCCACGCGTGCGGCCAGCATGCGACCGCCACGTTCGGCTCCGCGCACGGCGCGGCGGTCGCCTTCGGCGGGCGTGCGCAGCGCCTGCAGGAGGTGGGCGGCCAGGTTGCCGTTCCAGATCGAGTTCACCGCACCCATCGCTACGTAGTTCTCCACGCCCGGCGCGAACACCGGTGAGGTCAGACTCAGCGCCTGCAGTTTCTCCAGCGGCTGCTTGGTCACCCTTGCCATCGCGCGCAGGTCCATTACCCGCACCTGCGCATCGGGCAGCGCGTGGATGTGGTCGGCCATCAAGCCGAACGACAGGAAGCCGCCGCTGACCGATTCGCCATAGACCAGGGTCACCAGCCGCGCACCGCGTCTGCGTGCCAGATCCAGCGTCTGCGCCAGGTGCGCGAAGCAGCCGTTGATGCCAAGCAGTTCGTCACGGCGTGCCAGGCGTTGGCCTGCGGTGTCGACCAGCATCACGATCGGTCGTTGCGGATGCGCGGCGGTGCTGGCCAGCACGGTTTCGGCCAGCGCCATTGCGTGGTCCACGCCGACTTCGAGTTTGTCGGCGGTACCGATCACGGTCACCTCGCCATCCTCGGTGGTGGCGCTGCCGGTCAGCACCGAATCGTTCACCGCAATGGCATGCCCATGCGGAAACAGGGCATCGAGCAGTGTCTGCAACGGCATGCTCATGGCAGACTCCGGTCGGCGGTGGCGATGAGGAAATCATCGGTGTCGAGCAGTGGCAGTCGTTCGGGGTGGGGAATGCCCAGCCGCGCCCAGATCTCCAGGCCATCGCGGCAATCGCTCCAGGCCTGCGCGCGTGCCTTCAACGCGACATGGCGGGCCTGCAGCGCACTCAATGCCGCATCGGTATCGGTGCTGGCCGTGTCCGGCTGTAGTGCATCGAATGCTGCCTGCGCGAACGCCTCGATGGCATCCGGTACCAGCACCTGTGCCTGATCGATCAGGTAGCGGTGCTTGCCTCCCGTTACGCGCCAGACCAGCGCACGATCACGGGAATCGAACTCTTCCACGCCGCGTACGGTTTCGATCACCTCTGGTCCGGACAGCGACAGCCGGCCTTCCTCGGACATGATCACCGTGCTGCAGCAACGAGCAACGATACCCATGCCGCCGAATGCGCCGTTGCCGCTGCCGATCAGCGCGATCACCGGCACGCCCGCTGCACGCGCGTCCAGGGTGGCGCGCATGATCTCGGAAATGGCAATCAATCCCGCGTTGGCCTCGTGCAGGCGTACACCGCCGGTATCGAGCAGCAGCAACACGCCGTCGGGCCGGGTCGCCGCCGCACGGCGCAGCAGGCCGGTCAGCTTTGCACCGTGCACTTCGCCGACGCCGCCGCCCATGAATTCACCCTGCTGCGCGGCCAGCAGCACGCGCTTGCCGCGCAGCGTGGCTTCACCGACGACGATGCCGTCGTCGAACGCCGCCGGCTGGTCCAGCTGCGCCAGATGCGGGCTCATCATCCGTTGCGCTGGGCCGAGGAATTCGCGGAACGAGCCGGCGTCGATCAGCCCGGCGATGCGCTCGCGTGCATCGGCTTCGTAGTAGCTGTGGCGCTGTACGTGGCTCATGGCGTGCCTCCGGCCAGCAGGGTTTCCACCGCCTGGTCCAGGCGCAGGCTGACCACCGCCGGGGTCGCACCGGCGTCGTTGATCGAGATGCGTACATCGCGCAGCGGATGGCGCCGCGCGAAATCGCCGATCACCGCCTCCCAGACGCGGCCAAAGCCCTGCGCGGCGGTGATGATGCGTACCGTCATCGCGCCGTCCAGCGCGGCCGGTTCCAGAAGGACTTCCAGGTTGCCCGAGGCCAGCACGCCGACCAGTACTGCATCGCGCGGAAACTGCACCGCCGTGTGTCCTTCGAATCGATAGTCGAGGGTTTCCATGCTCAGCCCCTTACCAGTTGCGGAAGCGCTTGGGCGGGTCGTACAGGCCGCCGGACCAGCGCACCAGGTCCTTCACCGAACGCGCCGCAAGCAGGTCACGGCTGGCATCGCGCACGGAGATGCCGAGGTCATCCGGGCGGCGGATCACGCCGCGGTCGCGCAGGTTCTCCACCATCGCGCGGTCGCGCCCCATGCCCACGGCGGTATAGCCGGCCACGCCGCGGATCGCCTGTTCGCGCTCCTCAGGGGTGCGGCACAAAAGCAGGTTGGCGATGCCTTCCTCGGTCAGCACATGGCTGACGTCGTCGCCGTAGATCATCACCGGCGGCAGCGGCATGTCCGCGCGTTCGGCCAGTTCCCAGGCATCCAGGCGTTCGACGAAGGCCGGTGCCATGTGCTCGCGGAAGGTTTCCACCATCTGCACCACCAGCTTGCGGCCACGCGGCATCTCACCGGGGCGCGCGGCCTGCTGGCCGGCCTTGATCCAGGCGTCGCTGGCATGGCGGCGGCCACGTGCATCGGAGCCCATGTTCGGTGCGCCTCCGAAGCCGGCGATGCGGTCGCGGGTGGCGGTGGAGCTGTTGCCCTGCAGGTCGATCTGCAGGGTGGAACCAATGAACATGTCGCAGGCATACAGACCGGCGGTTTGCGAGAACGCGCGGTTGGAGCGCATCGAGCCATCGGCACCGGTGAAGAACACATCGCCTCGCGCGGCGATGTACTTTTCCATGCCCAGTTCCGAACCGAACGAATGCACCGATTTGACGAAGCCCGATTCGATTGCCGGAATCAGTGCCGGGTGTGGGTTCAACGCCCAGTGCTGGCAGATTTTTCCCTTCAAGCCGAGCGATTCGGCGTAGGTCGGCAGCAGCAGCTCGATGGCGGCGGTGTCGAAGCCGATGCCATGGTTGAGGCGGTTCACGCCGTACTCGGCGTAGATGCCCTTGATCGCCATCATCGCCATCAGCACCTGGATCTCGGAGATCTGTGCCGGATCGCGGGTGAACAGCGGTTCGATGTGGTTCGGCTTCGGCGCCTGCACCACGAAGTTGACCCAGTCAGCGGGGATATCGACGCGGGGGAGGGTATCGACGATCTCGTTGACCTGGGCGATGACGATGCCACCACCGAACGCGGTGGCCTCGACGATCACCGGGGTGTCTTCGGTATTTGGCCCGGTGTACAGGTTGCCGTGCCGATCTGCGGCCTGTGCTGCGACCAGGGCCACGCGCGGGGTCAGGTCGATGAAGTAGCGGCCGAACAGTTCCAGGTAGGTGTGGATGGCACCGATCTGGATGCGCCCTTCGGCCACCAGGTTGGCCAGCCGCACCGATTGCGGGCCGGAGAAGGAGAAGTCCAGTTTCGAGGCGATGCCGCGTTCGAATACATCCAAGTGCGAGGGCAGCGACAGCACCGACTGCACCATGTGCAGGTCATGCACCCGCGCGGGATCGAGGTCGGCCAGGCACTGGGCGAGGAAGTCGGCCTGCTTCTGGTTGTTGCCTTCCAGGCAGACCTTGTCGCCCGGCTCCAGCAGTGCGTGCAGCAGTTCGCCGACGTCGGCGGCGGCGACCTCATGGCCGCGTGCCCAGGGCGAAGCACGCTCCAGACGTGCCTGGCGGCTGCGTTCCAACGTATCCCAGCTCGGGTTCATCGACCGGCTTCCGATTGGCGTTGAAATAATTACGGCATAATTACGATGGGTGTGCAACCCGCGGTGCAGCAAATGAAAGGGCCCGCGCGGAGGCGGGCCCATTCAGATAGGCCACGACCGTGGGTCGTGGCGGAGGGCGTGCCGACCAACGGTCGGCACCCACCAGGCACCCACCGGGTCGCGGGTCGCTCAGAACTTCCAGCGCAGGCTGGCCGACACGAAGCGCGGCTCGCCGAAGTTGTTGTAGTCCAGGTTGGCCCAGTAGGTCTTGTCCAGTGCGTTGCGCACGCTCAGCGTTGCGGTCCAGTTGTCGCTGATGCGGTAGTTGGCGTTGAACTGCACCAGCATGTAGGCCGGCTGGTTCACGGTGACCGTGCCGCCCAGCGGATAGGCGATGTTGTAGCCCTGCACCTTGCTCTGCCACTGCACGCCACCGCCAACGCTGAGGCGTTCCAGCGCACCGCGCAGCTGCAGCTGCGTGTTGAGCTGCAGCAGATCCTTCGGCGGGTTGGCGTACAAAAGATCGGTGGCGGCGCGGGTCACCTTGACGTGGGTGTAGCCGGCATTGACCGTCCAGCCCGGCAGGATCTCGCCGTTGACGTCCATCTCCCAGCCGCGCGCCTTGGTGCCGTTGACGCCGATGTAGGCGGAGGTGCCATCGCTCAGTGAACCTTCCGGCACGCCCATGTCGCGCACGGCGTAGTTGTCCTGCTTGGCCTCGAACACGGCGGCATTGGCGGTCAGGCGGCCGTCCAGCCACTGGGTCTTGATGCCTGCTTCCAGGTTCGAGCCCTGCACCGGTGCCAGCAGGTTCTCGTTGCGGTCCTTGAAGTTCTGCGGGTTGAAGATCTCGGTGTAGCTGGCATAGGCCGACACGTTCGGGGTGATGTCGTAGACCAGGCCCACGTAGGGAGTGACTTCATCGCTCACCTTGTACGCACCGCTGGTTCCGGTGTAGGCGCCTGCGGCGTTGTACGAGCGGCTGAGGGTTTCCCAGCGGCTCAGGCGTGCACCGGCAATCAGTGACAGCGGATCGGCCAGGCGCAGGCGGGTGGCCAGGTAGATGCCACTCTGCGTGGTCTTGGCCACGCGGCGCGCGCCGGTGCGGCGGTAGGTCACCTCGGAGATGTCGCCGTTCCAGTTGTACACGTTGGGAATGTAGTAGCAGCGCTCGCCGCCGCAGCGTGCCCAGTCGTTCGGGAAGTTCAGTGCCAGGGTGTTGGTGGTGCCTTCAAGATCCGACCACTGCGCACCGAGGGTGACATCGTGGTCGCGGCCGAACAGATCGAAACTGCCGGTCAGGTAGGCATCGACATTGCGGCGGGTGTCTTTTGAATCACCGGCGGCGGCACGCAGGTAGATGCCCGAGCCGGTCACCGGGTCCGGGTTGCCGGTGCCGTACAGGCGCACGTTCTGCACGTTGCCACGGGTGTAGGCGGTGTTGATCTTCAGCAGCCAGTTGTCACCGAAGCGCTGTTCCAGGTTGGCGAAGGCGGTATTGCTCTCGCGCTTCCAGTAGCTCCACTTCGGCGACAGGTTGGTCGAACGCGGCAGGTGCGCGAAGTTGCCCTGGTTGTCGAAGAACGGCACGGTGCCCCAGGTAGAGCCGGTGGGGTTGTTGTCCTGGCTCTGGTAACCGAGGGTGATCGTGGTGCTGTCGGTGACGTCGCCTTCCAGCACCGCCATGCCGGCCATCTTGTTCTCGTCGTAACGGTCGTAGTACAGGCCACGATCGGTGTAGGCGGCGACCACACGGCTGCGGAAGCGGCCGTCGGCGGTCAGCGGTGCGGTCACGTCGGCTTCCATCCGGCGGTAATCCCAGCTGCCGGCGCTGACTGCGAACGACGCATCGAATTCCTTGCCCGGGCGCTTGCGCAACAGGTTGACCGTGGCCGAGGGCACGCCGGCGCCGCTGAGCAGGCCGTTGGCACCGCGGATCACTTCGATACGGTCGTAGAAGGCGGTGTCGTATTCCTGGTTGGTGGAGCCGCTGTAGGTGGGAATGCCATCGACCTGGAAGTCGGTGATGGCGAAGCCGCGTGCGTAGTACAGCGGGCGCTGGGTGTCATAGAAGGACACGCTGACGCCGGTCACGTTGCGCATCACATCGTTGATGCTGAACAGCGATTCGTCCTGCAGGCGCTTCAGGCTGATCGCGGTGGCCGACTGCGGGGTTTCCTGCAGCGTGATCGGCAGACGGGTGGTGCTGGCCGGCGGCGCTGACTGCTCGGCGCGCACGCTCACCCGGTCCAGGGTCTTGGCATCGGCAGCGCCATCGGCGGCGGCAAACGCGCTGGGCGCGGCCAGCAGGGTCAGAGACGAAAGCAGGGCAGCCGGCAGTAGCGCGCGGCGGGGCAGGCGGTTACGGAGGGGCAGGGACATGGTGGGCTCGAGGCTTGGAAGCGGGGAAGGGCGGCAACAGTCGTCCAGCACCCGGGGCGGCGGCTTCGGGCACAGCAGGTCCATCTGGGAAGGGCGCGGTCACTGCGCAGGACGCAAATGTAAATAATTCTTAACAACATTACAATTCGCGTCATCGTGCATAGGCTTTCCGGCGCAGAGCAGTGGCGGGCCGGGGGCGGATCCCGTTGCCGTAGGCAATGGGCGCTGACCCCATCATCGGTGCCCAAGCGCGGGTCAGAGCCGTCCCGTGCGGGAGGGATCCGGCCCGCAGCCCTGCAGACACGGACGGCCACCCGAAGGTGGCCGTCCGTGTCTGCTGCAGGGAATCTGCCAGGCTTACAGCGCCTGCAGTTCCTCGTTGGCGTTGCGCTTTTCCTTGGCTGGTGCCGGCACCGCTGCCGGCGCGACCGCCGGGGCCGGCGCCGCCGCGTTCGCGTCCACCGGCACCTCCAGGTACGGCAGGCGCAGGGTCTGGCTGGTCAGCGTACGGATCTCGTTGACCAGCGCGGCGCTGTCGTTGAGCTTGCGCCCGTACGACGGCACGATCTCGCGCAGGCGGGTTTCCCAGCCCGCCTTCATCTGGTCCGGGAAGGCCTTGGCCATCAGGTCCAGCATGATCGGCGGCGAGGTCGACGCACCCGGCGAGGCGCCGAGCAGGGCGGCGATGGTGTGGTCCTTGTCGGTCACGATCTCGGTACCGAACTGCAGCACCGGGCCCTTCAGCGGATCACGCTTGATGATCTGCACGCGCTGGCCGGCGGTGACCAGCTTCCAGTCACCCGGCTTGGCATTGGGGAAGTACTTGACCAGCTCGGCCTGGCGGTCGGCATCGTTCAGGCGCGCCTGGCCCATCAGGTACTGCACCAGGTCCAGGTTGTCCTTGCCCACTTCCAGCATCGGGCCGACGTTGTTGTGGTTCACCGACGAGTACAGGTCCCACCACGAGCCGTGCTTGAGGAACTTGGTGCTGTACAGCGCGAATGGCCCGAACAGGACCACCGGCTTGCCATCCAGCTTGCGCGCATCCAGGTGCGGCACCGACATCGGCGGCGAACCGGTTTCGGCCATGCCGTAGGCCTTCACGCCATGGCGCGAGGTCACGTCCTGGCCCTGGAAAGCGAGGAACTGGCCGCCGACCGGGAAGCCGGCGTAGTCCTTCGATTCCGGAATGCCGGACATCTGCAGCAGCTTCAGCGCGGCGCCGCCGGCACCGATGAACACGAAGCGTGCGTGGGTGGTGGACTCGGTACCGGCCTTGAGGTCCTTCACCGTCACGTTCCAGCTCTTGTCGGCGTTCTGCCGCAGCGCGCTCACTTCGTGGTTCAGGTGCAGGCTGAAGTTCGGGCTGCGCTGCAGGCCGGTGGTCAGCTGGCGGGTGATCACACCGAAGTTGACGTCGGTACCGAGCGGCATCCAGGTCGCGGCGACCTTCTGCTTCGGGTCACGGCCTTCCATCAGCAGCGGTGCCCACTGCTTGATCTGTGCCGGATCCTCGGAGTACTGCATGCCGTAGAACAGCGGGTTCTTCACCAGGGCCTGCTGGCGCTTGTGCAGGTAGGCGATGTTGTCATCGCCCCAGACGAAGCTCATGTGCGGGGTCGGGTTGATGAAGTCGCTGGGCTGGCTCAGCCGGCCTTCCTTCACCTGGTGCGACCAGAACTGGCGCGAGACCTCGAACGATTCGGCGATGCCGACCGCGCGCTTGGTCTCGATGCTGCCGTCGGGCAGTTCCGGGGTGTAGTTCAGTTCGGCGAACGCCGAATGGCCGGTGCCGGCGTTGTTCCAGCCGTCGGAGCTTTCGCCGGCGACGCCGTCGAGGCGTTCGTAGACCTGGATGTTCCAGTCCGGCTGCAGTTCCTGCAGGTAGGTGGCCAGGGTGATGCTCATGATGCCGGCGCCGACCAGCACAACATCGACGGGCTTGTCGTTGCTGGCGGCGGGCACCGAACGCTGGGTCAGCGGCCAGTACAGGAACAGCGCGGCGGCCAGCAACAGCAGCACGAGCAGGGCGAGCAGGGCCTTGCCAAATTTCTTCATGGGGGCGGGATCGTTGGCGGAGGGGAGGATGTCAGGATGCGCATGAAGCAGGGAAAGGGCGTGAAGAAACAACGCCTTGCAGCATCCATCCGCGATTCTAACCGGATCCGGTCCGTTTTTGATGCAACGCAGCATCCGACGTTTCGCGGCACCGTCACGCGAAGCGCCGGGCCACGCCCGGCTCAGACCAGCTCGAGGATCTCGTCACCGGCCTCATCGATCTCGCCGGTCGGACGCCAGCCCAGGCGGCGGTAGAAGCCGTGCGAGCGCGAACGCGGGTCGGCCGAGCAGGCCAGGAACAGGCGCCGGTGGCCGGCATCGCGGGTCAGGCTGACCACTTCCTGCAGCAGCTGGCGGCCGATGCCGCGGCCCTCGTACTCCGGCAGCAGCGCCAGCACCAGCACCTCGCCGCTGTCGTGGTCGGCGAAGCAGTAGCCGACCATGCGCTCACCCTCCCAGGCGACGCGGCCGATCGAATCGCCGTGGGCGATGCCGGCCGCCCAGCTTTCCGGCGTGATGCCCAGCTCCGCCAGCTGGGCGGCACTGAAGGCGTTCTGGCGGGTGCGTCCGCGCAGGTCGATGCAGGCGGCGGCATCTTCGGGGCGCGCATCGCGGACGAATACAGGCATGCAGGGCATCCTTGCAGTGATCGGCCGACCAGTATCCGCATCGCGCATGGACCCGGTGTGTAGGGTTGATGGAGATCCGATGGAGCAAAAAGGGGACGGAGGGGATTAAGTCGTCTTTGCCCCGTATGTCGTTTGGGCCTTAAACGACTTAATCCCCTCCGTCCCCTTTTCAACGCTTGCGCCGGATCAGCGCGGAGGAAGCATCCAGCACCGCGCGGGTCAGCAGGGCCATGGTCTGCACGTCGCCCTTCCAGTGCTGCCAGTACAGCGGCACGTCTTCCCACGCGCGCTGGCGTACGTAGACCAGGCGGCCGGCGTCCAGGTGCCGTTTGACCAGCGGCAATGGGTTCATGGTCCAGCCCATGCCGCCCAGGTTGGCCTGCACGAAGGCGCGGGTGGAGGGAATCCACCAGGTCGGCGCGGTGCTGGGCAGGTCGTCGCCGGCCATGCGCCGGGCAAAGCGCGACTGCATTTCGTCCTTGCGGTTGAACACCAGCACCGGGGCCTGCGCCAGCGCCTGCGCGGTCACGCCCTTGGCGAAATGGCGCTCGCGGAATTCGGGGGTACAGGTGGCGGCATAGCGGATGCTGCCCAGCGCATGGATCTGGCAGCCCTGCACCGGCTCGTCCAGTGTGGTCACCGCGCCCAGCACCGTGCCCTGGCGCAGCAGTTCGACGGTGTGGTCCTGATCCTCCACGCGCAGGTCCAGGGTGGTGCCGGTGCTCTGTGCGAACTGCGAGGCGGCCTGCGGGAACCAGGTTTCCAGGCTGTCATGGTTCACCGCCACCGGGATGCTGGCCTGCGGCAGGTCCTCATCGGCCAGGCCCATCCGGTGCAGCGCGTCGTGCTCGAGCAGGGCGGTCTGCTCGGCCAGCTGCACCAGCACCTGGCCCTCGGCGGTGGCGGTGGCCGGGGTGCCGCGCTTGACCAGCAGGCGACCGACCCGGTCCTCCAGTGCCTTGACCCGCTGCGAGATGGCCGAGGGCGTGACATTCAGCGACTGCGCGGCGCGGTCGAAGCTGCCTTCGCGGATTACCGCGGCCAAGGCGCGCAGCTGGGCATGGTCGATACGCATCGAATTAAGTTCCGCTAATGTTGGTTTAGGAAGTTTAGCTCGTCTTTTTCATGTTGCGGCGCGACAATGGCGCTCGTTCCGGTGCTGTCCGCCTTCGCGAGGCACCGTCCCCCAAGCAAGTAAAGGCAGTGAATCCCATGTTCTCGGTCATCTCCGCCAGCACCGGCCTCGGTGCCTGGTTCTCTGGTGCAGCCACCGGCATCGGCCTGTTCGCCGTGGTCGGGGCCCAGAGCGCCTTCATTCTGCGCCAGGGCATCCTGCGCAAGCACATCGTGCCGGTGGTCGCCACCTGCGCGGCCATCGATGCCATCTTCATCTTCGCCAGCGTGGCCGGCCTGCGCACGCTCACCTCGGCACTGCCGTGGCTGACCACCGCCGTGCTGTGGACTGGTGTCGCGTTCCTGGCCTGGTATGCGATGAAGTCGGCACGCCGTGCGATCGCCGGCGGCGGTGGCATGGGCGAGGCTGACAGCGACGACGGCAGCCGCCGCGCGGTGCTGATGGCCGCGGTCGGCTTCTCGCTGATCAATCCGCACTTCTGGCTGGACATGATGGTGATCGGCTCCATCGCCGAGAACTTCGGCAACGCCCGCATGGCCTTCGCCGCTGGCGTGGTCACTGCCAGCTGCCTGTGGCTGACCGCGCAGGGCCTCGGCGCGCGCCTGCTGGCGCCGCTGTTCACCAAGCCCAGCACCTGGCGCGTGCTCGACGGCACCATCGCCGTGATCCTCAGCATCCTGGCCCTTACGTTGGCGGTGCGCGGGGTCCACTGACCCGGCGCACGCCCCCCGAACCCACGTCCTGACTCTCTCTCCAAGGTAGTGGTAACGACGGCACCGGCAACGGTGCCGTCGTTTTTTGTGCGCCACTGGCGGGGCGGGCGGTGGCTTGCCTAGAATCGCCAGGGCGGACAGGGTGTCTGCTTGAAGGGGGAAGGATGCGCAAGCGTTGGATGGCTGCCATGGTGGCGGCCGTAGTGTCGTGCGGCAATGCCATGGCCGTCGATCTGGAAGCTTACGTTCGTCAGGAAATGTTCGGCGACATCATCCTGTCGCCTGATGGCGAGTACCTTGCCGCCACCGTGCCTGGCGAGGACTACACCGGGCTGGTGATCCTGCGCACGGCCGACCACAAGATGGTCAGCACGACGCGGCCGCCCCGCAACAACCATGTCAGCGATGTGCGTTGGGTGAGCGACAGCCGCGTGGTATTCGGCCTGGCGGAGAAGTTCGGCCAGCGCGACCAGCCTTCGTTGACCGGTGAGCTGATGGCAATGAACGCCGATGGCGGCAGAGCTGAACTCCTGGTTGGCTACCGCGTGCAGGGCAGGGGACCCGGTACGCGCATCCAGCCGAAGAAGGTGGAGGCCGTCGCCGCTTTTCTGACGGACGACCTGCCAGACGACGACCGCAACGTCATCATCGCCGTCTCGCCTTTCACCGAAGATCCGTTCACCCGTGCCGAGCGGATGGATACACAGACCGGCAAGCGTGTAGTGATCGCGCTCTCACCGGTGCGCCGCGCGCATTTCACCACGGACGCCAAGGGCGAGGTGCGCTTTGCGCACGGTGCGGGTGCGGACAATGTAAAGAAGCTCTATTACCGTTCCGCAAGCAGTGCGCAGTGGGTTCTTGTGAATGACGAGACGGTCAGCGGCCGCATTGAAAGCGCCCTCGGCTTCACAGAAGACGGTCGGCTGGCGATCCTGCGCAGCGAGCAGAAGCAGGGGCCGGATACCCTCATCAGCTGGGACCCGGTCACCGGCGAACGCAAGTTGCTGGCCCAGGACCCGGTGGTCGACCCCAATCGCATCATCTACCGTGCCGGCACGTCGATCCCGGTTGGCGCGCTTTACCTTGGGGATGTGCCGCGCACGCGGTTCTTCGACGAGACCGCGGTGGAAGCGCGTCGCTACCGTGCCCTTGAAGCCGCGTTCCCGGGCCAGACGATCTACATCACCTCCAGTACCCGGGATGGCAGATTGGCGCTGGTGCAGGTGTGGTCCGGCTCGAACCCGGGCGATTTCTACCTGTACGACACCGAAAAGCGCAACGTCAATTACCTGGTCAGCCGCAGCGAATGGATCAATCCGGACAAGGCGGCGGTGGTCAGGCCGGTGGCCTTCAACGCGCGTGACGGGCTCAGCCTGCATGGCTTCCTGACCCTGCCGCATGGCAGTGACGGCAAGGGCCTGTCAACAGTGATCCTGCCGCATGGAGGGCCGATCGGCGTTTTCGATGACGGCAGGTATGACCGCGAATCGCAGATGTTCGCCGCCGCCGGCTATGCCGTACTGCAGGTCAACTTCCGCGGCTCGGGCAACTACGGGCGCAGGCACGAGCAGGTGGCGGCGCAGCAGTGGGGCAAGGCGATGCAGGACGATGTTACTGATGCCACCCGCTGGGCTATTGCGCAGGGTATCGCCAACAAGGACCGCATCTGCATCTATGGCGCCAGCTACGGTGCTTATTCGGCGCTGATGGGCGCCGCGCGCGAGCCGGGCCTGTACCAGTGCGCGGCCGGCTATGTCGGGGTGTATGACTTGCCGTTGATGTTCAACCGCGGTGACATCCAGGACCGCGCGGCGGGCATGACTTACCTGCGCGAGTGGCTGGGTGATCCGGCCAAGCTGGCTGCGGTCTCGCCGGTCAACCTGGCCGATCAGATCAAGGTGCCGGTGTTCCTGGCAGCCGGTGGCGAAGACAAGCGCGCCCCGATCCTGCACACTGAGCGCATGGAAGCGGCACTCAAGCGCGCCGGCACGCCGGTGGAAAGCCTGTACTACAAGACCGAAGGCCACGGCTTCTACACCGAAGCCCATCGCCGCGAGTACTACGACAAGCTGCTGGCGTTCCTGGCGCGCAGCCTCGGCGGCAAGACCGCGACGACCGCGCCGGCGGCCGGCAAGGACAAGGCGCCCTGAGCTGACAGGGCGGCGGATGATCGTTCCGCCGCCCTGGTTTTCCGTACGCGCGGGATTTATTTCACCCCGTGCATCATCTTCTTCAGCAGCGGCGCGGCGATGAAGGCGGCCAGCGCACAGCCCAGGCCGATCCACATCAGCAGCCAGAACAGGTGCGCATAGGCACCGGCCGCGGCCACCATGTCCAGCGATTCGCCTTCCGGCACCTCGATCGCGGCCAGCTTGCCGAACAGCGCGGCCAGCGTTTCCGAGAATGCGGTGGCCAGGAACCAGGTGCCCATCATCAGGCTCATCACCCGTGGCACGGCCAGCTGGGTCACCGCCGACAGGCCGACCGGCGACAGGCACATCTCGCCGCTGGCCAGCAGGAAGTAGGCCAGCACCAGCCACCACACGCTGGCCATCTCGCCGGTGGCGCCCACCTGCTGTGCGGCCAATGCCAGCGGCACGAACGACAGCGCGCCGATCACCAGACCCCAGGCCGACTTCACCGGCTTGCCCGGTTCCCAGCCGCGGCGGTCCATCCACGTCCACAGTGCGGCGAAGGCCGGCGCCAGCAGCACCAGGAACAGGCCGCCGAGGTAGGTCAGCGATCCGGCGGTCTGCGGAATCACCAGGCAGTCGCGCACCAGCAGCACCAGCATCAGCGCAACGATGCCGATGAAGAACGCACGCGGTGCGGTCGAGCCGGGGCGCCGTTCGGACAGGCGCGCGCTGACCACGAAGCCCAGCGGCGCCAGCAGCAGCGAGATGATCGACCACGGCAGCGGCGTACCGCCGGTGATCACCAGCGAGGGCACGATGTCCTTGGTCAGCAGGCGGTCGGTGAAGGTCACCCACGAGCCGTACGACTGCTCGTACATCGTGAAGAACACCAGCGCCATGAAGATCAGCACCATCAGCGCGATCATCTGCTGGCGCTGTACCGGCGTGCACTTGCTGCCGGTGAACCAGGCGAACCAGACCAGCACGCCGCCCAGCACCACCAGCATCAGCATCAGCGCCAGGCTGATTTCACCGCCCAGCGCGAACGCGCCGTTGCCGGCCGCCCACATCAGCCACGCGACCGGCAGCACACCGAGCACCGCGCACAGATAGATGAGCCATTCGCGGGGCAGGCCCAGCACCTTCTGCTTCAGCGCAGCCGGCTGCGGTGGTTCGGCATGGCCCTGCAGGTATTTCTGGCCCCACAGGAACATCGCCAGGCCGGCCAGCATGCCGATACCGGCTGCACCGAAACCGTACTTCCAGCCATAGGCCTCGCCGAGGAAGCCGCACACCAGCGAAGAGAACAGCGCACCGAGGTTGATGCCGGCGTAGAACAGCGAGAAGCCCGAATCGCGACGCGGATCGTCCTTGGCGTACAGCTTGCCGACGATGGTGGAGATGTTCGGCTTGAGGAAGCCGACGCCCATGATGATCAGTGCCAGCGACAGGTAGGTCACCGCCAGTGCCGAGGTATCGCGCACCACTTCGCCGTTCACCCGGTACGCCGCGTGGCCTTCGAAGGCCATGCCCAGATGGCCGAGCACCAGCAGGATGCCGCCGAACAGCACCGCCCGGCGCATGCCCAGCCAGCGGTCGGCCAGCATGCCGCCGAACACCGGGATGCAGTACACCAGGCCGCCATAGGCGCCGAGCAGGTCCAGGCCGGCCTTGTCGCCGAACAGGTGGTACTTGGTCAGGTACAGCAGCAGCAGCGCCTTCATGCCGTAGAAGGAGAAGCGCTCCCACATTTCGGTGAAGAAGCAGACGTAGACGCCCTTGGGATGGCCCAGGAAGTCGTCGGAGGCGGTAGCGGCAACGGTCATCGACGGCGGGGACAGCGGAAAGGGCGCGATTATAGAAGGGGAAGGGCCGGATCACGGCGCTTATGACAAATGCGACTTAATCCCCTCCGTCCCCTTTTTGCGGCAGGTGTTGCCTGGCCTTGCCGGATCGGCCGGTTGGCGTTGCCGAGCGGGTCGGGGAGGGCGTTGGGCCATGTCCGGCGGTGACCATGCGCACTGGACTTGCCGCCCCCTGAACGCTAGCGTGATCGGGATTTTTTGCCAGCAGGGGCTTCCATGAACCACGACGCTGCGCCCAAGCAGCTCACCTTCCGCGCAGTGGCCCTGGCCATCGTGCTGGCGGTGGTGCTGTCGGCCGCAAACGCCTACCTCGGTCTGTTCGCAGGCCTGACCATCGCCACCGCCATTCCCGCCGCGGTGATTTCCATGGGCGTGCTGCGCCTGCTGGGCGGTGGCTCCATCCTTGAAAACAACATCGTGCAGACCGGCGCTTCGGCCGGTTCGTCCATCGCTGCTGGTGTGATCTTCACCATCCCGGCGCTGGTGATCATGGGCTACTGGCCGGACTTCAAGTACTGGTGGGTGCTGGGCATCGCCGGTCTCGGCGGCCTGCTGGGCGTGCTGTTCTCGGTGCCGCTGCGCCGTTCGATGATCGTTGAAGACCCGCTTCCGTTCCCGGAAGGCAAGGCTGCGGCCGAAGTGCTCAAGGCCGGTGAGAACCCGGGCCCGGGCCTGAAAATCCTCGGCCTGTCGGCGGTGATCGGTGCCTTCGTCAAGCTGGCCGCGGAAAGCGGCATGCGCCTGATCCCGGACGCCTGGGCCACCTCGGCCTACGTCGGCAGCTCCAAGGTCACCGCCTTCATCGGCACCAATCTGTCGCCGGCACTGCTGGGCGTGGGCTACATCGTCGGCCTCAACGTCGGCATCGTGGTGGTGTCCGGCTCGATCCTGACCTGGCACATCGCCATCCCGATCTACCAGGCGTTCTTCATGAACACCGATCCGGCGCTGGCCGCGTCGGTTGCCGCTGCTTCCTCCACCGAAGCGGCGTTCGCCATCTGGGGCGCGAAGATGCGTTACCTGGGTGTCGGCGCGATGCTGATCGGCGGCATCTGGACCCTGATCTCGCTGCGCAAGTCGCTGCTCAACGGCGTCAAGAGCGGCTTTGCCGCCGCCCGCAAGAGCGGTGGTCCGGTGCTGGCGCACACCGAACGGGACCTGCCGATGAAGTGGATGCTGGTGGCCCTGGTGGTCTTCGTGCTGCCGCTGCTGGCCCTGTATCAGGCCATCGTCGGCCAGTGGCACGTTTCGATCCCGATGACCATCATCATGATCGTCGCCGGCTTCCTGTTCGTGTCGGTCTCGGCCTACCTGGCTGGCCTGATCGGTTCGTCCAACAACCCGGTCTCGGGCATCACCATCTCCACCATCCTGTTCGCCTCGGCCGTGCTGGTGGTGCTGCTGGGCGCTGATGGCCTCAAGCCGGTCGGTGCCGGCGGTGCGCCGCTGGGTGCGGTGGCCGCGATCATGATCGGTGCGGTGGTGTGCTGCGCTGCCGCAGTCGGTGGTGACAACCTGCAGGACCTCAAGGCCGGCTACATCGTCGGCGCCACCCCGTGGAAGCAGCAGCTGATGCTGGGCATCGGTGCGTTCTCGTGCGCGCTGATCATGGCCCCGGTGCTGAACCTGCTGGCCACCGCCTACGGCATCGGCGTGAAGTCCGAGCTGCACCCGAACGCGCTGGCTGCACCGCAGGCCAACCTGATGGCCTCGGTGGCCAAGGGCCTGTTCGGTGGTGAGCTGCCGTGGACCTTCATCGGCATCGGTGCCGTGGTCGGTGCCGCCATCATCGCCTTCGACAGCTGGTTGAAGTCGCGCAACGCCCGCTTCCGCGTGCCGGTCCTGGCCGCCGCCATCGGTATCTACCTGCCGCTGGAACTGATGGTGCCGATCTTCCTCGGTGGCCTGATCGCTCACCTGGTCGAGCGCTTCCACAAGGTGCGCGCCGATGACGAAGAAGGCCGCGACCGCGTGCACAAGCCGGGCGTGCTGTTCGCCGCCGGTCTGATCACCGGCGAGGCGCTGATGGGCATCGCCATCGCGATTCCGATCGTGGTCAGCAGCCGTGCCGACGTGCTGGCCGTGCCGTTCCACCTGCCGGGCGCACAGTGGATCGGCCTGGCCGTGCTGTTCCTGGTCGGTTGGCTGATCTACCGCACCGGCAAGCGCGCCGTGGCGTAAGGGCCATGGGGTCGGATCCCTTCCCGCAGGGAAGGGCTCTGACCCGGTAGTGGGGGGGGGGGGGGGGGGCCCCCCCCCCCCACACCCCCCCCCCCCCCCCCCCCCACCCCACACCCCCCCCCCCCC